>NZ_JAIXSV010000009.1 GCF_027484505.1 Asticcacaulis sp.
ACCTGGCCGACCGCTTTGGCGTGTCGCGTGAGCGCGTGCGTCAGATCGAAGTCCGCGCCTTTGAAAAGCTGCAAAAGGCGATGATGGCCTCGGCTGAGGGTTAAGCCAAGACGGGCCTTCGCAGCTCAAGCGGCAGTGAAGGCCTTATCGTCTGGCAGACACGCGGCGCACCTGAAGGCTGCGTTGCGCCGTAAAGGCCAGCACGAAACCGCTCAGGAAGGGCGCGCCGACAATGCCCTTAGCACGGTCGCCCTCTTCTCCGAAAGCCGCGCGGTCATGCGGGTCCCCCAGCGCGACGAGCAGGCGCGGCACGGCTATGCCGCCGATCTGCAAATCCCTGACCTCGACGTGGCGCACCTTGACCTGCTGGCCATTGACCCCGGTCAGGGCGCTTTCGTTCAGCAGCGGATACTTATCCCATAAGCCGTGTTTGCGCACAAAATCGCCGCGGATATACAGCGGACGGCTGGCCCCGGTATCCAGCAGGCAATCCAGCTCATGCCCAGCAAAGCGCAGACGAATATGCACCTTGTCCGCACCACCGGTGATATCGCGCTTGTAATAGCTGTCGAGCGGGGCAAAGCCGTCCAGCGGCATGTCACCCCCCAGATAGTAGCGAATCTCGCCCCCCGTCTGATCCAGCTGGCAAGGCAGGCGCGTCAGCAGGTCCGCCGACAAAAGCCCATCATATTCAGCGGCTTCAAAGCCCTTCGAGGCAAACACTTCCCAGTCGTGCAACCCCAGATGCCCGCCGACGGTGACGTCTGAGACTATGTAGCGCGTCGTATATTCGGTGCCCTTGAGACTGCGGTTGCGCCCCTGCCCGGCGACGGCCAGCCCCAGCTCCGAGGCCAGACTGGCGCGGATGACGGTGTGGCTGGCCCCGGTATCGAGAATGAAACGATAGGGCCCCTTACCGTTCAGTGCCACCTCGACAATCGGCTTTTTGGAGGACGACAGGGTGAGCGGTACGCGGATGATCTTCGCCTGCGCGGCGGCGCTGCCGGCCCAAAGTCCCAGACCCGCCGCCGCTGAGCCCGCGCAAAGATGGCGACGTGTAATCATGGTCTTCCCCCTCTATTGTTGAAGGGAAGCTAGGCCATGCCATGCGCAAAAGCAATCAGGATCAAGCGGGCCGGATCAATCAGGCCGCGTTCGACGGGTGACGGTCTTCGATCTTCATAAAGGCCGCCAGACTGAGGATGGCGGGGCGAATCTGTTTCAGGTCCGGCCATTCTTCGCGCAGTTGGGTCAGGATGGTGCGCACATCGTTGTGGAAGCTCTGGCTGGCGATCGTCTTGCACGCCGGGACCAGCACCTCAAGCTGTGCATACATGGCACGGCGCGCCTGAAGCGGGTCGCTATTATATTGCTCAAAGGCCGCCTTGAGGATGCGCACAGCCTGTTCGATCTGGGCGGTCTTCTGATCTTTGTTGTCGGCGGCGCGTTTGCGCGGGCCGTTATAGTCACCGGAGTTAAAACGACGACGGTCCGGACCGACATAGCCCACAGCCTCGATCCACGGACGCGCCTTGAGCGCCACGTGTTCCACGCGCTTTTGCAGGTCGCCCCAGGTAAAGGGCTTGCGCATGAACTCATCGGCACCCGAATCGCGGATGTCGTTGAGCAGGCTCATGGTGATTTCAGGCGCGATGGTGATGATCGGCGATTTGCGGCACGAGGTGTTGGAGCGGCGCAGGCCTTTGGTAAAGGCGAGCGCATCGCATTCGGGTGCCTGATGCGAACAGACGATCAGCGTGTAGAGAAGACCGGGGGCCTTATCGAGCGCCTCTTCGTGATCGCGATAGTGGCTGATCTGCTCGGCTCCCAGCATGCGCAGCATGTCCGAGAGCATCCGGGCATAGTTGGGATTCGCCTCAACCAGCAGAACCAGTTTGAGCGTCGCTCTGAGCTTTTGTGCCGTGGCTGGATTTTGACCGTACACGCCTTGCCTCTTGGTGTTTGGACGACACTTTAAGGTAGAGGAGTAAATACCGGATTTACGGCAGTGCAAAAAATGATTGCCGTCAGAACCTTGGGTTTTCTCGTGCAACGGACCGCACGCACTCAACCCTCAGTCCGCAAACGGATCACGCATGAGAATGGTGTCCTCTCGCGCTTTTTTAATTTCCGGAGGCCACCACTCGACCGTCAGTCCGCAAACGGATCACGCATGAGAATGGTGTCCTCTCGCTCTGGGCTGGTCGAAAGCAAGGCCACCGGTGCGCCGATCAGTTCTTCAATGCGGCGGACATACTTCACCGCGTTGCCGGGCAGGTCCTTCCACGAACGCGCGCCCTGAGTCGATTCCGACCAGCCTTCCAGTTCTTCATAGACCGGCTCGATACCGGCCTGCGCCTTGAAGCCTGCCGGCAGGTAGTCCAGAACCTTATCGCCGACCTTGTAGCCGACGCAGATTTTCAGCGTCTCAATCCCATCCAGCACGTCGAGCTTGGTCAGAGCCACACCGTCGATACCGTTGATGGCAATGGACTGACGCGCCAGAACCGCATCCAGCCAGCCGCAGCGACGCGCGCGGCCCGTGACGGTGCCGAACTCATGGCCAACGCGCGAGATACGCTCACCAATGTCATCGAACAGCTCGGTCGGGAACGGGCCCGACCCGACGCGGGTCGTATAGGCCTTGAGGATACCCAGCACATAACCGACGCTGCGCGGCCCCATGCCCGAACCGGCAGCGGCCTGACCGGCGACCGTGTTGGACGAGGTGACGAACGGATAGGTGCCGTGGTCGATGTCGAGCAGCGCGCCCTGGGCCCCTTCAAACAGGATGCGCTTGCCTTCCGACTTCGCCTTGTCCAGCACGTACCAGACGGGCTTGGCGAAGGCCAGCAGGCGCGGCGCAATGGCCTTCAGCTCGGCGATCAAAGCACCCGTATCGACCTCGGCCAGCCCTAGCCCCTTGCGCAGGGCATTGTGGTGGGTCAACAGGCGCTCGATCTTGGCATCGAGACCGTCAAAATCTTCCAGATCGGCGACGCGGATGGCGCGACGCCCCACCTTGTCCTCATAGGCCGGACCGATGCCGCGACCCGTCGTACCGATCTTGCCCGCGCCCGCGGCGGCTTCGCGCGCCGTATCCAGTTCGCGGTGAATCGGCAGGATCAGGCAGGCATTGTCGGCCAGCACCAGCAGGTCGGGCGTGATGCTCAAGCCTTGCGCCTCGACGCGGCCGATTTCATCGAACAGCGCCCACGGATCGACGACCACACCGTTACCGATGACCGACAGCTTGCCCTGCACGACGCCCGAAGGCAGCAGGGACAGCTTATAGACCTTGCCATCGACCACCAGGGTGTGACCGGCATTGTGACCGCCCTGAAAGCGCACCACCACATCGGCGCGATTGGACAGCCAGTCCACCAGCTTGCCCTTGCCTTCGTCGCCCCACTGGGCGCCCACAACGGTCACATTGGCCAAGTTCTTACTCCGCAGCAAAACGCCGCCGGAGAGGATATCGTCCGGGTGCGTTACATTCAAAATTCAGGCGGTTGCAGCCTATAAACTTAAACACCGGGCTTGGTAACCCGTAAAATGAGGCGAACGCAGGTTATTCCCGACTCCCCGCCGCCGCGACGCCATATGTCAAGGTCGCTTGACCAAATCGTCGCCCTGTGTCAAGCTTCCTTGACACAAGGAGGGTGCTGACATGTGGGCATTTTTGACGATATTGGCCGGACTATTTGTGCTGGTGGGCTTAGGGGGGATGATCTGGGGCGCGACCGAGCGCACGCAGGCGCGCCGCAAGCAGGGCTTGTGGGTGTTGCGGACCGGCATGGTGCTGGGCGGTATCTGTCTGTCGCTCAAAGCGTTTTCAGGGGATACGAGCAACATCATCTACGGCATGATGCTGCTGGTCTTCGGGACGGCAGTAACCGATCTTGGTCCGAAGGCGGACAAGAGCGGCAAGCCCGAAGCCTGAGCGTTTATGCGGCGACCAGCCCCAGTTCGGCCACGGCGGCCGCATAGGCCCATTCCAGCCACGGCAGCAGAGCCTCGACATCCTCGGCCTCGACCGTGCAGCCGCACCAGACGCGCAAACCCGGAGGGGCCGCGCGGTAGCCGGTGATGTCAAACGCCACGCCTTCCAGCTCCAGCAGGCTGCCGACGCGCGCCGCCAGCTTGGCCTGCGCCTCGGCAGGCAGCGCCTGAATGGCCGGATCGACGAATTTGAGGCAAACCGAGGTGGTCGAGCGCGTCGCCTTGTCCACCGCCACGAAGTCGATCCACGGCGTCTTTTCAACCCAGTCAAACAGGGCGCCGGCCGCTTCGTCGCAACGCTGGATCAGGCCGTCGAGCCCGCCTTCGCGCTGCGCCCAGCGCAGAGCATCCAAATAGTCTTCGATGACCAAAAACGAGAAGGTGTTGATGGCGTCGCCGCCTAGGATGGCCGCGTCCGCCGCATTGCCTTTTTTCAGGCGCAGCACCTTGGGGATGGGGCGGCCCGCATCGAACGTGTTGAGGCGTTCGACCGCCTTGGGCGACAGGATCAGCACGCCGATCCCGGCTTCACCGCCCAGCGCCTTCTGGAAGGAGAAGGTGGCCACGTCCAGCTTGTCCCACGGCAGGTCCATGCAGAAGGCCGCCGAGGTGGCGTCACAGAGCACCAGACCGCTGTCGGGGGCCGCATGGCCGTTGAGGAAGTCGCTGTTGGGCACCCGCACGCCGGAGGTCGTGCCGTTCCACGGAAAGACCAGATCGGCCTGCGGGTCGATCTGCGTCAGGTCCGGCAGCTCACCATAGGGGGCCGACAGCACTTCGGCATCGAGCCTGAGGTGCTTGGTGGCGTCATCGGCCCACAACTGACCGAAGTTTTCAAAGGCCATAAGCTGTACCTTACGCGCCCCCAGCAGATTCCACATGGCGGCTTCGAACGCCCCGGTATCGGAGCCCGGCACCATGAACACCTGATAGTCGGCGGGGAGGCGCAGAATCTCGCGCGTCATGTCGAGCGCCTGACGAATACGGCCCACCGTCACCTTTGAGCGGTTGGAACGGCCCACCGGCGCACCCGACAGGGCTTCGGGCGTCCAGCCGGGACGTTTGGCTGTCGGGCCCGACGAAAACCACGGACGTTCAGGGATGGTGGCAGGTTTGGCGCTCATGGTCAGGCCTTCATTTTCGGTCATCGTCTCTCCCGGCGGCGCGCCGGGCGATATACGCAAACAGGCGGCTTTTGCGGCCAAATCCGCCCAAGTGCAAGCGGAAATCGACGGCGCAAACCCTGAACCGAAAATGAACCGCACCGTTCAGGTTCGGTTCGAGTGGCGGCTTTTATAAAGGTCTCAACGCTGATCCACAGCGTCACACCTGACCCCAAAGACCTGAAGACCAAAGGAGAAAGCCAGATGACCAAGCTCAAGACCATCGCCGCCGCCGCCGTTGCCATTGTCGGCCTGACCGCCATCACCCCCGCCTTCGCCGCCGGCCAATACGACCGTTATGACCGTTACGACCGCTCTGACCGATATGACCGTTATGACCGCCGCGAAGATATCCGCGACTACCGCGACAACCGTGTCGATGCGCGTATTGACCGCCTCGAAGACCGCCTCGACATGGGCCGCCGTTCGGGCCGCCTGACGCGCAGCGAATTCGGCCGCCTCAGCAGCGAACTGAACGGTATCGAGCGCCTGTCCTATCAGTATGAGCGTTCGGGCCGCGGCATCGACCGTCAGGAAATGGCCAATCTCAGCTACCGTCTGGACCGCTTTGAACAAAAGCTCCACTGGGAGCGTAACGACCGCGACACCGCCTGGCGTCGCTAAAAACTTCGGGCGGAGCGTTTAAACCGCTCTGCCTGAAGGTCGGGGGGCAGCCGGGAACACTGCCCCCAACGGGATGCGTCCCCTTCTGTCCCCCCATACCCTAAGGGGGCGCATCTGACCCGCTCACAGCACCCAGTTGTGCCTGAGCGGCCCATGCCCGCCGCCCAGATTCGGCGCAGTGATAATCGCCCCCATCACATAGTCGCGCGCCAGTTCAACGCTGTCGCCCAGAGAGCGATCCGGCCCCGCCAGCACCGCGCAGGCGCTGGCCAGGGTGCAGCCCGTACCGTGCGTATGCCGCGTCTCGATGCGTTCGGAGACATAGCGCCGCGCATCCTCTTCCCACAGTAGCCAATCGACCACTTCGGGGCCATCAATGTGGCCGCCCTTCATCAGCACGGCCTTTGCCCCCATGTTCAGCAGCGCCTCACCGGCGCGTTGCTGAGAGGCTTCGTCCACCACCTCAATGCCGGTCAGAACCGCCGCCTCCGGCGCATTGGGGGTGAGCAGCCCCGCCCGCGGAATGAGTAGCTTACGGATGGCGTCAATCGCCTCATTGGGCAACAGCGGATGCCCGCCCTTGGCCACCATTACCGGATCGACCACCGCAAACACCCCCGCCTTATCGAGCAGGGCGGCGACGGTTTCGACCACCGACGTCGTCCCCAGCATCCCCGTCTTCACCGCATCGGCCCCGATATCGCTCAGGCAGGCTTCGGCCTGCGCCGTGATCAGCGCTTTGGGCACCGGCATGACGTCGCTGACGCCCAGGGTGTTCTGCACGGTCAGGGCGGTGATCGCCGTCATGGCATAGCCACCCAGGCAGGTGACGGTCTTCAGATCGGCCTGAATCCCCGCCCCGCCCGACGGGTCCGAACCGGCAATGATCAGTACGCGACGCATGGAGACCTCCGTGAGATGGATACCCTTTCCTTAATCTGCGCGCCCGGCTAAGGAAAGCACGCAACGCAAGGATCTGACATGACCCGCCCGATCGCCGACTACCCCAGCGCCCTCGCCACCGGCCTGTACCGCCACTACAAAGGCAAGGATTACGTGGTGTACGGCTGCGTCACCCACTCCGAAACCGAAGAGGTGCTGGTGCTCTATGCCCCCGTCACTCAGGCCGATCCGGCACGCCTGTGGGTGCGGCCTTTGGCCATGTTCAGCGAATCGGTCGATAGTGACGGTGAGATCGTGCCGCGATTTCGTAAGCTGTGACCATGAACGAAAACACCGACGACTCCCGCTGGAACGAACTGGTCCCTGAAGCCTTTGCCGAGGCCTCGGATCCGATGGTGCGCGTTCTGCTGGGCAAGATGCTGGTCGTGCGTCTCAATCAGATCGGCACCAATGACGAACTGCTGAGCTTTGAGTTGATCGGCGGACGCGTTATCCGCGCCAATCGTAAGGAAGGGCTGGTGCTGTCACTGGTGGGGACGCGTCAGGGCGAAGACTTTTTCCTGCCTCTGGTGCCCGAAGCCTATCTGATGCTGGATCCCGGCGATTATGCGCTGACCTGCGGCACGGTGATCCGCAACCCGGACTTCAGCGCCGCCTTCGATATTTACGCGCAGATCAACTGATTACTTCAGTCGTGAAGCAATAAAGTCCGCGTCATAGCCACCGGCCTGCGCCAGAGCCACCACGGACAGGGCGATGACACCAAGCGCGGCCACCGGCAGAACAATAGCGACGATCCATTGGAACAGATTGCGGCTTTGCTGCGCAATCACGGCCGGCGGCGTGGGTTCTTCGGCGGTCACCCACTCATAGGTGGGCACCTCCATCTCAACCGGACCGCTGAGGATCTGCGGCCCCGCATCGACGCCGACCTCGACCTCCTGCGGCGCGTGACTGAACTTCAGATTACGCTTTTGCCGATCCGGCAATACGGTCTTGCTGAACTGAGGCTTCTTCGTCAGGACCCGCTTCATCATAATTCTACCGATTTTCCCCTGCGCGCACCTATCCCGCAGCGCACGCTGAAAGGTTAACACCGGACCCGGCGGGGCTGTAAAGCCGTTTCACGCCGCTTTGGTCGCCTTTTTTGCACGAAAAGGGCTGAGTGTTACATTTCAAAGACATAGGACCGTTGCAGGCGTAACCGGACTTCGCGTGTCAGGCGAGCGCGGCCCACAGACGCAAGGCCTGACGCATCTCGGCCACGTCGTGCACGCGTACCATGCGCGCGCCGTTTTGCGCCGCATAAAGATGGATGGCCAGGGTGCCGCCGATACGCTGCGTGGCATTCGACGGGGGCACGCCTTCGCGTTCTTCGAGCGCCGCGATAAAGCGCTTGCGCGATGCGGCCATCAGCAACGGAAAGCCATGCGAAGCCAGACGCGGCGTGGCGCGGATCAGGCTCAGATTGTGGTCCAGCGTCTTGCCGAAGCCGATACCGGGATCAAGCCAGATGTGTTCACGCGCCACGCCCGCCTGAATGGCGGCCTCGGCCCGGCCCAGCAGGTAGGTTTCAACCTCCGCCACCACATCGTCATAGTGCGGTGCGGTCTGCATGGTGCGCGGCTCACCCTGCATGTGCATCAGGATGACCTGCCCTTGCAGTTCGGCGGCAGTCGTCAGGCTGTCGGGGCTGTGGCTGAGCGCCGTCACGTCGTTCCATATCGTCGCCCCGGCGGCAAAGGCCGCGCGCGCTACGTCGGGTTTCAGCGTGTCGATGCTGAGCGGACCGGACCATTGGGCGCGTAAGCCCTCAATGACCGGCACGACGCGGGCGATCTCTTCGGCAGCCGATACGGGCTCCGCGCCGGGACGGGTGGATTCGCCACCGATATCGAGCACATCGGCGCCTTCGGCGATCAGATGCAGGCCCTGCGCCACCGGATCATAGGCCCCGCCGTCGGAAAACGAGTCCGGCGTGGCATTGATAACGCCCATGATGAGAGGAAGATCGGTCATTTGGGCCTCCCTTCTCCCTGTCGCGCAGCGATGGGGAGGTGGCATTTTGAGCTGATGCGAAAAATGACGGAGGGGTATGACACCAAATGTATCAGCATGATCTGAATTTGGGCGCTATCCCCCTCCACCATCTGCGCTACGCTTGATGGTCCCCCTCCCCATCGCTGCGCGACAGGGAGGAGATATTAACGGCGCCCGATACGCTTGATTTCCCAGTGCAGGTCGATGCCGAACTTCTGCTTGACTTCGGCGCGCACCGTGTCGCCCAGCCCTTCGAGATCGGCGGCTGTGGCATTATCGGCATTGATCATGAAGTTGGCATGCAGCTCCGAGAACTTGGCCCCGCCAAAGCGCTTACCGCGCCAGCCCGCCTCATCGACCAGCTTCCACGCCGAATGGCCTTCCGGATTTTTGAAGGTCGAACCGCCGGTCTTTTCGCGGATCGGCTGGGTGGTTTCGCGGCGTGCGGTGATGGCGTCCATGCGCTCCGTCACCGCCTCGACCGTATCCGCCGTGCCGCGATAGAGCGCGCCGACATAGATCAGGTCCTGCGGGTCTGAGTGGCGATAGGCATATCCCATCTCGGCCAGGCTGAGGGTCACACGCTCACCGGCGCGGTTGAGCGCATAGGCTTCGACCAGCACGTCCTTGGTTTCCGCACCATAGCAGCCCGCGTTCATGACGATGGCCCCGCCAATGGTGCCGGGCACGCCGCGGTAAAACTCCAGCCCGGCAATGCCGTTTTGCGCCGCGACCTTCGCCACCTGCGCATCGAGCGCCGCGGCCCCGGCATAGATTTCGTTATTGGCGCGCGCTTCGACCTGCGCGAAGTTACGCCCCAGACGCACGACGACGCCTTCCAGCCCGCCATCGCGCACCAGCAGGTTCGAGCCCACCCCGATCGGCGTCACCGGCACGGCGGGGTCGATCCCTTTAAGGAAGGTGGCCAGATCGGCCTCATCTTCGGGCAGGAACAGCACATCCGCCGGACCGCCAACGCGGAACCACGTAAACGGGGCCAGTTCGGCCTGCTTTACGATCTTGCCGCGCACGGCGGGGAGAGTGTCGGTACAGATAGTGGAAGAAAACGTCAAGTTAGGGCTTTCCAATAGATTGTTGTTACTTGAGGACTTTACTTGCGTAGAGGTCGGCAGCAATTTTAAATCCACCCGCTTCCGTATCTATGAGATCGAAAAACACCCCATCTTCAAAACCTTCGCTCAACGACTCAAGTCTCTCCAGACGCTCTTCCCGATCATGAGGGTAGGTTTCACCGAGCATATCAACCGAATGATTCAGCAAGGCTGCGATTTTTGGCATCCCTAAAGCTTCGAAGCCCTCAATCGCTTCTAATGCCAATACCCCGGTGGAATTGCCGAAAAACTGATCAAACCCACCGTTACATATTTCACTTTGAGCCCAATGTGCGGCGAATAAATGCTGCGAGCTTTCAGGAAGAGTATCGAAAGCCTTCCGGAAAACATCATAGCCGTCGTAAATGCTTACCTTTTCCCAGTAAGGTTCTATAAGTCTCCAATATCCCGTCATGCGTCTTTACCCCGTCAGCCCTTCCAACTGCGCCGGAAGTGCGTAGGCCCATTGCGTGATGTCGCCCGCCCCCAGACAGACGACCAGATCCCCGGCCTTCGCCTCAGCGGCCACAAGGCCCGCCAGCGCCGCCGGGCCGTCGAGGCCAACAGCGTTGCGGTGACCGTGGCGGTGCAGGGCTTCGACCAGCGCATCTTTGCTGACGCCCTCGATCGGCTGTTCGCCCGCTGAATAGACGTCGGCGACGATCACCTTATCGGCGTCGTGGAAGCAGGTCGAAAACTCGGTCATCAGGTCGCGCAGCCGGGTATAGCGGTGCGGCTGAACCACGGCTATGACCTTGCCCTGCGTCACCTGACGCGCGGCCTTGAGCACGGCGGCGATTTCGACCGGGTGGTGGCCATAATCGTCGATGATGCGAACGCCGTTGACGACGCCCGTGGTGGTGAAGCGGCGCTTGACGCCACCGAATGCCCCCAGCCCCTTGCGCACATCGGCCTCGCAGACGCCCAGTTCGCGGGCGATGGCGATGGCGGCGGTGGCGTTGGACACATTGTGGTTGCCGGTCATGGGCAGTTTCAGACCGGCCCAGGTGAAGGGTTCCACGCCCACAGGGGAGAAGACCACATCAAAGGTCGCGCCTTCCGGGCCGAAGTCGATATTGGTGCAACGCACCTCGGCCTGCGGCGAGACGCCATAGGGGATCAGGCGGCGGTTTTCGACCTTGGCCGTGAGCGCCAGCACTTCCGGGTGATCGACGCAGACGGCGGCAAAGCCATAGAAGGGGATGTTTTCGACGAAATCGACAAAGCCCTTCTTCACGGCTTCGAAATCACCCCAGTGGTCGAGGTGTTCGGCGTCGATATTGGTGACGATGGCCAGAGTCGATTTCAGGCGCAGGAAGGAGCCGTCGGACTCATCGGCTTCAACCACGATCCAGTCGCCGTCGCCGACCTTGGCATTGGTGCCATAGGCGTTGATGATTCCTCCATTGACCACGGTGGGGTCCAGCCCGCCGGCGTCGAGCAGCGCCGCCACCATCGAGGTCGTCGTCGTCTTGCCGTGCGTGCCGCCGACCGCGATGGAAAATTGCAGGCGCATCAGCTCCGCCAGCATCTCAGCGCGCCGCACCAGCGGGATGCGACGGGACCGCGCCGCGACCATTTCGGGATTGTCGTGTTTAACCGCGGTCGAATAGACCAGCGCCGACACGTCGTCGCTGACATGCGCGGCTTCGTGGCCGATAAAGATTTTGGCCCCCAGCTTTTGCAGACGCTCGGTATTGGCCGAGGCCTTGGCGTCCGACCCCTGCACCTTATAGCCGATCTTGATCATGATTTCGGCGATGCCGCTCATGCCGATGCCGCCGATGCCGACAAAGTGCACGGGACCGAGGTCGAAGGGCGTGGGACGGAGCTTGGCAGGTGCAATCATGGAGGCGTGGACTCGCGGGGCAAAATGAAAGGTGTTCTGCTTTAGAACACAGCGACAAAGGTGTCACGGAGGATTTTTTGAGCGCTACGCCATCGGATCAGATGGGAATAAATCGGATTTGATGCTACTTTGGGTGAAACACAGGAGCATCCCATGGCCAAGTTTTCCATCTCCATGACCGATCGCATGGCGCAAACCGTTCAGCGCCGCGTCGAACAGGGCGACTATAACAATGTCAGCGAATATTTCCGCGATCTGGTGCGCCGCGATGAGGAAAAACAGGCCGCCGAAGACCGCCTGCGCGACATGCTCGATAAGGCCGAAGCGAGCGGCTTTGTCGAAGACCGCGTGGAAGACATCTGGGCGGAAGCGGAAATCAAAAAATCCAAATGAACCAATTGAAAGTAGGTTCATTATTTTACATTTCTTTCGTTCCGATTTCCTTTATAAAATTTCGACCTTTTTCCGTTATAACTATGTATATGGGATCACTTCTTATACCAGATACGTGCACTTCATTGTCCAGACTACGAGCAATTGCTACAAATCCTGATTCAATTATACGTTTAAAGAATATCGCCATGTATGGGAGCCATGGCTGACATTGATCGGAAGCGGCATTATAAAGCTCAAAAAGCAAATCCATTTCGATTTGAGAATATTTATCATGCACAAATTGCAAATTAAACTTGTATAACTTTAGCGATTTTCGATCAATTACACCGCTATCGGCACGTCTATGACAATTTGGGCAAAGAGCAATGAGATTTTCATACTCATGTGCTTTGCACTTTTGCCAAGGAATAATGTGGTGAATGTCCACTTCAATGTGACGACAAGTGGGAATGGCACATCTGTGGCCAGCCTCGACAAATACACGCCGCCGGATTTCCGCGGGGATTGCAGGTCTGTTTTCTTCGTAAGAACCCAACATAAAGCAACCCGAACATGACGATAACTACGTCATTATCTCCTAACACGATTCACACTGAGTTTACCTGATTTAAAATCTAGGCATCCTCCCCCGACACCTCGGCCTCGGCGCCGTGATCGCCCAGCACCTCGCCGACATAGAACTTCATCACCAGCGTGTGCGCCACCACCGTCAAAGGCGTGGCAAACAGCACCCCTAACGGGCCCAGCAGCGAGCCAAAGCCCAACACGGCAAATAGCGTAATGACGGTCGGCACGGCCGCGACGTGCTTTTGCACCATAGGCGTGATGATGTTCGACTCAAGCTGCGACACCCCAACATAGATGACCAGCGCCGCCACAAAGGTCGTCATATTTTCTGACGCCGCTAGCAGCAGCCCAGGCCCCGCTGAGACCACCGGCCCGACGATCGGCACAAACTGCGCCAGACCGGACATCAAACCCAACGCCCCCGCCGAGGGCACCCCCGCAATGCTGAGCCCGATGGCCGTCAGCGACCCCACCAGCACCATCGAAAACAACTGCCCCAAAAGCCACAGACGCAGCGCCTTGCCGCTGAGGTTCAGGCCGTCGCGCACACGGTCCTTCTGCGATTTGGGGAACAGGCGCACCACCCCGTCGCGATAGCTGCGCGGGTGCATGGCCATGAAGATGCCCGCAACCACCACCACCACCAGATTGGCAATCGAAGAGGCGATTTCCCCGGCGATCTTGGGCACCAGAGACAGCACACCCGACGCCTGCTGACCGAGATTATTGATCTGATCCAGCACCGTAGCCCCGGCCTCTGAGGCGCGCAGGCGTTCCTGAAGCTGTGCCCAGGCTTCGGGCAGTTCGCGCGACAGGTTATTGGTTTGCCGCACAATCTCGCTGCCGAACAGCCAGCCGGAGGCCGACAGAAACGACACAAGGAACACAAGCGCCAGCAACACCGCCCAGTTATCCTTGAGCTTCAGATACTTGACCAGCGGCTCCGCCGTGGCGCGCAGCACGGTCGCCACCACCACCGCCCCAAAGACCAGAAGCCAGATGCCGATCAGCTTGAACGCCAGAAGGCTTAAACCCACCACCATCAGCAAGAACAGCGTCTTCTGGACAAAGCCCGCATCGAGCCGGTTACGCGCAAAAAACATGGGAAGCCCCGTCACTCTAAAAATCATCCCGATCTAGCGATCATGCGGATAAGGAAACAATTATTCGGCTCTCTTGCGCTTCACCGTGCGCTCAACCAGATCGGCCAGAAGCTGGGCCGCGTCGGGGCGCGCCACCGATTTGGCAGCAGCGGCGCGTGTTTCAAGCCCCTCTGCCCCTTCTTCGATCAGGGCGCGGATGGCTTCGCTCAGGCTTTCGACCGTTACATCCTCTTCACGCAGCACTATGGCGGCGCCGGCCTCTTTCAGCACGGCGGCGTTATGCGTCTGGTGATCGTCGGCGGCGATTTTCAGCGGGATCAGGAGGGACGGCTTGCCCGCCACAGCCAGTTCGCAGCAGGTCGAAGCGCCGGAACGACCAATAACGATATGGGCGCGGCCCAGCCGCTCAGCCATATTGTCGAAGAAGGGCGCGACCTCGGCCTCGATCTCGGCCTCGGCATAGGTTTTACGCGCAAAGTCGATCTGCTCGGCGCGGGTCTGCTGTTCGACGCGCAGATGGATGCGCAGCGACACCGGCAAAAGCGCCAGCGCCTGCGGCACCGTCTCCGACAAAATCTTCGCCCCCTGCGACCCGCCGGTGATCAGCAGGCGGATCTCCTTGTCGATGGGCGGATAGGGCTGCTCATAAAGGGCGCGGATGTCCGGACGCACCGGATTGCCGACCACCTGAACCTGCCCTTCCAGCACAGCCGGGGCCATTTTCAGCACCGGAAAGGCGCAGGCCACCGCATCGACCTTGGCACACAGTTGACGGTTGGAACGCCCCAGCACCGAATTCTGTTCGTGCAGAAGCGTCACATCCTTGCGCGACAGAGCCGCCATCAGGGCTGGATAGGAAGGGTAGCCGCCAAAGCCGATCACCGCCCAGGGCTTGAGGCGCTTGAACGCCTTGCGCGCCTGCTGCGTGCCGGTAAAGATTTTCAGCGCCGCCTTCGCCATGCCAATCACATCACCGCGCTTAAAGGTCGCGGCCTCCAGCGACAGACGCTCAATGGCCGGGAATTTCTCGGCATAGGCCGCGCCGCGCGCATCGGAGGCCAGCACCACCTGCCAGCCGCGCGCGATCAATTCACGCGCCAGCGCCTCAGCCGGGAACATATGCCCGCCCGTCCCCCCGGCAGCCACCACGGCCAGCGGCGTTTCGGAGAGGGGTTTTTGCTTTTTCTTCGCGGCCAAGGCAGGCTCCAAATCAACTAAAAATGTCAAATCCGGCGACGGGCCGTCCCGAGCCGGATTTGCCAATACTGATTGCCACGAAACCGTGCAGCCGCACCAGCGGCAAACGGTTTCGTGAGTGGATTCACCACTGCGTATGATCGTCCGGTTCAACTTCTGCCGGGCGCTTGCGCGTCAGGGCCAGAATCAGCCCCATGGTCAGCCCCATCGCCATAAGCGACGACCCGCCATAAGAGATGAACGGCAGGGTCATGCCCTTGGGCGGAATGACCTGCAAGTTGACGCTGATATTGATCAGCACCTGCATCCCCAGCAGGATATACAGGCCCGATGTGGCAATCTGACGAAAGGCGTCGGGCATGGCCATGGCCTTCCACAGGCCACGCAACACCACAAAAGCGAAGATGGCGATCAGCAGCAGCGACATCCACAGGCCATATTCTTCGGCCGCCACCGAATAGATAAAGTCGGTGTGCATGTCGGGGATCAGGCGTTTCATGGTGCCTTCGCCGACGCCCGTACCGGTCAGGCCGCCGTTGGCGATGGCCGCCGCGGCGCGCTCGACCTGAAAACGGTCGCCGTCCGGGTCGATAAAGTCTTTAATGCGGTCGCGGAAGTGCGGCAGGATGAAGTAGAGGCTGGCAAAGCCGGTCACCCCCGCCGCCGACAAACCGACAATCCAGCGCATCGGCACACCGGAAATATAGAAGCAGGCCCCAAAGGCGACGGTGATCAGGATAGACTGCCCCACATCGGGCTGGATCAGCAGCAGAGCGATACACACAGCATAGAGGCAAAAGGCGATGGTGACGCCGGGGACGCCCTTGCCCTTCTGCCCTTCGGCAAACATCCACGACACCAGTACGATCAGGGCGGGTTTCAGAAACTCCGACGGCTGAAGGCTGAAGAAACCCAGGTCGAGCCAGCGCCGGCCGCCCTTGGAGGTATGCCCGATCAGCGGCAGCATGGCCATGACGAAGATGGCCCCGCCATAGATGGCGACGCTGGCGCGCTTCACGCCTTTCAGGGAAAACATCGAAATGCCGAGCATCAGCCCCACCGAGGCGAAGGCAAAGAGCACGTGGCGCTGGGTGAAATAAAACTCGTTGGCGATGCCGACCTTGGGCGCGGCCACCGGCGACGACGAAAACGAGAAGACCAGCCCGGCAAAAATCAGCAGCAGCACAAAGCCGAGCGTCAATTTATCCACGGTCCACCACCACATGGCGAGCGGCGAGCGATCAGTGCGCGTGAACGGATGTGCGAAGCCGGTGTTCATGGGTGGGTAGGGTTCTGCAAGGGAAAAACAGGCCCCGCGCGCTTGCGATGCCTCTGAGTGGGCAGAGTCCGGAAACGCAGTTAACAGGCGGTTAAAAATGTCACGCCTTCCCCCAAAACACACAGAACAAGAACGTCGTTATTGTTCTTTTGGGTTGAAAAACTATTCTCTCTGCGGACGAACGGTACAAACTACCCTCGTTCAAGCATAAGACGATTCACATGCAACTCAAAAGGGGGGCTCATGGCCGGCATCAATCGTAAACACTTCTTCGACACCCTCCGCACTGAGGTGCTTGGGGGAAAGATTACACCTTCGCAAGTGGCTGGCCTCACCGCCATTCTCGACAAATGGGAAGCAGAAGCCTCTCATCTGGATGATCGCTGGCTGGCCTATATGCTGGCGACCGCCTTCCATGAGACCGCCCGCACCATGCAACCTGTGCGCGAAACGCGCGCCACCAGCGACGCGGCCGCCATCACCCTTCTGGATAAGGCTTTTATAGCGGGGAAGTTGCCGTGGGTAAAAAAACCTTATTGGCGCAAAGATGCCGAAAGCAAGTCGTGGCTGGGGCGTGGGCTTGTGCAAATCACGCATAAGGCCAATTACCTGAAACTCGGCAATGCCATTGGCGAAGACCTGACAACCGATCCCAACCGCGCACTGAATACGGAAGTAGCGCTAAAAATCATGTTCACCGGCATGACGGAGGGCCTGTTTACCGGTAAGAAGCTGGAAGACTTTTTCCACGACGATGTCACCGACTGGAAAAATGCTCGAAAGATCATCAATGGTCTGGAAAGCGCCGATCTGGTGGCAGGCCACGCCGTCAAATTCTATATGGCTTTAAGCTATACAGTCTGATTTCAAGACTCCGCTTGCGTGGTCCGGTCTTTTCCTGTAATGAGCCGCGCTTCCTGACCTGCCGGGCCCCTGACATGCCTTGGCGGGTGCTAACTCTATAAAGAGGACGGCGTTACCCGCGCCGCAAATGAAATGTCAAAACTGAAGACCAAATCGGGCGCCAAGAAGCGTTTCCGCTTCACTGCGTCGGGCAAGGTGAAGGCTGGCGTCGCCGGCAAGCGCCACCGTCTGATCTCGCACAACGGCAAGTACATCCGTCAGAACCGCGGCACGCAGGTGATGTCGGACGCCGATACCGCGAAGATCAAATCCTACATGCCCTACGCCTAAGGAGACGTGAACCATGGCACGTGTTAAAAGAGGCGTTGTTTCTCACGCCCGTCACAAAAAAGTTCTGAAGCAGGCCAAGGGTTTCTACGGCCGCCGCAAGAATACCATCCGCACCGCCAAGGCCGCTGTCGATAAGGCCGGCCAATACGCTTACCGCGACCGTCGCGTCAACAAGCGTAACTTCCGCGCCCTGTGGATCCAGCGCATCAACGCGGCTGCCCGCGTCGAAGGCTTCACCTACTCGCAGTTCATCCATGGCCTGAACCTGGCCGGGATCGAACTGGACCGTAAGGCTCTGGCCGCTCTGGCTGCCAATGACGCCCCGGCCTTCGCTGCCGTGGCCGAGAAGGTTCGCGCCGCTCTGGCGGCGTAATCTCCTTACAGAGATACCCAAACACACGAAAACCCCGCATCGGCAACGGCGCGGGGTTTTTCGTTTTTCTTCTCATCCACGCCTCAGATGCGGATGACAACAAAACTGTCATCCGGGCGCGTTATGGCGTAGGCTCACGCTTCGGAGCCGCCTCATGACCAGCCGCCGCACCTTTCTTCGCACCACCCTCAGCAGCGCTCTGGCTGCGTCGCTGGGCGGCCTGCCCCCGGCCATTGCCCGCGCGCTGGACATACCCGCCCACACCCGCACCGGCACGATCAGAGACGTCGAACACATCGTCATCCTGATGCAGGAAAACCGCAGCTTCGACCACTATTTCGGCACCATGAACGGCGTACAGGGCTTTGGCGACCGCTTCGTCATCCCGGCCCCGGCGACGGCGGCCCGCAAAGACCGCACCGTCTTCGCCCAACCGCGTGAGGATGACCCTACCCGCCTGATTGCGCCGTTTGCGCTCAACACCACTAAAGATTTCCGCCTGATGCGCGTCGAAGGCACGCCGCACAGCTTCACCGACGCGCAGGCCGCCTGGGACGAAGGGCGTCTGAGCCACTGGCCAAAGTCCAAGCACAACCACGCGATGGCGCATTTCGAACGCGCCGACCTGCCGTTTCAGTACGCTCTGGCCGAAGCCTTCACCCTGTGCGACGCCTATTTCTGCGCCATGCATTCGGGCACCAATCCTAACCGCGTGGTCCACTGGACGGGCACCAATATCGGCCCCAATGGCCCGGTCATCGTCAATGATTACGACGAACTGCATGCCGATCCCAAGGGCCACGGCGGCTATGACTGGACCACCTATCCGGAGCGTCTGAGTGCGGCCGGCATCGACTGGCGCCTCTATCAGAACATGAAGGACAACTTCACCGACAACCCGCTGGTTGGCTTTAAAACCTATCGCGCGGCGGATAAGGCCACCTCCGGAAAGCTTGCGGACCTTGCCGAGCGTTCGATCCGCACGCGCGACCTCGATAAGCTGAAAGAAGACGTGCTGGCCGGCAAGCTGCCGCAAGTGTCGTGGATCATTGGCACGGCCGAAGGCTCCGAACACCCCTCGACCTCTTCGCCGGCGCAGGGGGCCGACTATACGGCTAAGGTGCTCGACGCCCTGACCGCCAATCCGGAGGTGTGGGCCAAGACCGTCCTGCTGATCAATTTCGATGAGAATGACGGCTATTTCGACCACGTGCCGCCGCCCGCCCCGCCGTCGCTGGACGCCAACGGACAGCCGCTGGGCTATGCCGAAGGGGCGGAACGCGAATATCACCAAGGCGACGACGCGCTGAAAAACCGCCCCTATGGCCTGGGCCCGCGCGTGCCGATGTACGTCGTTTCGCCGTGGTCGAAGGGCGGCTATGTGGCCTCTGAGGTGTTCGATCACACCTCGGTCATCCGCTTTCTGGAAGCGCGCTTTGGCGTTCAGGAGCCCAATATTTCGCCGTGGCGACGCGCCGTGTGTGGCGACCTGACCTCATGCTTTGATTTCAAGACACCGAACGATCAGCCCTTCTTTGCCCATCTGCCAAAAACCGCCGACCGCGCCGAACAGGCGCGACGCTTAAGTGGCAAGACGACGCCCAAAACACCCGATGCCCTCACCGCCCCGGTGCAGGAACAGGGCCTGCGCCCCCGCCGCGCGACGCCTTATCGCTTCGATACAGGGGTGGAAGTCAGCGCCACTCAGGTTAAGGTCCGCTTCTTCGTCGATCCGGACGCGAAGGCTACGGTTTTTCACGTCTATGACCGCCTGAAACCGGAGACGGTGCCCCATCGCTATACCGTCAAGGGTAATGAAGGGAAAGCTGAGTACACCCTTACCGGAACCAGCGGGCAGTCCTTTGACCTGTTTATCCTCGGTCCCAATGGCTTTCACCAACGCCTGACCGGTGCGTTTGCCGACCTGCCAGCGCGCTTTGGTCTGGGGGTGCAGCCACAGGGAGCCTATTTCGGTCTGGATGAGACGGGACGCGCCTCGTTTGATTACCGCCTCACAGACAATGCCTATGGCGGTTCTGCAC
This sequence comes from Asticcacaulis sp., assembly GCF_027484505.1. Lineage (GTDB taxonomy): Bacteria > Pseudomonadota > Alphaproteobacteria > Caulobacterales > Caulobacteraceae > Asticcacaulis. Next base: position 19,845 of record NZ_JAIXSV010000009.1, read on the forward strand.
AGGATCTGCATCTGCACAGCGACCCGATCAATGCCGCACACACCTTCGGCATTGACACGGCCAAAGCGCATGGCTGGTTCGACATCAGCGTGCAATTTGGCGGCGTGACGATCCGCTGCGCCGGTCATGTCGAAGACGGCAAGCCGTCCCTGTCCGACCCGGCGGCGTTTGGTGCGGCGAAGCTGACGGTCTAGGCGGTGGCGACGAATTAAGGTTTGCGATCTTCCACCTCCCCATATCATGGGGAGGTGCCGAGTTTACGAGGCGGAGGGGTATCTTACGGATGGTTATACCGCTGCGTCATTTTTCGCTTCGCTCGCTGCCCATCGCTTGCGAAAGATATACTTTCGCTACGCTATACCCCACGGCAAGGCCGTAGGGAGGAGAAAAGACTGACGCCTCATGTTTCTCCGAAAAGTAGCTTCCCCTTTTCAGCCTGAGGCTCTAAACACACGGCGATCCGTTTTCCCCCGTGAGACCATGAGCACCTATTCCGATCTGGCCGCTGAAATCGAAGCCGAAATCCTGACCGCGCAAGACCTCGCCGCGCTCGACGCCGTGCGCGTCTCGGCGCTGGGTAAGACCGGGCGCATTTCCGGCCTTTTGAAAACCCTGGGCGCCCTGCCCCCCGAAGAGCGCAAGGCCACCGGCGCCGCCATCAACGCCGTGCGCGATCAGGTTCAGGCAGCGCTTGATGCGCGCAAGGACGTGCTGGAGGCCGAGCACCTCAGCCGCCGCCTGCAATCCGAGCGCATCGACCTGTCGCTGCCGGCTGCCCCCCGCGCCAGGGGCGGCGTCCACCCGACCATGCAGGTCATGGACGAGATGGTGGCGATTTTCGCCGAGATGGGCTTTGCGGTCGCCGAAGGGCCGGACATCGAAGACGATTTCCATAACTTCACCGCGCTGAACTTCCCGGAAAAGCACCCGGCGCGCGAAATGCACGACACTTTCTTTTTCAACCCCGATGAAAACGGGGTGAGGAAGCTGCTGCGCACCCATACCTCGCCGGTGCAGATCCGTTCGATGATCGCGGGTAAGCCGCCGTTTCGCCTGATCGTGCCGGGGCGCGTCTTCCGCTGCGACTCCGATCAGACGCACACGCCGATGTTCCATCAGATCGAAGGCCTCGTCATCGACAAGACGGCGCATATGGGCCACCTGAAATGGGTGTTCGACACCTTCCTATCGCGCTTTTTCGAGACGGACACCGTCATCACGCAGTTCCGCCCGCACCACTTCCCCTTCACCGAACCGTCGGCGGAGATGGACGTGCGCTATTCGCGCAACGGCGCGGAAATCCGCATCGGAGATGGCGACCGCTGGATGGAAATTCTGGGTTCCGGCATGGTGCACCCCAATGTGCTGAAGGCCTGCGGCGTCGATCCGGACGAATATCAGGGCTTTGCCTTCGGCATGGGCGTCGATCGTCTGGCCATGCTCAAATACGGCGTGCCGGACCTGCGCGACATGTTCGCCGCCGATACGCGCTGGCTGAGCCACTATGGCTTTAGCGGGTTCGCCGCTCCGAACCCGGCAAGCGGGTTGAGTTGAGGCAAGCAGAATGGTGCACGAAAGAGATCAGCACGAATACACGGCGCTTCATGCCGCCTTTCGACATCTTGAAACAACAAGACATAACAGTTTTTCTGTTTATCTTACGTTTTCCTCAGCATTATGCGCTGTTATATTTACAACAGCAGTTGGCGATATTGGAAAATTTATTCTATCATGCGCAGGGTTTGCTATATCAAGATCTCTCGAAGTCTATGTAACGAGAATGGGAAAATTTTCTCATTATTATTATAATAGAATGAAATATATTGAAGGGAAAGATTCTGGAATAGGATATTTAGATGATAAAGCAAGAATGGAAGATGCATATCTTATCAAAACAACGGGATTTGGCAAAAGAATAGCTAAAAGCTTTCTGATTGGTAAGTCTTTTTTTGCATTCGCTTCTGTATGCTTTCTTATTGTTCTATCTCCAAAAATTTTTAATTGGATAGCCAATATATGGCAATTCGCCATAGAGGTAAAAAATGAAGTTTTCTCTTTCTTGGCTTAAAGATCACCTCGACACGGACGCCGACATTCAGGCCGTTGCCGCCGCCATGACCGCGGCGGGGCTTGAGGTCGAAGACGTCACCGACCCGTCGGCAAAGCTGAAACCGTTCAGCGTGGCCAAGGTCATAGAGGCCGCCCGCCACCCCAATGCCGACAAGCTGCAGGTGCTTCAGGTCGATACAGTCGATGGCCGCAAGGAAATCGTCTGTGGCGCGCCCAATGCCCGCGCGGGCCTGACCACGGTCTACGCCCCCATCGGCGCCTATGTGCCGGGTCTGGACGTGACGCTGGTCGAAAAGCCGGTGCGCGGCGTGGTGTCGAACGGCATGATGTGTTCGGCCGCCGAACTGGAACTCGACAGCGAGTCTGACGGCATTATGGAACTCAGCGACGACCTTGCCGTCGGCACTCCGGTCAGCGCCGTCTTCGCGCTGGAGCCCGTCATTGACTTTGAGGTGACGCCCAACCGTCCCGACTGGCTGGGCGTGCACGGCATTGCCCGCGACCTCGCCGCCACGGGTCTTGGCACCTTCAAAGACACGCCGATCACCCCGGTCAAGGGGGCCTTCCCCTGCCCCATTACCGTGAAGGTCGATGGCGACGCCTGCCCGCTGTTTTCCGGTCGCGTCATCCGCGGCGTCAAAAATGGCCCGTCGCCCAAATGGCTTGCCGACAAGCTGACCTCGATCGGCCTGAAACCCATCTCGGCGCTGGTCGATATCACCAACTACCTGTCGTTCGACCGCGCCCGCCCGCTGCACGTCTATGATGTGAAAAAGCTGTCGGGCAGCGTCATCGAAGCGGGGCTGCCCGCCGACACGTCTGACTTCGTGGCGCTGGACGGCAAGACCTACGCCGTCACACCGGACATGACGACGATCAGCGACGCTTCGGGCGTCATCGGTCTGGGCGGTGTGATGGGCGGAGCCTCGACCGGCGTTGATTTTGAGACGGTCGATGTCTTCCTTGAATCCGCCTGGTTCGACCCCATCCGCATCGCCCAGACGGGCCGCACCACCACCATCACCTCCGATGCGCAGTACCGCTTTGCGCGCGGCGTCGATCCGGAATTTGTCGTGCCCGGTCTGGAACTGGCCACGCAACTGATCCTCGACCTGTGCGGCGGGGAGCCGTCTGATATCGTGGTGGCGGGCGAGGCCCCGGCGCGCAAGCCCGACGTGTCTTTCGACCCGGCCTATGTGGCGCAACTGACCGGCCTTGAGGTGCCGCCCGATCAGGTCGAAACCATCCTGACCGCGCTCGGTTTTGGCATCACCAAAACCACGCCGTGGACCGTCAGCGTGCCGTCCTTCCGCCGCGACGTGGACGGTAAGGCCGATCTGGTCGAAGAGGTGGCGCGCATCTATGGCTTCAACCATATCCCTGCGACGCCGCTGCCCGCCGTGGCCCCCAAAAACGGCGGCGTCCTGACGCCGTCGCAGGCGCGTGCCCGCACGGCGCGCCGCGCGCTGGCGGCCTTTGGCTATAGTGAGGCTGTCACCTGGTCCTTCATGCCGCAGGGCTATGCGAAGCTGTTCGGCGGCGGTAGCGATGCGCTGGTTCTGGCCAATCCGATTGCCTCGGAACTGAACTGTATGCGCCCCTCCATCCTGCCGAACCTGCTGGAAGCCGCCGGGCGCAATGCGTCCAAGGGCTATCCCGGCGCGCAACTGTTTGAAATCGGGCCGGTCTATTTCGGCCTTGAGCCCAATGATCAAAAGACGGTCATTGCCGCGCTGAAGGCCCCGGACAAGGCGCGTCATTGGGGTTTCATCGGTCAGGACGCGCTGTTTGCGCTGAAATCCGACCTGCTGGCCCTGCTGGAAGAACTCAATGTGCCGGTCACCTCGCTGCAACTGGTACAGGGGGCGAACAGCGACTGGTGGCATCCGGGCCGTTCGGCGCGCCTGCAACTGGGGCCGA
>NZ_JAIXSV010000024.1 GCF_027484505.1 Asticcacaulis sp.
ATCGTGGCATGGGTGCTGACGCGCTATGACTTTCCGGGCAAGGGACTGGTCGATGCGCTGGTCGATCTGCCGTTTGCCCTGCCCACCGCCGTGGCCGGGGTGTCGCTCTGTTCGATGTATGCCGCCAATGGCTGGGTCGGCAGCCTGTTCGCGCCCTTAGGGATCAAGATCGCCTATACGCCGGTGGGTATCTTCGTGGCGCTGGTCTTTGTCGGGCTGCCCTTCATCGTGCGCTCAGTTCAGCCCGTGCTGGCTGAGTTTGATGCCGAGGTCGAAGAGGCCGCCGCCACGCTGGGGGCCACGCCGTTGCAAACCACCCTGCGCGTTATCCTGCCGTCGCTGGCCCCCGCCCTTCTGACAGGCTTTTCGCTGGCCTTTGCGCGTGCCGTAGGTGAATACGGCTCGGTTATCTTTATCGCCGGCAACATGCCCTTTGTGTCGGAAATCACGCCGCTGCTGATCGTTATCAAGCTGGAAGAGTTCGACTATGCCGGAGCGGCGGCCATTGCGGTGGCCATGCTGAGCCTCGCCTTCCTCAGCCTGTTGCTGGTCAATGCCCTGCAACTGCTTCTATCGCGCCGGGGACGCGCCTGACTATGAGAGCCCGCGCCCCCGAAAGACCCAAGACCCCTGCCGCCTTTCTGCTGATGGCGCTGGCCGCCGTGTGGATGGCGCTGGTCATCGTCCTGCCGCTGGTCAATGTGCTGGCTGAAGCCTTCAAACAGGGCGTTCAACCCTACCTGTCGGCGATCGTGCAACCCGACGCCCTGAGCGCCATCCGCCTGACCCTGACGGTCGCCGCCATAGCTGTGCCGCTCAATGCCGTCTTCGGTATCGCGGCCGCTTGGTGCGTGACGCGCTTTGATTTTGCGGGCAAGGGCCTGCTGTTGTCGGTGCTCGACCTGCCCTTCACCATCTCGCCGGTCATTTCAGGCATGGTGTGGGTGTTGCTGTTCGGGGCGCACGGCTGGTTCGCCAGCGTGCTCGAAGCCAGCAATGTCAAGATCATCTACGCCCTGCCCGGTCTCGTGATTGCCACCGTGCTGGTTACCCTGCCCTTCGTGGCGCGCGAGCTGATCCCGCTGATGCAGGATCAGGGTACAGACGAAGAAATCGCCGCCGTGACTTTGGGGGCTTCGGGCTGGGACGTCTTCTTTCGTATCACCCTGCCCAATATCAAATGGGCCCTGACCTATGGCGTGCTTTTGTGTACGGCGCGGGCCATGGGTGAATTTGGCGCCGTGTCGGTCGTGTCCGGCCATATCCGCGGCCTGACCAACACCCTGCCCCTGCACATCGAAGTGCTCTACAACGAATATGACAGTGTGGGGGCCTTTGGGGCCGCGACGCTGCTGGCGGGTCTGGCGCTTGTGACGCTGGTCCTGAAAACCCTGCTGGAATGGCGCTTCGGTGAAGAACTGGCCGCCAACCGCCGCCACTGATTGAGCTTTATATGTCTTTAGTCGTCAAAAACATCACCAAACGCTTCAGCGACTTCGCCGCGCTCAACGACGTGTCGTTCGAAGCCCAGCCGGGCGAGTTTCTGGCCCTGCTCGGCCCGTCGGGTTCGGGCAAGACGACGCTTCTGCGCCTGCTGGCCGGGCTCGACCGTCCCGATACGGGCAGTATCGACTTCGATGGCCTTGATTACCTGACGCTTTCGGCGCGCGACCGTCGCGTCGGCATGGTGTTTCAGTCCTACGCCCTGTTCCGCCACATGACCGTGGCGCAGAATATCGCCTTTGGCCTCAATGTGCGCCCGTCCAAAGAGCGCCCGTCCAAGGCCGAGATTCAGGCCACGGTGCAGCGCCTTTTGAAACTGATCCAGCTCGAAGACCTCGGCAAGCGTTACCCCAGCCAGCTTTCGGGCGGGCAGCGGCAGCGCGTGGCATTGGCGCGGGCTCTGGCCATCAATCCGCGTATTCTGCTGCTTGACGAGCCGTTCGGCGCGCTGGATGCGCTGGTGCGCAAGGATCTGCGCCGCTGGCTGCGACGCATTCATGATGAGACGGGCGTCACCACCCTTTTCGTTACTCACGATCAGGAAGAGGCGCTCGACCTCGCTGACCGTGTGGTGGTGCTGAAAGACGGTCAGATCGAACAGATCGGCAAGCCGCTGGAGCTTTACCGCCATCCGCAGTCGGCCTTTGTCTTCGATTTTCTGGGGACATCCAATCAGGTGCCGGCCAGGCTGTCGAACGGCGTGGCCGATTTTGGCGGCTTCAGTGCCCCGGTCGTCAGCCCGAAGGCACTCAGCGGCGCGCAGACCGTGCGCTTTCGCCCCTTCGATACGCACCTGCACCGCGAGGGGCCGGGCTTTGAAGCCAAAGTGCTGTCGCTCCTGCCCGCCGGGGCCAATCTGCGTCTGGAACTGCAAAGCCCGACGGGACAGGTATTCGAAACCCAGCATGCCCACGACTCAGAGGCCTCAGACCTGCGCCTGAGCGACACGGTCTATCTGCGCCCGTCCAAGGTTTATGCGTTTTAATAAAGCAGCCCCTCCCCCGTGAGGGAGAGGGGATAGTCGTCTCACTCCGCTCCAGCCATTGCCGCCTCAAGAGCCGGTGCATTGGTACGCCAGGTATGGCCGATATGATCCGCCACCGGGTCAGTGAAGATATATTCCTCACCCGCTTCCAGACCCTTAACTATGCGTTTGGCCGCCGTTTCCGGCGTCGCCTTTTGCATCGGGATATCGCGCGCCAGATCGGTGTCGATCGGACCGGGGAAGATACCCAGCACCTTGACGCCCGTGCCTTTCAGGCCCGCCCGCGCCGACTGCGTGACCGACAACAACGCCGCCTTGGACGCCGAATAGCCGCCCAAAGACGCAGCGGCGACAAGGCCCACGACGCTGATGACATTGGCAATCGTGCCTGAGCCTTTGGCGACCAGCTTCGGCGCAAACGCGCGCATGACCCGCAGCGTCCCGTAGAGGTTGGTGTCAAAATCGGCGGCGACCACGTCCAACGGGCTGTTCAGCACATCCGAAAACACCGCCGTCCCGGCATTGTTGACCACAACATCGACATCCCCGGCCGCTTCGGCAACCGCGGCCACCTGAGCCTCGTTGGTAATATCAAGCGCCAGCGGCACGACGCGCGGGTCCGCAAAATCCGGCAGCGAGGCGGGGTTACGCGCCGCGGCATAGACCTTTTTGACATCGCGGGTGAGCAGTTCGCGCACCGTGGCGGCACCAATGCCGCGATTGGCACCGGTAACGAGAATGACTTGGTTGGAGAGGGACATGACAGGCTCCTAGGGTTCAGGCTTAAAAAGTAAACCAATCTGTTTACATAGCGCCGATGTAAACAGTTCTGTTTACTTTTGCAAGCCGGCAGGCTATAATTTTTACACACCGGCCACCCCGCAGGCTTCCCGCGCCTTGCTGTTAAAAGCCCTCCCATGAGCAAACCGCAAAAAAAACAGGATATTATCAATCACGCCTTTGAGCTGTTCTACGATCACGGCTTCGGCCTGGGCGTCGATACGCTGATGGCCGACACCGGCATCTCGAAGCGTACCCTGTACAAATATTTCCCGTCCAAGGAGGCGCTGATCGCCGAACTGGTCGAGCACTACCGCGAACAATCCCTGCCGCAACTGCGCACCGGGGTCGAAGCGCTGAGTCCTGATCCCAAGGGGCGCCTGATGGCCCTGTTCGACCTGCGCCAGAGCTTGTTTGCCGGTGGTTGTTTCCGCGGTTGTCTGGCCATCTCGGCGCGTCAGGAATTTGGCGGCCGTCAGCCGGAGATTGAGGCCGCCGCCACGGCCATGTTCGCCGATATGCACGCGCTTGTCCGTGAACTGAGCGCCCTTACCGGCCATGCAAACCCCGACGGTCTGACCGATCAGGCGATGGTGCTGTTCAATGGCGCGGTCGTCGCCGCTCAGGCCACGCGCAGCCCGGCCCCCTTCGACGCGGCCAAGTCGGTGCTGCGGGTCTTGTTAGGCACAGATACCGCGTCCTAAGCG
>NZ_JAIXSV010000238.1 GCF_027484505.1 Asticcacaulis sp.
CAGGGGAGGGTGGCCCGAAGGGCCGGGTGGGGTTAAAGCAGCGGTATTTAACCCCACCGTCTTTGACGCCTGAGCGGCGTCAAATCCACCTCCCCTGAAATCAGGGGAGGTGCTTGAATTACGGTTCCATCAAAAGTCATACCGATCTAAATTTTAGACAGACTAAAGGCGAAACGGGCCCCCCCAAGGGCGTCCGGATCGCCGGGACTGAGCGGCAGCAGGCTGAGGTCCGAGCCGTGGCCCTGTACGATCTGGCGCGCCAGACTGAGGCCCACCCCGGTGCCGGTCGCCTTGGTGGTGAAGAAGGGCATGAAGACCTGACGGCCATGTTCGGCCGGGATGCCGGGACCGGAATCCTCGATCACCACGGTCAGGCTGTTGTCCCCGGCGGTGGCGTGCAGGCGCACCTTGGGGTCGCCGCCCTTTTCCAGTGCCGCCTGCGCCGCGTTGTTGAGCAGGTTCCCGGCGCACAGCCACATCTGGTCCTCGTCCATGCGGATCAGGGCGTCTTCGGCGGGCACTTCCCACAGCAGGCTGACGCCTTTGTCGCTCCATTGGGCGGTGAAGCTTTCGTGCAGCACATCCAGCCATTCGGACAGGCGCACCGGTTGCAGGCTGGGCGGCGGCAGGCGGGTCAGGGCGCGATAGGCATTGATGAAATCGTGCAGGCCTTCGGTGCGCGCCACCACCCGCTCAAGCGCCTTGATGGCCAGTTCGCGCGATTGCGGCGTATCGTCGTTGAGCAGGTCGAGCGCGCTCTTGCTCATCGACGCGACGGGCGTCAGGGCGTTCATCAGTTCGTGGTTCAGCACGCGCAGCAGATCACGCAGAGCCGTGGCTTCGGCGGCGCGCACATCGGCGGAAATATCAGTCAGAATGGCCAGTTGCGAGGTGCGCTCATCCTCAATCAGCTCATTGTGCTGAACGGCAAAGGTGCGGCCTTCCCAGACGATCTGCTGCCCCGGTGCGAACAGGTCGCCGCCATCGCCCACAAGCGTGCGGCGCACCGCCAGCGGCAGGGCGTAGGCGACGCCGAACAGTTGCCTTGCGGCGCGATTGACGGCGATGATCTGCCCGTCATCGGTTTGCAGCAAAAGCGGCGATGGGGCCTGATCGAGCAGCATCTGAAGCCGGCGGCGCCCCAACTCCGCCGTAAAAATGGGTGCGGGGCTCAGCCGGGCGCGCAGGCGTTCACGCGCCAGATGGAAGGCCGGGCTGTTGACGCCCGCCACAGCCAGTCCGACGGCGGCCAGCCCGCAGACCAGCGCCGTGGCGTAATAGCCCTCACTGAGGGCCAGCCACAGCCCGACCCCCAGGGCGAAGACGCCTACCTGCGCGATAATGCTGAGCCAGATGCGATGAGATCCCATGCGTCACAGACCGTGTTTTTCCATGCGCCGGTACAGCGCCGCCCGCGTCAGGCCAAGGTCTCTGGCGGCATGAGAGATATTGAACTGATGCCGGCTGAGCGCCGCCTTGATCAGTTCACGCTCCGAGCGCTCCAGATTGAGGTCCTGCGGCGGCAGGTCGGCGGGCACGCGCGGTGGCGTCTCAATCGCGGCGCGCAAGGCGGCGACCAGCCGGTCATTGTTCCACGGCTTGACCACAAAATCCTGCGCCCCCAGCCGCATGGCCTGAATGGCGATGCTCATGCCCGAATGGCCGGTGACCACCACCACCGGCAGGTGCGGGGTCTTGCTGAGCTGTTCCTGCAAAAAGGCCAGCCCCGCTTCGCCCGACGTATCGCCCCGCCGATAGTTGAGATCGAGCAGCAGCACGTCCGGCGTCTCGGCCTCCAGCAGGGCGCGCGCTTCATCCGGCGACTGGGCGGTGCGCAAGGTGAAGCCCTGCCGCGTCAGGACCAGTTCGGCCGCGGCCAGAATATCGGGGTCGTCATCAAGGAAGACGGCGCGCGTCAGAGGGGGTGTTTCGGCTTCGGAAGGCATGTTCGGATTCGGACACCTGCGGGGCGATTTCAATCCTGATTTGAGGGCAAAAATGGACAAAAATCAAGCAAAATGAATTATTTATATGAATTGAAAACTCTGTGTTAGCGTTTTAACATGCCCGATAACGTCCTTTCTTCCCCCACCGCCATGGACCGCAAGCGCGCCAAGCCCTGGTATCGCCGCCGTCCGTTTCAGATCACCGCTGTCGCCGTCGTCATTGCCACGGCGGGCCTCGCCTTTTACCTGACCCTGCCGCAGGCGGGCACGGTAACGGTCGAGGCGCGTACCCTCGAAACGGGGGAGGTGGTGCGCGCCCCCTATCAGGACTATGTGCCGCTGCGCGCCGAAGCCGTGCCGCTCGATACGGTCTATATCACGGCGGCGACCGCCGGTCGCGTGCAGGCCGTGGCAGTCAGCGACGGCGACCGCGTGACCAAGGGGCAGGCGCTGGTCTATCTGGTCAATCCGGCCCTGACGCTGGATGTGTCGGGGCGCGAAGCCGATATTTCGGCGCGGCTGGCCGACAATGCCAATCAGCTGATGGCGCTGAAAACGGCGCAGGAAAACCGCGAACAGGCGCTGGCCGATGCCGCCTATGCCCTCAGCCGCGCCGAACAGGAATATCAGAAGCGTCAGACCCTGCTCGACAAGGGATTTATCAATGCGGCGGCGGTCAAACCCTATGCCGATGAGGTCGCCTATCAGCGTCAGCGCGTGGCGGCGCTGAAGACCGCTCAGACGCCCGACGCGCAATTCTATGCCGGTCAGCGTCGTCAGGTGCAGGACAATGCGCAGGACCTGCGCCGCAATCTGGGCGAAGTGCGTCGCGGCCTCGACGCCCTGACCATCGCGGCGCCCGCAGAGGGCCGCCTCACCGCCTTCAGCCTCAGGCCGGGGCAGGCGGTGAAGGAGGGTGACGCGGTGGCGCAGGTCGATTCCGAAGGCAGCTACAAGCTGCGCGCCGAGGTCGATGAATTCTACCTGCAACGCCTGTCCGAAGGGCAGAAGGCCGAGGCCAGCCTGCACGGTCAGACGGTCAGCGTCGCCGTCTCAAAAGTTTTCCCGCAGGTGACCAATGGCCGCGTCGTGGCCGAATTGCAGTTTGTCACGCCGCCGCCCGCCGATCTCAAACGCGGCGAAACCGTCGATATCCGCCTGAGGCTGGGTCAGACGACGCCGGCCATTCTGGCCCCGTCGGGCAGCTGGCTGACGGAATCGGGCGGGGCGTGGGTGTTTGTGCTCAATGCGAAGGGCGATCAGGCCAGCCGCCGCGCCGTCACGGTGGGCCGCCGCAACCCCGAACAGGTCGAAATCCTCAGCGGCCTCAAACCCGGCGAACGCATCGTTACTGCCGGGGTCTCCAACCTGCGCAATACGCAATATCTCCACATCAAATCGGACTCGCATTCATGATTGAGCTTCAAAACGTCTCCCGCCTGTACCGGTCCGATGAGATCGAAACCACGGCCCTCCACAATATCAACCTGACCATCCGTCAGGGCGAATTCGTCGCCATTATGGGGCCGTCGGGCTGCGGAAAATCGACCCTGCTCAATACGCTGGGGACTATCGATCGTCCGACCTCCGGGGCCTATCTGTTCAACGGGGTCGATCTGGCCAAACTCAGTGAAGCGAAGCTGGCGCAGCACCGCGCCCGCCATCTCGGCTTCATCTTTCAGAGCTTCAATCTGGTCGATGATCTGACCATCTATGAAAATATCGAGCTGGGCCTGCTCTATCGTCAGGGGCAGAAGGGCTCGCGCCGTCAGGCCATCGAAACGGCCATGGACCGCGTAGGCATCGCCCATCGCGCCCGCCACTTCCCGCATCAGTTATCGGGCGGTCAGCAGCAGCGCGCCGCCATTGCGCGCGCCATTGTCGGCAATCCCGACCTGATCCTGGCCGACGAACCGACGGGAAATCTCGATACCGAAAACGGCGCGCAGGTCATGGACATCCTCAAGGGGCTGAATGCCTCCGGGGCGACCATCATCATGGTCACCCACTCGCCCAGCCACGCCGATCAGGCCAGCCGTCGCGTCGATATTCTCGACGGGCAGCTGGTGGCCTCCGTCGCTCAAATGCTTTAAGTTTTAACGCACTTTTAGTCCGAAAAGCGCGTCCCACTTTTCGGAAAGTGCTTGGGAGTTTCCCATGTTACGTTCTGTCCTGATCGCCTTCTGGCGCTCCTTCACCCGACATCCCCTCTATGGCGGCCTCAACCTTCTGGGCCTCAGCCTCGGCATCGCCGTGTTCATCGCGCTCAGCCTGCTGGTGCGTTTTGAAACCGGCTATGAGAGCTGGAGCCCCGAACGCGCCAAAATCTATACCGTCGGCACCCGCTACTTCTTCCCCGGCATGACCGATGAGGTGCGTATCGGGGCCATGGGCGGCCTGACCGAGGAACTGAAGGCCAGCTATCCGCAGCTGGTCACGGTGCGCGACTGGTCCAACCCGGTCACGGTGCACAAGGGGTCAGACGTCTATGCCGAGCAGATCGAACTGGTCGATCCGGAGTTCCTGAGCTTTTTCGGCGTTCCCATGCGCGAAGGCGATGCGGCCAGCGCGCTGAATGATCCCGGTAGCGTGGTCATCAGCGAGGAAAAGGCACGCAAATATTTCGGCACGGCGGACGCGGTGGGCAAGACCCTGACGCTCAGCGACGCCGAGGGGCGCAAACCCTATGTGGTCAGCGCCGTGATCCGCGACCTGCCGAAAAATGCTGATCTGAAGCTGGGCCTGATGCGGCGCATTACGCCGCAACGCACGGCGATGGAGACCAGCACCTGGCATCACTGGGGCTCCGTGCAGCTTATGGCCTTCCTCAAATTCAAGGAACCGGCGGAGGCGCGCGCCTTACAGGCCCAGATGGACGCCTTTACCGACCGTCAGGTGGGCGACACCTTCGGCCCCGGCACCAAGGGCAGCAGCCTGATGAAGCTGGTGCTGGTGCCGCTGGCCGACATGCACCTGATTGACCCCAAGCAGAAGGCGGCCATCGTCACGCTGGGTCTGGTCGGCGTGGTGGCGCTGGGGCTGGCCCTGATCAACTACGTCAATCTGGCGACGGCGCGGGCCGGCCTGCGGGCGCGTGAAGTGGCGGTGCGCAAGACACTGGGGGCGCGTCCTTCGGCCCTGCGCCTGCAATTTCTGGGGGAGGCTTTGCTGACCCTGCTGGTGGCCTTTATCGTCGGCTTGTCTCTGGTCGAACTGACCCTGCCGCTGATCAATGCCGCCGGTGGGCTGTCGCTGTCGCTCGACTACGTGAAGGACGGGGCGTGGCTGGCCGGGCTTCTGGGCGTGGTGCTGCTGGCCGGTCTGGTTGCGGCGCTTTATCCGGCCTTTGCCCTGTCGGCCTTCAAGCCGGCGCAGGTGCTGGCGTCGAGCCGTACGCCAGCGGGCGGGCGTCTGGGGATGCGTCTGCGTGAAGGCCTCGTCATCCTGCAATTTGCGGCAGTGGTGATGGCCTTTACCCTAATGCTCGGCTTCATCAAGCAGATCGAGCATATCCAGTCGGCCGATCTCGGCTTCAAACGCGACGGCCTGCTGCTGGTCAATTCGATCCGTGACGTCAATATCAATGCCGCACAGCGCGAGGGCTTTCAGGCCGCCGTGCGTGCCCTGCCCAATGTCACAGCGGTGACCATCGCCAACGCCATTCCCGGCGATCAGAGTAATGTCAACAACTCCAATATCGTCCTGCCAGGACAGCGCGATAAGCTGACCGAGTCGCCGACGGTCAACTGGTCGGTAGTGGGGCCGGGCTATTTCGAGCTGATCGGGATTCAATTGGTGGCCGGGCGCTATTTCGATCCGCGTTTTGCCGAGGATCAGATCTGGGAAGAGAACGAGTCTGAGGCCGACGCTAAAAAGCTCACCAATGTCATCGTCAGCCGGTTAACCGTGCAGCGGCTGGGCCTTAAGTCGCCACAGGCGGCTGTGGGTCAGACGGCGCGCTTCGCCGATCATACGGTGCGCATCGTCGGTGTGGTCGAAGATGCGCGCTTCTATCACCCGTCGGAACCTATTCCGGCCAAGCTGTACATGTTCGATGCCCATGTGTCTTACAATCCGGTTGGCTTTGTCCGCTATGCAGGTGTCAGCGAAAGCGTGATGCGCGAACGCCTGCGCAAGGCGTGGCGTCAGATCGCGCCGGACGTGCCGTTCGAAGTCACCTCCGCCTATGAGAACCTCGACAAATATTATAAGCCCGAACGCGACCGCTCCAACCTGTTCGGGGTCGGGGCCGGGGTGGCGGCGCTGATCGGTTGTATCGGGCTTTACGGCATGGCGGCGTTCAATACCTCGCGCCGGGCGCGTGAGATCGGTCTGCGCAAGGTGCTGGGGGCGTCGCGCAGTCAGGTGGTGAGGCTCCTGACGCTGCAATTCCTGCGCCCCGTGCTGATCGCCAGCGTCATCGCCTGGCCTCTGGCGTGGCTGGCTCTGGGGCAGTGGCTGTCGCAGTTCGACGACGCCATCGGCATCAGCCCGCTCTTCTTCCTTATCGCCACAGCGGCGGCTCTGGCCATCGCGCTGGGGACGGTGGGGGGGCTGGCACTCAGCAGCGCTTCGACCGAGCCGGGCAAGGCCCTGCGGCACCAATAAGAAAGAGGCCCGCTCCCCATCGGAGCGGGCCTTTTTTTACGCCTTCAAAATCTTCTCTTCGGGGACCTTTTCGAGTTTGGGCGTCAGGGTGTGGATGACGAGGATGGCGATCAGATAGGCCGAGCCGGCGACGAAGAAGATCGGCTGATACGATTTGAAGAACTCAAGGATATACCCATTAAAGGTGGTCATCAGCATGCCGCCGATGGCTCCGGCCATGCCGCCGATGCCGATGACTGAGGCCACGGCCTGTTTGGGGAAGAGGTCCGAAGGCAGGGTCATCAGGTTGGCCGACCACGCCTGGTGCGAGGCGGCGGCCAGACCGATAATGGCCACGGCGGCCCAGAGATTATCGACGAACTGTGCCGCGAAGATGGGCGTCACGAGCAGCGCACAGGCCAGCATGGTCGATTTGCGCGCCGCATTGGGGGTGCGCCCGGACTTGATTTGCTTTGACGACGCCCAGCCCCCGAAAACCGAGCCGAAATCGGCGAGAATGTAGATGGCGATCAACGGCGGCCCGAAGGTCTTGAGGTCAAGGCCGTGGCGCTTGTGCAGGAAGTCGGGCAGCCAGAACAGATAGAGCCACCAGATGGGATCGGTCAGGAACTTGCCCAGCGCATAGGCCCAGGTCTGACGGAAGGTCAGCAGCTTGAACCACGAGATTTTCGCCGTGGGCGCGGCGGCTTCGGTGGGGGCCGCATCGTCGGACTGAATGTGCGCCAGTTCGGCGGGCGACACCTTCGGATGTTCCTGCGGGCGGCGGTACATGATCATCCATGCCACCAGCCATAGAGCCGTTACGATGCCGATGGAGATAAAGGCCGCGCGCCAACCGAAGGCCAGCGTAATGGCCGGGACGAGCAAGGGCGTGATGATCGGGCCCATGGCCGTGCCCGCATTGAAGATGCCGACGGCCTGCGCGCGTTCCTTCTGCGGGAACCATTCCGACACGGCCTTAAGCGAGGCGGGGAAGGCGCCAGCCTCCCCGAAGCCCAGAACCGAGCGGGCAATGGCGAACTGCGTGACGCTGTGGATCAGGCCGTGACCGATCGAGGCGATGGTCCAGATGGTAAAGGCCACCGCATAGCCGATGCGCACGCCGACGGCATCAATAATGCGCCCGAAGGTCAGAAAGCCCACCGCATAGAAGCACTGAAACCAGAACACGATGTTGGCATAGTCGGTTTCGCTCCACTGAAGCTCACCCTGAAGAGTGGGCTTTAAGATGCCGATCATCTGCCGGTCGATATAGTTGATGCCGATGGCGATGAATAACAGCGCGCAGATCACCCAGCGATAGCGGGTGACCGGGCCCGTCGCGCCCGAAGAGGCAGAGGCGGTCATGCGGATGTTTCCTTTTTCTCTGTGTGGGCATGGCCCCTGTGCCGGGGCTTTCCTTGTTTTGGGGTGTCTGTGACACCGGTGGCGCAACCTATGCCGAGCTTTGCCGCCGTGAAAAGGGGCAAAACGTCCGTTGGGGAAATAAAAACGATTGCGTGCCGCTTGGTTGACCAGAATGGCGCGGCTTTAGGTGTGATCAGCTATCCGATAGCTACTGATCCAGCAAAACCACGCTGCGAAATGACTGCCTTGGTTGGCTTTTCGCATTTGATACTTCCGTTCGCCCGTGAAGCGGCTATTGTTCCATAAAACATAATACAGAGAGGGAACCCCAAAATGACGTTCAGCCGTCGTGAAACACTCAAGTTATCCGCCGGTCTTTCGCTGGCCGCCCTTGTGCCGGAGGTCGCCGCCGCGCAAACCCGTCCGACCGCAAGCAACGACCTGACCCTGTGGTATCGTGAACCGGCCAATGAATGGACCGAGGCCCTGCCGCTGGGCAATGGGCGACTGGGGGCCATGGTGTTTGGCGGCGTGGCGCGTGAGCGACTGCAACTGAACGAGGATACCCTGTACGCCGGCGCACCGTATCAGCCGGCCAATCCCGATGGCCCGGCGGCCCTGCCTGAGATCCGCAAGCTGATCTTTGAGGGCAAATATCTCGAGGCGCAAAGGCGTATTGACGCCAATTTCATGGCCAGACCGGTCAATCAGGTGTCGTATCAGACGATCGGTGAGCTGACCCTAACCTTCGGGCCGTCGTCCAATGCCAGTGGGTATCGTCGGGAACTGGACCTGACCAAGGCCTTGTCTACCGTTACCTATCGTCAGGATGGTGTGACCTACACACGCGAAACCTTCATCAGCCCGGTCGCTCAGGTGCTGGTGATGCGCCTGAGCGCCGACACACCCGGCAAGGTCAGCTTCCAACTGGGATTTGAAACCCCTCAGGTCGGGGACGTGGCGATTGAGAGCCCGCAGGAGATTGTGCTGTCCGGGCGCAATGGCGGTCACAATGGCAAGGAAGGCGCGCTGCGCTTTGAAAGCCGTGTCCGTGTGGTGGCGAGCGGTGGTCAGCAAAGCACTGGCACCGATGAGCTGGTCGTCAGCGGGGCCGACAGCGCGCTGGTCTTGATGGCGGCCGCGACGAACTACAAATCCTTCCGGGATGTGTCGGGTGATCCGACCGCGATCACCAAAGACCAGATTGCCAAGGCCGCGACCCGTTCGTTTGAGGCGCTTTATGCGGCGCATCTGGAGGCCCATAAGGCCTTGTTTGATCGCGTCAGCGTCGATTTCGGGCGCACCGAGGTGGCCGATCTGCCGACCAATGAACGGATAGCGAAGTCGCTGACGCTCAATGATCCGGCGCTGGCGGCGCTCTATTATCAGTACGGCCGCTACCTGCTGATTGCGTGTTCACGACCCGGCACCCAGCCCGCCAATCTGCAAGGCCTGTGGAACGAGAAGCTGAACGCCCCGTGGGGTGGCAAATACACCATCAATATCAATACCGAGATGAACTACTGGCCGGCCGAGCCGACGGCCCTGCCGGAACTGACCGAGCCGTTGGTGCGGCTGGTGAAGGAGATTTCGGTGACCGGCGCCGAAACCGCGAAGATCATGTACGGCGCGCGCGGCTGGGTGGCGCACCATAACACCGACCTGTGGCGGGCGACGGCCCCTATTGATGCCGCCTTCTATGGCACCTGGCCGACGGGTGGGGCGTGGCTGTGCCTGCATCTGTGGGATCGCTACGACTATGGCCGTGATCCGGCCTATCTGAAACACATCTACCCGCTGCTCAAAGGCGCCGCGCAGTTCTTCCTCGATACGCTGGTGAAGGACCCGGCCTCAGGCTACATGGTTACCGCGCCCTCTATCTCGCCGGAAAACGAGCACAGGTTCGGCACCTCGATCTGCGCCGGGCCGACCATGGACATGCAGATCCTCCGCGACCTGTTCACCAACACGGCGCGGGCGGCCGACATCCTCAAAACCGACGCGGCCTTCCGTGCTGAGGTTCTGGCCATGCGCGAAAAGCTGGTGCCGAACCAGATCGGCAAGGCCGGTCAGCTTCAGGAATGGAAGGACGACTGGGATATGGAGGCGCCGGACCTGCACCATCGCCACGTCTCACACCTTTATGGCCTGTTCCCGTCGCATCAGATCACCACGCGCAAGACGCCGGCACTGGCGACAGCAGCTAAAAAGTCGCTGGAGCTGCGCGGCGACATGTCCACGGGCTGGGCCATCGGCTGGCGCATCAATCTGTGGGCGCGGCTGGGCGAGGGGGAGCGCGCGCACAGTATTCTCAAGCTGCTTCTGGGGCCGGAGCGCACCTACCCCAACATGTTCGACGCCCATCCACCGTTCCAGATCGACGGCAATTTCGGCGGCACGTCGGGTATGACCGAGATGCTGATGCAGTCCTATGACGATCAGATCATCCTGCTGCCGGCCCTTCCCACCGCCTGGCCGAAGGGGCGCATTACCGGCCTGAAAGCGCGCGGCGGCTTTACGGTGGACCTCCACTGGGCCGACATGACGCTGGATCAGGTGACGATCCGCAGTGCCTTGGGTGAAAAGGCGACGCTGGTGCTGGGCAGTCACAGCCTGCCGCTGTCGCTGAAAAAGGGTCAGTCGGCGCGTTTCGGCATCGGGCCTAAGGGGCTCACGCCGATCTAATACAGCTCGCTGGAAATGGCCTGCGCCGTCTGGCGCAGGCGCTCCAGCACCTGCGGCTTATCCATATGGCAGACCACGTGCGTCATGAAGGGCACGATGAGGGCGGCGACGGCGTGGGTTGAGCGGGCCGCGAAGATCGGCACGGCCAGATCGACAATCCCCATCGTATAGGCACTGTCGCGCACCAGATAGCCCTGACGTTTCGCTTCACGCGCTTCGTCAAGAAAGGCGCGTAGGACGCTGCGGTCAATGCGGCCACGCATGGTGTGATACCAGTTGAGCTGTTCGCGCAGGGGCAGGAATCCGAAAATCATCCGTCCGGACGTGGCCGTGGCCGCCGGGGCGCGGAAGCCGACCTTAACCCCGAAGGCGGTCATGCTCTCGCTTTCGGCGCGGGCGATGGCGACGATGTGTTCGCGCGACAGGACGGTCATGTGGCACGACTGTTCGCTGTCGCGGGCCAGAGCGCGCATATGCGGCAGAGCCGTCTCGATCAGGCTCTGGCGCGGCGGGTACAACATGCCGAAGTCGAACAGGCGACTGGTCATGGTGTAGCGACCGGCTATATCGCGCCGCAGATAGCCCTTGCCCTCCAGAGTCAGGATCATGCGGTAGATTTCGGCCTTGGAACGTCCGACCCCGGCGCAGATCTCACCGATGCTCAGCGGGCCCGACCGTCCGGCCAGAAACTCAAGAATCTCAATGCCCTTTTCAAGGGCAGGCGCGCTGTAGGTCGGTTCGGACATTACGATTCCATCGGTTTACTCGTAATGTGATAGCCGTTTCGCGCTGCGGCGTCAAAAAGGCCCCGCGGACCTTTGGTCACAGGCAAAAAAAAGCCGCGCACACGGCGCGGCCAGTTTACAGGGAGGAAACGCCCAGGAAGGGCAATCGATGCAAGGCATCGAACACCTGCATCATATATGCTGCGATGCGGCAATTGCAAGGCAGCACTGTGTCAAGTTCAGTTACAAATCACAAAAAGTCTGTGAAGGTTCGATCATTATGTTTGGTAAAACATAATGATCGAAATTTTTCTTTGCCCCTCGCCGGGTACGGGCTCCGCCACCTTGGCCGCCGCCTCAATGGCGGCTTGAGTGGCATGAAATCATGCCGCTCTATAACTCCACCAACGCCTTGATCACCCCGGCTTCGGGCGCGGTCCAGCCGGGCAGGACATCGGGCAGGTCGTTCAGCGCCGCGCGGTGCGTATTGAGCGCGGCCGTGGGGATCATGCCGGCGCGGATGGCGCTCAGCACCTCTTCGAAATCTTCGACCGTGGCGTTACGGCTGCCCAGCAGGGTGGTTTCGCGCTTGTGGAATTCCGGGTCATTGAAGGTGATGTCGGCGGAGACGACCGAAATCAGCACATAGGTGCCGCCGTGGCCGACATAGCCGAACCCGGCCTCAATGGCCTTGGGCGAGCCTGTGGCGTCGAACACCGCATCATAGAAGTCGCCTTCGGTCAGGGCCGACAGCTCATCGCGTGTGGTGGGCGAAAGCACGACCCCATGATCCATGCCAAGCGTCTTCAGGCAGACCTCGACGCGCGTGTTTTGTCCATCCAGAACGGTCACCTCCGCGCCTTTCAGCTTGGCGAAGAGGGCCGTCGCCATGCCGATGGGGCCAACGCCGGTGACCAGCACGCGCTGACCGGGCTGCACCTGCGCGCGGCGCACGCTGTGGCAGCCGATAGCGAGAAATTCCAGCATGGCCGCTTCGTCGAGCCCGATGCCCGTGGCCGGGAAGACGAAGGCTTCGGGGACGCTGATATATTCGGTCATGCCGCCGTCGCGGTGCACGCCCAGCACCTGAATCTGCATACAGCAGTTGGGACGCCCCTTGCGGCAGGCGGCGCAGGTGCCGCACGACAGATAGGGCATGATATAGACCACATCGCCGCTGTGGAGCGTCGAACCTTCCGGGGCCTCAGCCACTTCGCCAGACAGTTCGTGACCCATGACGCGCGGATAGCTGAGATAGGGCTGCGTGCCGCGGAAAATGTGCATGTCCGTGCCGCAGATGCCGACGCGGCGCACGCGCACCAGCACCTCACCGGCCTGACGCACGGGTTTGTCGCGCTGAATGCGCACCAGCTTGCCGGGGCTTTCGCAGATGACCGTATCCATGGGTAACCTCGCAGGAATGTCGCTGTCTAGCTATATCCCTGACCGCATGGTGTCAAATATGAAATAGAAATTTAATCGTGAACGCAGGCGTCAGAGTTGCTGGCCCCAGAGGGCGCCGCTCTTTTCGTGCTTTTCGTGGCTAATCTTCCAACCTTTAGCGCAGCGCCACGTCGTAGGTGGCCTGTGTCCGGGCGGCGATGTCGGCCAGTGTCACATCGGGGGCCAGTTCGACCAGCACGAGGCCAGAGCCGTCGGGCTTCACCTCAAACACGCCCAGAGTCGAAATAATCAGATCGACCACGCCCGCCCCGGTCAGCGGCAGGTC
>NZ_JAIXSV010000129.1 GCF_027484505.1 Asticcacaulis sp.
CGACGGCTGGCATATTCTGTCCTCGTGATCGTCCGCCCAGTCAGGGCCGGTGGCGCTTCAGCCGCCCGGAACACGGACGCGCCCTGCGGTTCTTCGAACCGGTACGGCAGTGCCCTAAATACAGGAGGCTGAGAGGATCAATAGACCGCAACAACCTTAATGATCCGCTAACGACTGCTTCTTCGGGCAGGTTTTCGTTAGGCATATTTTGTGGGTCCTTTTGCGCACTTCCCCGAAAAACAAAAAGGCCTGCACCGTGGGCGCAGGCCTTTTTGATAGAGGGGCAAGCGGTATCAGACGCCTTCCTTAACCTCCGGCACCACGGTTTCCGACAGAGGCTCCGGCTCATCCGTGGTCGGGACCGCCAGACGGGTGGTGTTTTCGATCAGGATGCCGGTGTCTTCGTCACGCACGATCTCTTCGCCGCGCAGCACCTTTTCGATCTCTTCGCCACTCAGGGTTTCGACATCCAGCAGGGTCTGGGCCAGACGATGCAGGTTGTCGAGGTTTTCGGTCAGGATGCGCTTGGCCTCATCATAACCGCCCTGCACAAGACGCTTGACTTCGCCATCAATGGTCTGAGCCGTCGATTCCGACACGTCGCGGCCAAAGGCCCCGTGTTCGTCTTCGGCATCCTTATAGTTAACGAGGCCCAGAGCGTCCGAATAGCCCCAGCGCGTGACCATGGCCTTCGCCAGACGCGTCGCCTGCTGGATGTCGGAGGAGGCGCCCGACGTGATCTGATCCTTGCCGAAGATCAGTTCTTCGGCCACACGACCGGCCATCAGGATGGCCAGACGCGAGGTCATCTGCACGTAGTTTTGCGAATAACGGTCGCCTTCCGGCAACTGCATCACCATACCCAGTGCCCGGCCACGCGGAATGATCGTCGCCTTGTGCACCGGATCGGCTTCGGGAGCTTTCAGCGCCACGATGGCGTGACCGCCTTCGTGATAGGCCGTCAGCTTCTTTTCGGCTTCGGACATAGCCATGGAGCGGCGCTCGGCCCCCATCAGCACCTTGTCCTTGGCGTCTTCAAAGTCCTTCATCGTGACTAGCTTGCGGTCCTTGCGCGCCGCCATCAGCGCCGCTTCGTTGACCAGATTGGCCAGATCGGCCCCGGAGAAGCCCGGTGTGCCGCGCGCCACCACCTTAACATCGACATCAACGGCCAGCGGCACATTGCGCATGTGTACGCGCAGGATGGCTTCACGACCCGTCAAATCGGGATTCGGGACCGTCACCTGACGGTCAAAGCGGCCGGGACGCAGAAGCGCGGAGTCCAGCACGTCCGGACGGTTGGTCGCCGCGATGATGATGATGCCTTCCTGAGCTTCGAAGCCGTCCATCTCGACCAGCAACTGGTTGAGGGTCTGTTCGCGCTCATCATTACCGCCGCCATGGCCGGCGCCGCGATGGCGACCCACCGCGTCGATTTCGTCGATAAAGATGATGCAGGGCGCATTTTTCTTGGCCTGTTCGAACATGTCACGCACGCGCGAGGCACCGACGCCAACGAACATTTCCACAAAGTCCGAACCGGAAATCGAGAAGAAGGGGACGCCCGCTTCACCGGCCACGGCACGGGCCAGCATGGTCTTACCCGTACCCGGAGGGCCAACCAGCAGCGCGCCCTTCGGGATCTTGCCGCCCAGCTTCTGGAACTTGGTCGGGTCTTTCAGGAAATCGACGACCTCCTGCAATTCTTCCTTCGCCTCATCAACGCCGGCCACATCGGCAAAGGTGACACGGTTCTTGTGCTCGGTCAGAAGGCGGGCCTTCGACTTGCCGAAGCCCATGGCCCCGCGACCGCCGCCCTGCATCTGACGCATAAAGAACAGCCACAGGCCGACGATCAGCAGGATGGGCAGAAGGCCCGACAGCAGCGACACCAGGAAGGGCTGGGTGACGGTCTTCATATTGACCTTCACGTTCTTGGAATCGAGCCAGTCCGCCGTATCGCTATTGGGATAAGGGATGACGACCTTGTGCTTCTGCTTGGCGGTGTCGGTAACCACGGCCTGATCGCGGTCGATATCGGCCGACACGATCTGACCCGCATTCACCTGTTCCTTGAGCACCGAATAGCTCATTTCCTTCGGCGCGTTCTGATAGGGCGTCTTGCCGACCACGGCGTAGCCGACCATCAGAACCGCCAGAAGTATCCCGACAATCGTCAGAGCACGAAAATTCATAAGCTTCCTCACAAGCAGCCAGCGGGCTGCGGGTCTTGACGGCGGCCTGAAACCGCCTGTTGGTTGAACCTATATAGTAGGCTCTTTAACGCTACGCTACCGGCAGACCGCAGGAAAACGCGGGATGACAGGCTTCCGCTTCGTTGCGGATGAGGCCAAGCGCCGCACGCAACCGGTTGTACGTCACGTCCTGCAAATCTCCTGCCGCAAACAGGTGTATCGACTCGTCGTGTTTCAGGACAGGCAAGGCGGCACGGACGGCGGGCGGCAGGCCTTTCAAACGCAGGCGATCTTCCGGGGACAGAGCGTTGAGATGCCCCTTTGCCGGGATGATTTCGCTCCCGATGGCGTAATCGGGCAAGCGGTAGCGTCCGTCCCAAATATCGCCGATACGCTCCGGGCGTGACCCATTGCGGGTCATTTCGCCGGCCTCACGACATATCAGCCAGCCGCCCTCGTGCGCTTCGATGCGCGCTCCGCACAGGGTAAAGCGCGTTTGCCCTGTGGCGGCGGCGGTAAGGATATGCGCAAGCTCCGCCTGACGCGGCAGCTTGTCCCCGCCACCGGCGCAGACGATCAGGGCCGAAAGTATGTCCGGCTCAGGCAATGTAAGTATCTGAAAACAGGCAGCCCCTGTCGGCTTGCCTTCCACTATCCCAGATGAATCCGGCGAGCGGATCGCACGAGGCGTATCAGTCACAGAGAGCGTAACCCCCTGCTGCCGCACTCTGGCGCGTAGATAGCTCGGGTTGGCATTGGCCGGGTCATCGACATAAGGCACACCCACCGCGTTCAGCCAGTCCCGCAGCCGCGCCCGCCCCATGCCCAGCAGCGGGCGCAGATAGAACATCCCCTCCCCGTGCGGCCAGAAGGGTGCGGGCGACCACAGTTTCGGTGCGCCGACCGTCGAACCTTCGGCGCGCATGGCCGCGGCTTCGGCTACATCATCGGC
>NZ_JAIXSV010000043.1 GCF_027484505.1 Asticcacaulis sp.
CAACGGTCGGGACGAACTGGCCCTGCGGTGGCATCGGACTGGGCGCCGGCGCTTGGCCCATTGGGTCCAGCGCAGCGGATGCGATGGCGACCCCCATGGTCTGGTTCTGGGTACCGCCGGCGCCGTCAGGGGCAACGGTCGGGACGAACTGGCCCTGCGGTGGCATCGGACTGGGCGCCGGCGCTTGGCCCGTTGGGTCCAGCGCAGCGGTTGCGGTGGCGACCCCCATGGCCTGGTTCTGGGTACCGCCGGCGCCATCAGGGGCAACGGTCGGGACGAGCTGGCCCTGAGGTGGCACCGCCGGACCGGGCGTCGGCTCTTGGCCCGTTGGATACAGCGCAGCGGTTGCGGTGGCGGCCCCCATGGCTTGGTTCTGCGTTCCGCTGGCGCCGTCAGGGGCACCAGCTGGCGCGGGCGGTCGTTGGGGCAGTCCGGCCGGGCCGAAAGGCCCGGTGCTGGGCAATTCACTGGCACCGGCTGCCAAGGTCGGGTTGGACTGCGCCGTTGGTGTTGCGGCTAATTTTTCTCGATCTGTTGCGAGGGCATCTCGGCCGTCCTGCATGTTCGGCAGCGCCCAATGGGCGCCCCCAGAGGCCCGTGTTAGGGAATCAATCGCCCGGTCGCTTCCGTCAACACGCTTGTCATACCAGTCCAGCTCGGCAGAGCGCTCTCCTTGCAGACTTGCCATATCACGGCGAGCAGCTTGCAACTCCGCAGGCCGGTCGCCGCTCTTCGCCAACGCGTCGATCTCACCAGCCTTGGATGTAATCCTCTGATCCAAGGGCCGATCGTCACCTCCGTCGAGCGCCGTTTGCGCAAGGTTCTTGACCCCGGCCGTAATGTTTCCCCCGAGCCGTAGCAACGCATCGCCGGCGGCGCCCATCGCTCCATCTTCTTGCTGCTTCAAGATGACGTCGCCCTTGCGACGCTGTCCCATATCCTCGACCGCAGCGGCCCCGGTGCCAACGTCGTGCTCCGCCGCCGCAATCATGGCATCAACACTCGTATCAGCACCAATTTTGCGGTCGGGGGTAAGACCCTGCGATCCAGCGGAATTCAACACTGTTGCATCAGCTAAGCCCCCAGTAGGCGCTGTTTTTGACAACCGGGCAGCGTCGTCCAGGTACTCACCCTTGATCGGCTCAAACGTACTGGGCGCTGGATTCTGGTCGAGGTATGTAGCCGCGCGCTCTTGTATGTATCTGTCTGCGAGCGACCGCACGATCGCTTGGTCCTCCGATCGCGCTGATGTTGTCAGTTCGTCGGCAGTTGTGCCGTAGGCGGCTCCCGTCCATGGATTGGTCTGCTGGCGGGCCCACTCGATGAAGGGCTGAGACAGGTTCTGATGGATTGCGGCACTCTGGAGATCAGTGTCACTCGCCGCTGTCTGGTATTGCTTAGCGCGCGTGTAATGGGTTTGCGCCTCGGTGTCGAGGCGTTGCTGTTCACCGTAATCCGAAGACAGACGGTGGCCGAGATTCTTTTCATTGCCATCGCGAAAGTCGCTGGCTTTCTCCCGCATGGCATTTGTCGCAACGTCCAATGACTTGCGGTATCCTGTTTGTTGGACGAATTCCTTCGCCTTGGCGTAGGTTTCGCTGTCGACCCCTTGGGTATTTAGCGACCCCCCCACCGATCCTTTAACCTTGGGCAATACCCCAAGCCCTGGAGTCTCGCCTTCCACTGCGGCTTGGGCCAGTACCGACGCTGATACGGCCGAGTTCAGGTTGTTTTCCTTTGCGAAGCGGTCAGCACCCTGTTTCACAGCCTCTAGCGCTTGGACCTCGTTGGTTGACAATGTCTCCCGGAGCGCGGTCGAGGCAGCCGCCGACGTCGATTGTGTGGACGCATAGTCGATCACGTCATTATAGGACCCAACCTTAGACTCAGCGGATCGCGTGGCCAGCTGATTGCCGGTGGACACCTCTTGCGAACCACGGCGTGCCAGTTCCCTGCCCAGGTTCCGCCCCAGTTCCAAGCCAGTACCTAGATTGGACGTAGCCCCGGTGTTGTCCGTGATCACACGGCCAGAATCACCGATGCGTGTGGTTTGGCCACTGCCGCCTTCGATTGAAAAGCCGCCGGCCCTCAGCGAGCCATCTGTCGCCACTTGGTGGAATGATGCATTGCCGTAGCTGTAGTTGTCAGTACTATTGTTCCCCAGGGAAACATTCCCTGTCGCCGTTTCCTCGCCGGCAGCTTGAGCAGCCCGCTGCGGCGCGAACAGTGCGGTTTGAGCAACGCTTGTCGCTGCCATCAGGCCACCGGCAACCGCCGCCGCCAGTACGGGCACCGCCAAGTACATGTAAGCGCCAGAGGCGGCAATCTCCGCATGCACGCCACGGATCCCAGACGCAGTCGCCAGCGTCAGCCCTTGCCCGCCCGCTGCAGTTAAGGCTGCAATGAGACTGTCAGAGCGCGCATCCGACGTCGCCACGCGATGCACGATCGCATAGATCGGACCGAAGCTGGCAACCCAGACAAATCCCTGAAGGTAGGAAATGCCAAGCTTAACCCCGCCCTCTTTCGAGACCATGGCCAGCGGGAAGGACAACACGAATATGCCGACGAACGCTGCTTCCAGCGTCAACTTCAGGAGCGGGAGCCATTTTGTCGCTGCACGGCCGCCAGCCTGTTGCGCGCGGAGCGTCGAAAGGTCGGTGCGTGCATCAACATAAGCCGTCAACGCCGCCGTGGATCCGGCTTCTGCGGACGCTTCACGCATCGCAGCGTCGATAACGTTGATCATCATCGACTGCTTGACGGCCTGGCTCGCAGTCTTCGACACCCCGACGAGGTATTCATGGGCGACTGGCAATGCAGAAACTAGAAGAGATTGAGCTGTCGTCGCGTCGCGATTTGGAAAGAGCCGCCGCGCGAGCATGTTCACGCCGGAGGTGACCTGGGTGGGCCACACAAGGTTCAGGCGATCTCGCCCGTCTGTGCAACTGACAATCTCTTTGGTCGTGCCGCTCGCATAATCCATTGATAGGGCCGGATTGGGGGAATACGTGACGGTCAGAAAATTCCAGAGATCGTCGGTTTGAGACATGCTGTCGATGGGTATATGACCGTTTAATAAATCATAAAGGACGCACTGCTTCATGTAGCTGGAAACATTTCCTCCGAATTCTGAATTCACTATTTCGACTTTTGTAACTTCCTCCATCAGCCGAGAGCCAAAGAGCATTCCATTTTTTGCGTAGGTGAGATCGTCTGGGAGCGACGTCAACGCTTCCATTTCACGGGTCGCCCAGTCGCCCACCGTCGTCGTAAGCGACACGATGACTGCAAGCCCAATTGGAACATTGTCAACAACAGCACCGGGCAACGTGGAATTAATACGGTCGACGACCTGGACACGCGCAGGGACCAACAGAAGCGCGTTTATCGCCACCGTCACGAAGACTACCCACTCCATCATAGCCTTAAAGGTCCCGCCAAAGGCGGTCCGGATCAATAGACCGAAGAACCCAACCATTACCGTCAGGGCAAGGAACGATTTGAAGCTATTGACGCTGGACGTTGTTCCAACAAACGAAGCGACGACGTTGAGCATGTCAACATACAGCTCCCCTCCTCCGATTGTCACAACCTGCCAAGCTTCCGTAGCCATGATACCTGTCCCTCAGTAGCCGACAATTTCTGTCATTGGCCGTAAAATGCTGGGTTTTAACTGGTACTAATCGGGGTCGCGGACCACGGCGGTGCCTAGCGGCGGGAGAAATTGATATTTGCCGCGAGACGTGGGCCGAGGCGGGACATGAGCTGCCCCTCCACGAACTGCGTGCGTTCGATCAGTTCCATGCTACGATTCATCGTGTCGTAGCTCTGGCTTCGATGTCTGGCCAGAGCCAGGCGGCTCTTAGACAGGGTGTCGAGCCAGTCGCGAAGAAGGGTCTGGTCGGCGATCTGGATCTTCGCGGTGGCGCTCTCTTCCACCATGTCGATCGTCATGCCCAGAAACTCATAGAGGATGTCGAGCGCGATGATGTCCGCATATTGGTTCGCCTGAATGGCGGCCGCCATAGGCTGGTAGGTGGCCTGAACAGCCAACATCTTCTGGACAGGCAACGTGGTAACCTTCAGAAGGTCGCCTTCTGCGGCTGAGTTTGCCTGTCTATTCTTGATGTTACTGATGATGTTGGTGAGCAAGCCACTCACCCGCTCCTTGAAGCCTTTGCCGGCAGTGATCGTGATCGTCTCATCGTACCGTCGCAGGTCCAGGCACTTGTTGCCGGCATCCGCGCATCTATGAACCCGGACACTGCCCCCGTTCAGCAACACAGATATCGTTTCAGGGTTGATGACTTGTGGTGGAAGGATGTCCAGCTTGCCTGGCTGGCTGTCATTGTCCGGGGTGACCACCATCATAGTTCCCATGATGGTCAGGAGCAGCCGCATGAACTCGGGATCATCGGCGATCAGGGGATGGGCCTTCAACGCCTCCCAGGTCAGGTTCTTATTGATTGGGATCTGTTCCGCTTCCGGCCCGGTGGCTGTCGCCAGCGTGGACGCCAACTGGCCACGCTTTCCGCACCCGTGGCGTGCAGCCGCATAATCGGAGAACAGGCCCTGATTGTTGCCGATCTGCTCACAAATGGCCTTGCTCGATCGTTGCATCTGCGGCCACAGCGAGCCGACCGCTGCCTGCGCTGTCTCGCAACTGTTTATCGACGCCTGATTGATGCGCTGCATCAGATCATTCAGTTCGCCCAGCTTCTCCGCGACGACGGGTGCCAGTGTCTCTATGCCGATTTGGAACGCAAAGCCGGCTGCATTGTTGGCAATGCCCTTCAGCGTGCTCACGAACTCGCCGGCGCTGATGTGGCTGAATGCGCCGGCGAAGGCGTCGATGCCACCGCAGCCAGCGCGGAACGATGGAAGCGTGATGGCCGCCAGGTTGGCCTGCCTCACCGGTGTTCGCATGAACACGCCGCCGCCCGTATAATATCCGGCCTGCTGTCCCTTGCCTGGTTCGGTCACGTTCATCCGGCCGCCCATGTCGGTCCAGAAGTTCGTCATTTTGTTGCCAACGTCGGCCGCAGCCGGCGGCACAGCCAGCAGCGCGACGATGCTGATGGAGCCCAGGAGCCGCTTAATAATCATCACCCACCTCCACTCTCGTCTGCAGCAACACGCGCTCGCCGAGCTCGTCGGCCGAGATAGCACCGAAAGCAATCGGAACGACCTGGTTCGTCTCGCTGTCGAACAAGACCGTTGCGGGCACCGGCTTACCGGCGAGGCCCATCTTTGCGACCTGGCCATCATCGAGCTGTGAATCGGGCCATTCGGGCAGCATGGCACCATCCACCGTCACCGGCAGGACGTGGACCCCGTTTGCATCGGCCCAGTGCCGCAGCACGGGGCTATACGCTTGGCAGTAAGGGCAAGTCGACGAGTAGACGAAGATCACGCCGTAGCGTTCGCCCAGAGACGCGGCGGCCTCCTTCTGAGCTTCCCGGCGGGCATCCAGCCAGGTATTTTTCGCCAGGTTGCCAACAGGGCGCTTGAGTGTGTAGTCCAGCTCCGGCCTGGTCCATAGCACGCGCCGCCACGTATCCGAAAAGGTGCCGGCACGATCCACACTCTCGTTCTGAAGCGCCACGTATTCGGCCACTTTGTCATCGTTTCGTGGATCTAGGAGCGCCGTGGCGCGGGCGCGATCCAGCCGCTGCCTCATTTGAGCGACCTCTTCCAGCGGGTCGATCGCGGTCGGCGCCGGAATCTCGGGTGCAGACGGCGGCTGTGGTCGCGGCCGCTTGGGCGGGTCACAATAGAATGACCACCCCAACTCGCGCTGTTCTGCGCAATAGCTGGTGGCGTCCGCCACTGCCGGCAATGTCACGAACAGGATCACGGCGAGCGTCGCCAGGCCCAGTTCAGTTTCCTGGAGACGGTTGCGAAGCATAGAAGTTCTGAATCCTCTGTTGAAGGTTCTGCTGCGAGGCGGAGACATTGGGAAGCTGGGTTTGGTCGTAGATCTGTGGGTAGAATTCGCGCAGATCGATCCGCGACCAATCGACCGCCTGCAGCTCGTTGATGGTCAGCCCCCGACAATCAGGGTCCTTCGGCGTGCCCCAGGAAATATGCAGTTGTGAACGGCCCTGCTCGTGTACGATGCGGGCCAATCGGGAGTCGAAACCGCAATAGGTGCGCTTCTTTTCAAGGCAAACGCCCAGGAACGACGAGGCACAGTAGGTTCCGATATAGACCGTCCGCTTGTCATCCTGCTTTACCCAGAGTTCCTTTTCCTCGGTGTTGCAGGAGGCCAAGCCGATGTCCGTACCCCAACCGGATTCCTCTTTGCAGCAGTTCAACACCCCGGTGAACTGCTTGCGACATTTGTGGCTGTCACCCTTGAACACCTGATTGGTGGCTGGGTCGAAATCCTTCGAGAAGTCG
>NZ_JAIXSV010000211.1 GCF_027484505.1 Asticcacaulis sp.
CTCCCCATATCATGGGGTGTAGCGTAGCGAAAGTATAGCTTTCGCAAGCGATGGGCAGCGAGCGAAGCGACGCTGACGGAGGGGTATAACCGTCCGTAAGATACCCCTCCGCCTCGTAAACTCGGCACCTCCCCATGATATGGGGAGGAGAAGGATCGCGAAGGTTAAATCGTCACTACAGCCTAGAGTTAAACATCTGCACGGACGCACACATTTAATTTTTATTTTCGGAACGCTACCCATAAGGCCATAGTAAATGCGGGGCCTGATGCTCCCTTGCCTGCTGAGAGACGCCTTATGATCGAAAAGAAGAACACCATTCTT
The DNA here is from genome assembly GCF_027484505.1 of Asticcacaulis sp. Taxonomy (GTDB): domain Bacteria; phylum Pseudomonadota; class Alphaproteobacteria; order Caulobacterales; family Caulobacteraceae; genus Asticcacaulis. The sequence goes on from NZ_JAIXSV010000211.1 coordinate 325, forward strand.
GTGGTCGATGACGAAGACGAAATCCGCAAGATGCTGAACATCTTCCTCGATGTCGCCGATTTCAAGGTCGTCGAGAGCGAGAACGGAAAGCAGGCCATTCGCCTGTCGGCGTCGGTCAAGCCTGACCTGATCCTGCTCGATCTGGGCCTGCCGGATATTGATGGCAAGGAGGTCATCCAGACCATCCGTCAGTGGTCGAACGTGCCGATCATCGTGCTGACCGCGCGCTCGGAAGACATGGACGCCGCCCCGGCCCTCAATCTGGGTGCCGACGACTATGTGACCAAGCCGTTTTCGGCTGAGGTCCTGCTGGCGCGCATCAATGCCAATCTGCGCAAGTCGGTCGTGCGCGAAGTGGGTGAACCCGATGTGGTCAATGGCCCGATCCGCATGGACCTGGTGCGTCACGAAGTCTTCATCGACGAAAAGAAGGTCCCCTTCACACCGAAGGAATATGACCTGCTGCGCTTCTTCCTCGTCAACCGCGGCCGTATGCTGACGCACAAGCAGATCCTCAAAGAGGTCTGGGGCCCGGCCCACGTGGACGACACCCAGTATCTGCGCGTCTATATCGGTCAGGTGCGCGAAAAGCTGGAGACCAAGCCGGGGCTGTCGAAGTCCATCGTCTCGGAATCCGGTATCGGTTACCGCATGGAGATCGTCGCCGAAACCGCGGCCTGATCACCCCCGGATCAGGTCCTTAGGGCAACTCCCCCGATCGCCCTTCGGCCCCCTCCCTGCGAAGAAACGGCGGCCCCCGTCCCCTGGGGCCGCCGTTTGTTATTTTGAGCTGTAGCTAGAGGGGAATGATTTCTAATGGAATCATTCCCCTCTAGCCGCCATTGAGGCGGCGGCCAAGGTGGCGCAAGCCACCGCCCGGCGAGGGGCTAAACAAAAATCTGGATCATTATGTTTCTACCAGAAATCATAATGATCTAGGCCTTACCCGCCGTTTACAGCCCCACCATTTACCCCGTTTTGTATCCTTACGCGCTCAGCGCGATGATGGTCTCAGCAACAAACATCCCTATGGAGGATTTCCAATGCTGAGATGGGTCATCACCTTCTTCATTCTGGCGGTTGTCGCCGCCCTGTTCGGCTTTACGGGCCTTGCCGGCACGTTCGCCGATATCGCCAAGTTCATCGCCGTGGTCTTTGTGGTGCTGTTTATCGCCGGTCTGGTCTACAGCGCGCTAACCGGGCGTCGCTCAAGCCCACCGATGTGAGGCTATTGATATTACGACACAAAACCCCGCCCTTACCGGCGGGGTTTTTTATCGCCCCTGTCGTAACAGTGTTGCGATCCAGACACACAAATATCACAAATGAAAACATTACATCGTATACAGTAGCCAATATACAAAACCAGAGTTAGCGTTCGCCTACCTTCCGGTGGAGCGCACTCATGAACACAACCGCATTTCTGAAATATCTTCTGCACGGCTCGGCGATCGGGCTGGCCCTGATGGTCACCACGACGGCCTATGCCCAGAGCGACAAGAAGACCAAGACCGACACGAGCGAAGACGAGGTCGAAGAGGTCGTCGTCACGGGCACCCGCATCCGCCTGCGCGGTGCGCAAAGCGCCACCCCGACCTCGGTCATCACCTCTGACACCATCCAGAAGACCTCCCCGCGTCAGATTGCCGATCTGGTCAATCAGTTGCCCGCCCTCGTCATCAGCCAGAGCGATCAGACCAGCAACGCCAACCGCGACAAGGATTCGATGGACCAGAGCCATCCGGGTCTGAACGCGCTGGACCTGCGCGGTCTGGGCACCAAGCGCACGCTGGTGCTCGTCAATGGCCGCCGCCACGTGCCGGGTGCGCCGGGCTCGTCCGCCGTCGATATTTCGACCATTCCGTCCAGTCTGGTCGAACGCGTCGAAGTGATCACTGGCGGGGCCTCGGCGCTGTATGGGGCTGATGCCGTGGCCGGCGTCGCCAACTTCATCATGCGCAAGAATTTCGAGGGCATCGACAGCAATGTCCGCTACGGCAATTCGGCGCGCAACGACATGCCCAGCTACGATGTGGACCTGCTGTACGGCAAGAATTTCGCCGAGGGCAAGGGCAACTTCACCCTGTTTGGCTATTACGGCAAATCCGACGGTACGGTCAGCGGGCAGGACCGCCCGTGGACGGCGACCGGCAACCCGTGGTGGGCCAGAATCGGCTCCGGCGCCTCGGCGGTCAATTACATCTGGGACGGCCGCCGCAACCTCGGCTATTCGCCGCGCGCTCAGGTTCTGCTGGGGCGCAAGGTCTATACCTTCAACGACGACGGCACCATGCGCGCCCCCATTCTGGGGCCCAGCGGTATTCTGCCAAACACCTATGACCTCAGCCGCCCCGAAACCGTGGCCAATCTGGAAACGGACGGTGGCGAATACGGCGGGCGCTACGACAACTGGCTGCTGTCGGTGCCCAATGACCGCTTCATCGCGCACGGCACCCTCAACTATGAGCTGACCTCCAACCTGCGCTATTTCCTCGAAGTGGATTACGCCACCAACAAGTCGCATGGCGAATACGGCATGTGGTGGGAAGGGGCCTCTAACTGGCTGTACGAAGGCAACCCCTTCATCACCCAGGAAATGATCACAGCCAATGGCGGCAGCCTGCCCTATGTCGCCTTTGCGCGAAACTTCCCCGAAATCGGCAAGTCCAGCACCGATTATAAGCGTGACCTGTCGCAGATCGTCACCGGGTTTGAGGGCGACCTGCCGGGCCTGTTCCGCGATCACGACTGGAACTGGTCGGCCTACTATTCTTACGGCAAGACAGAGGAGCGCGTGCAGGACCGCAATGCCGTCTCCAACGAACGCTATATGCGCGCGCTGGATGCCGTCTCAGGTCCGGGCGGCAAGCCGGTGTGCGGCGTCAATGCCGATACCGACACCACCAATAATGACCCGAACTGCGTACCGCTCAACCCGTTTAAACCGCTGACGCAGGACGTCATCACATACCTGACCTTCAACCCCTCCGCCTCGACCTCGACTCTGGAGCAGGAGGTGCTGTCTGCCTATGCCACGGGCGGCGTACTGACCCTGCCGGCCGGTGAGGTGCAGGTGGTGATCGGCGGAGAATACCGTAAGGAAAAGAACTTCATCGGGGCCGTCGCCGAATACAATCCCGACGACCCGGCCTATGTCCCCGACTACGGCGTGGTGCAGAACCCGCTGCGCGGCCAGTACGATGTGAAGGAAATCTTCGGCGAACTGAGCGTGCCGATTCTGGCCAACCTGCCCTTTGCGCACAAGCTGTCGGTGGATGCCGCCGTGCGCGCTTCGGACTATTCGACGGCGGGCAAGACGACCTCGTGGAAGTACGGCCTGCAATACGCCCCGGTGCGCGACCTGCGCCTGCGCGCCACCTATGGCAAGGCCGTGCGCGCCCCGAACATCAGCGAGGTCTTCACCGCCTCGTCGATCAGCGGCCAGTGGCTGTACGACCCGTGCAACTACTATATGACCTACCGCACGGAAACGACCAAGGATACACGCGCCAACTGTGCGGTACTGAACCCGGCCAATAAGAATTCGTACTGGCTGTGGACCGAGGTCGAAAAGAAGGGCAATCCGGATCTGGAGGTCGAAACGGCCAAGACCCTGACCGTCGGTCTGGTCGCTCAGCCGCGCTTCATGAAGAACTTCACGATGTCGGTGGACTATTACGATATTGACCTCAGTAACGTCATTGCCGCCGTTGAGCCGCAGACCATCATCAACAAATGCGTCGATGCCCCGATGCAGAACAACCCCTACTGTAACCTCGTCGTGCGCGAAGCGGGCACCAACAACCTGCTGCGCGTCGTGAAGCAGAACATCAACCTGGCCAAGCGCACCAATCGCGGCGTCGATGTGGAGATGGACTATTTTACCGACCTGTCCTCCTGGGGATGGGGGGCCGACAGCGGGCGTCTGTCGCTCAATCTCGTCTTCACGCGCCTGAAGGAAAACAAGATCACGCCGGACCCGGAAAACCCGCAAAACGTCACCAGCACACTGGGCATTTTCGGCTTCCCGAAATGGAAGGGCGTGACGCGCCTCTCCTATCAGAAAGGGCCTTTGTGGGCGAGCTGGAGCTTCCGCTACTTCTCGGCGATGCGTATGAACACCACCATCAATCCGGAAAACTACTTCCCCTACCGCACCAAGTCGATCCTCTATCACGACTTCAACGTCTGGTATGACGTGAAGAAGAACGTCGCGGTGGGCATCGGCATGAGCAATGTCTTCGACACCCCACCGCCACGCTATCCGGGGGCCGAAGCCGGCGGGGCCTATTTCGGCGATGAAGGCTGGCAGTCGGGCGTGTTCGACGTGGTGGGCCGCACGGGCTTCATCAATATCAAGTTCAAGCGCTAGTCAGAGTTGACGAATTAGCGTTTGCGATCTTCCTCCTCCCCATATCATGGGGAGGTGCCGAGTTTACGAGGCGGAGGGGTATCTTATGGACGGTTATACCCCTCCGTCAGCGTCGCTTCGCTCGCTGCCCATCGCTTGCGAAAGCTATACTTTCGTTACGCTATACCCCACGCTGACGCGTAGGGAGGAGAAAATAGCCGCGTTAAATCTTAAATTGTCGCCACGGCCTAATCCGTTTGCGGATCAATTTGAAACCCCGCCCTCACCGGCGGGGTTTTTTATTGCGCGATAAAGGCCGCCGTGGCCTGCACGGTTTCCCTGGCATAGAGGATGCGGCGGTGGCCCAGTCCGGGCAGCGGGTGCAGGCTGACATGATCGCCTGCGGCGGCAAAGCTTTCGGCGCTGAGGAACAGCACCTCCTGATCCTCCGGCGCGTGCAGCACCAGCGTCGGCAGCGGATGGGCCTTAAGGATCGCGTCGCCCATAAAGGCTTCGACCGGATGGCCGGTCAGGCGCTTAACATGGTCTTTGAGATGCCCCGTGGCCTCTGGCGACAGGTCGTGGCGGCGCGCAAAGGTATCGAAAACGCGCGGCATGGAACAGGGGGCGGCGATCAGCACCAGCCGACCATAGCGGAGCGGCGGCAGGTCACCGATCAGCCCCGACAAACCGGCAAAGGCCACGGCCCCGCCAAACGAATGGGCGACCACGCCGTGCCACGGCCCGCTGACGGCGTGCAGCGCGTGCAGGGCCGCCACCCCCAGCGGCACATTCAGGCGATCGCCGTCTGAGCGCCCATGCGCCGGAAAATCCAGCGCCACCACATCGAAGCCTTCGTTGACCAGTGCCTCGACAAAGAAGGTCATCACCGCCGCCTGACCGGTCCAGCCGTGCAGCAGCACCACCGTCCCGCGACCACTTCCGGCAAAGCGATAGGCCTGAAGTTCGCCACCCTGAAACGGGATGCGCAGCGGTTCCGCGGCGCTCAGGCGTTCCGCCACCCGCGCCATGCCCTTTTGCGCCGCTTCGGTCAGCGGTTCCGGCGTGCAGAACAGCTCAAACAGGCGGTCGGCCTGCGCCTTGGGCGATTCCGTCAGGGCATCCGGTTGCACAGTCATCGATCACGGCCTATTCTGTTCAAGATTGAACCATAATTAGTTCAGAGTTGAACAAATCACAAGGACGGAAATGACGCAAGATACCCCGGCCTCGACCGGCCCCCCGACCGGCCCCCCGATCAGCCCCATGCCGTGGGAACTGCCGCGGTTTCGCAACTGGATCGCCGTGGCGCGCGCCCATCAGATCGTCGAACGCACGCTCAATGCCCGTCTGGCCCCACACGGGGTGCGTATCGCCCACCACGATATTCTGGCCAATATCTACCGCTTTGGCGGTCTGACACAGAACGAGCTGGCGCAGCGGCTGCTGGTCGGGCGCTCCAACCTGTCCATGCTGCTGCCGGAGCTGGAAAAGCGCGGCCTGATCGAACGGCGCAGCGATGCGGCGGACAAACGCGTGCGGCGGCTGTGGCTGACCGAGGCGGGACGGGCTCTGACCGAACAGACCCTGGCCGTGCAGGCGGGCGTGGTGACGGACATGATGACGATCCTCAGCGATGCCGAATGTCAGGCGCTGGGCGACTATATGCGCCGCCTCACGGCCGGCATGGCGCAATGGGCCGAACCTGATCGGGTTTAAACAAGCACCGCCGTTTTCAGAAGACGGTCGGCCAGGTCGAGCAACTGCCTGCCCTCAAACGGTTTGGCAATACCGGCATCGGCCCCGATGCGACCCGTCGCATTCAGTGCATCGGTTTCGCTGAGTTGCCCATCCAGACCGGCCGACATGGCGATCACTGGCACGGCGGGCCAGGTCTGTTTGATGTAGCTCATGCCCTTGATCCCCCCCATACCCGGCATAAAGACATCACAGACCACCAGATCGACGTGGGCGATATCGACGTCGCGGAAGGCCGCCTCCATCGATTCCGCATCCGAAACGCGATAGCCGCCAAATTCCAGCGCGCCGCGGATAAAGCTGCGCAGGGTGCGGCTGTCGTCGATCACCAGCGCATGTTTTTTTCGCGTGCGGGTACTCAGGTCCTTGAACGCCGTCTGAAAGATGCGCCGCACGTCACCTTCGCCGAACGGTTTGCGCAGGATGAAATCGGCGCGTGCCTGACGTGCCTTGCGCAGGGTCTCTTCGATGCTTTCCTGCGACGACCCCGCCGTCATCAGAATGATCGGGGCCGTCCCGCTGCGTTTGCGAAAGGCCTCGATGTGCGCCAGTCCATTCGTGGTGCCGACAAAGATGTCCATAAACAGCGCCTGCACCGAAAAGGAGCTCAGCGCATCATAGCCTTCGCGGAAGGTGGGAAAATGGATGTGGCTCCAGCCGGGTTGCGCCGAAATCAATCGGCCGATCATCTGCGCCTGCACGGCGCTGTCCTCAATAATGAGCGCGGTCGAATGGGTCATGCGGTCCTGAGATGATCCTGTATCTGGCGGGGAGGCCCTTGGGTATGCCGCCGGTGCTGGCGGAAATACTGAACTCTGTGGTTCGCAACGTCTTTTAAAGGGGGCTTGTTAAGCCTTGGTAACCAAAACGGCGGGCGCTCATGACAAAACGCTCCGCCTTACCGCTCTACCCCCGTCGGGGCCAGTTGCACCGGCACATAGAGGCTGAACACCGCGCCGGTTTCCGGGTGGTTGCGCACCTCGATACGCCCGCCCAGAAGCGTCATAATCAGCTCGGCAATCGACAGGCCCAGACCCGTCCCGGCATTCTGCTGATCCTGCTTTTGCAGGCGCGTATATTTGTTGAAGATGGCGCGCATCTTGTCCGGCGGGATGCCGGGGCCGTGGTCGCGCACGTGCACAAAGGCCTCTTCGCCCGAAGCGCCATAGTCTATATCGACCACCGGGGCCTTACCTGTATGTTTCAGGGCGTTTTCGATGATCAGCCCAACGACGCGCGACAACAGCACCGTGTCCGTGTGAAAGGCCTCGGCCCCGCCCAGATCGTGCAGGCGGATGTCGCCCTTGTCCTTTAAGGGCCCCAGCCGCGTGATCGAATCGCGGATCAGCGGCGTCAGATTGGCCGTCTCCTCGCGCGGCTGCACGGCGCGGCTTTCCAGCTTGGCCATATCAAGGATGTTGGTGATGAACTTGTCGAGACGATAGGCTTCGGACAGGGCGGAATTGATCAGCGACCGCCGCTTCTCTTCCGACAGCTTGGCTTCGAGCAGGGTATAGACCTCCAGCGACCCGATAATGGTCGCCAGCGGGGTTTTCAGGTCGTGGGATACGGCGGACAACATCTGACGGTACAGCGCTTCCTTGAGTTGGGTCTCTTCCGACGGATCAAGCCCCGGAGCCGGTTCTGCCTTGTCCACCCTGACCTCTGTATCCATAGCCAACCCCGAATGGGCATCTGCGGTCAGAGACATACTGCATTCCGGTGCACAAGGCCAAGCGAAACCCCCGGTCGGGTCGTTAAAAACAACCACCAGAGGGCAGAGATTACTGGGTTTGCATGAACTGTACGCGCAACGCGCCTTGCAGACGGGTGATGCGACGCAGCGCGCGGTTCAGTTCGTCGATCAGGCGACCCTGATCCGGCGTCGCCACCTGCCCGCCCTCGCCTTCCAGCCGCAGATAGTCGTCAAGCTGCGCCGCCAGATGCACACGCGCCTCTTCCAGCAGGGTCAGGCCGGTTTCACCCAGTTGCCGCGCGGCCTCAAGCCCTTCGGCATAGCGCGTCGCCCAGGCGTTGAGGCGCGAAATCTGCGCCTTCACATCGCTTTTCAGGTGCACGGTTTCCACACCGTTCAGCAGGTCCTGAAGATCACTGCGCAGGTGCTGCGCGTCTTCGATATCGAGGCTGAAATCCACCGGCACAGACGCCGCCTTTTCGGCCTCCGGCGTGGGGTTCGGCGCCTCATAGGCGGCCGCTGCCGCAGGCGGATCGGCCGGGCGGGCGGATGTCAGGTCGGGATCGCGTTCGACGGGGTCGGACATGGGTATCTCCTTGTCCGGAAACCCTAATCCGACGTCCGCAAGGGCGCAGTGCGGAGCCGCCACACGGGTATAAGGAGGCCGTAAAAAGTCCGAAATCGTTTGCTCACCCTTAGGCCGGGGTCAGCGCCCGCAGCTTTTGCGCCAGAAGCCCTGGCTGAATGGGTTTCGACAGATAGTCGTCCATACCCGCCTCAATGCAGCGTTCGCGGTCGCCGGCCAGGGCGTGCGCCGTCACGCCGATAATGCGGTAGCGGAAGCCTCTGGCGGGCTCCAGCTCGCGGATGCGCCGCGTGGTCTCAAACCCGTCCATTTCGTGCATCTGCACGTCCATCAGAATGGCGTGGTAGGGGGTGTCGCTGTCCTTAAGCAGGGCCAGCGCCTCGATGCCCGATTCCGCGGCCTCGGCCTCATAGCCCATCTCTTCCAGCATCAGGGTGGCGACCAGCACGTTCGGCGCATAGTCTTCGACGATCAGTACGCGCGGACGCTCACCCGGCCCCGGCGGCGGCACGGGCGGACGCTCGTCCTCGGCCACCGCCATCACCGCCACGGGCAGGCTGAGGCGCACGCTGAACACCGATCCGCGCCCCTCTTCGCTGTCTACCGCAATCTCACCGCCCATCACCGCAACCAGCGCGCGGGCAATCGACAGGCCCAGACCCGATCCCCCAAAGCGCCGCGTGATCGAGGCATCGGCCTGCGTAAACTTATCAAAGATCTGGCCGCGCTTGGCTTCGGGGATACCGATGCCGGTGTCGCGCACCGCTATACTCAGATCGACCCGGTCGCCGCGCGTCTGCGCCTCACCGATCAGCTCGATTTCACCGCGCGCCGTAAATTTGAGCGCGTTGGAAATCAGGTTCATCACAATCTGCTGCAAACGCGTGCGGTCACCGCGCACCGTCACACCCTGCGTGTTGTCGGTCAGGGCGAAATCCAGCCCCTTGCGCTCAATATCCTGCGCAAACATCATCTTAAGGTCTTCCAGTACATCGGCCGGACGAAACGCCGTGGACTCCAGCTCGATCTTATTGTCCTCAATTCTGGAAATATCGAGGAGATCATTGATCAGCCGCAACAATAACTGCGCATTGGTACGGAGCGTCTCCACGATGCGGTACTGATCGTCATTGAGCGGTGACTTGATCAGAATGTCCGACAGGCCCGTCACCACATTGAGCGGCGTGCGAATCTCATGGCTCATGGTGGCCAGAAAGTCGGTCTTGGCCTGCGACGCGGCTTCAGCGCGCTCCTTGGCCGCCTGAAGCTCCTGCCGCTGGCGTTCGTTCTCGCGCAGCAGGCGTTCCTTGGTGAAGGCCGCCTGCATGACGGCGGGCAACAGGTCGAGATAGGCCTGATTGATGTCCTTCACCGCATAGTCGGCGGCCCCCAGTTCCATCGCCTCCAGCGCGATGGCCTCGTCTCCGCCAGCGGTGAGGATAATGACCGGCGTCGTGATCTCACGCGCCTTCAGCACCTTCAGCATCTCCAGACCGTTCATGCCCGGCAGGTTGTAATCGAGCAGGATCAGGTCGAACCCCTGCTGCGCTATCACCTCCAGCCCGGCCTCGGCGGTGACGGCCAGATCGACCTCAAGGCTGTGGCGGCGAAAGCGCTTCTGCAACAGACGGCCCAGCGCCTCATCGTCTTCGATGTACAGGATGCGGGTCAGGGCGGGGGAAGACAGGAGCATCTTATTTCACCACAGTGTTGGGAACCTTCACCACGGCAAGCATCAGTCCCAGCTTGCGAATGGCGTCGGAGAAATTGTCGTATTCGACCGGCTTGGTGATATAGACATTGCACCCCAGCTCATAGCAGCGATCGATTTCGCGCGGATTGTCGGTTGTGGTCAGCACGATGACCGGAATGGCGCGCGTGGAGGGATCACCCTTGAGGCGGCGCAAAATCTCATAGCCGTCGATATGCGGGATGTTGAGATCGAGCAACACCAGAGTCCGTTCATGGCGTTCGGCGGTCTGCGCCGCGCTGAGGTGCTCACCGAAGAAATAGTCGATGGCCGCCGCCCCGTCTTCGAAATGGCGCACCGGATTGCCGATCCCGGCGCGCTCCAGATTCTTGCGGATCAGGCGCGCGTGACCGGCATCGTCTTCGATCATGACAAGGGTGAACTGATCGTCAAAGGCAGGGACCATCATGGGTTCAGGCTTCCATCGGGGTTGCAGGGCGTGACGCTTCGCTCAGGCGCGGGCGTTTGGGCAGGCGCACATGAAAGCGCGTCCCTTCATCAATTTTCGAGTCGAACCAGATGTCTCCGGACAGGCGCCGCAGCGTCGCCTTGACATAGGCCATGCCGAGCCCCAACCCGCCGACCTCGGTTGTATTGCGCGCCCGGCGGAAGATTTCAAACACCTTCGGCTTGTCGATATCGGCGATGCCGCGGCCATTATCCGACACGGTGAAGATGTAATCGTGCAGCGTCTCGCGCACAGATACGTCTATCTTTCCGGTAATATCCGGCCGCAGATATTTGACCGCATTATCGAGCAGATTGCCGAAAATCTGCTCCAGCGCCACGGCGTCGCTCATGATCTCCGGTAAGGGGTCACAGCTGATCTCAATCCCCTTATGCGTAATATCGTACCCCAGGGCACCGACGCATTTGTCGAATATAGTCTGAGTGTTAACGGGCTCGATCGTATAGACGCGCTTGCCGATGCGCGACAGGTCGAGGATGGCGCGCGTCAGACTGTCCATGCGCTCAACCCCTTTGGCGATAAAGCCCAGCGACTCCGGCACGTCCTCTTTCAGGGCCAGATCAAGCGCCTTGCGATGCTCTGGCGCGAAGGCGGCCTGATAGGGGGTGATGGCGTTGGTCACCCCTTTCATTGATATTTCCAGTTCTTTGGAAAAACCCTTCAGATTGACCAGAGGCGCGCGCAGGTCGTGCGAGGTGATGTAGGTGAAGGTTTCCAGATCGGCATAGAGCTGGCGCAACTCTTCTTCGCGCTGCTTCTGTTCGGTAATGTCGGCGTGGGTGCCGATCATGCTCTTGATGCCGCTGAAATCGGCCCCGGTGCCGACGCCGCGCGACAAAATCCAGCGATAGCCGCCGTCCTTGTGCCGCATGCGAAAGATGCTGCGATAGGTGGCGTCCGTGCCTTCCATATAGCGGCGCAGATCGGCGTCCGCCCCATCGCGGTCATCGGGGTGGACCATGTCGCGCAACACGTCCCAGCGGTTTTCCACCTCGTCCGGCGCATAGCCCAGCATGGCCTTATAGGCCGCCGAGCAATAGACGTCGCCGCTGACGAAATTCACCTCAAACAGGCCATCATTAATGCCTTCGGTCACCTCGCGATAGCGCTGCATGACGGCCTCCTGTTCGGCCAGGCGGCTGCGGAAATCGGCCTCCAGATTGAGGATGGTCACCGTCCCCAGCAACATAACCCCAATCAGCAGTATGCTGCCGATGACCAGCGTAAAGACAAAGTCCGAACGCGCCTTAACCCCCTCTGCCGCCTGAAGCCGCACCTCGACCAGACGCCGCACATTGGTGGCTTCCAGCGCGCGGCGCACGTGCGCCATGTCACGCACCTGCCGCTCAAATGTCGCCTGCGTCAGAGCCGCCCCGCGCCCCAGCCGGCGGTTTTCGACCTGATCGTCGAAGGTCTTGCGCAAGGCGCGGATATTGTCGAGCCACAGATAGATATCGCGCGCCGCCTGCGGATCATGGCGCAACACCAGGGTGCGATAGGCCGACAGATCACGCTCCAGCATATCGCGCGCCGTGCGATAGCTGGTGAGCGTCGCTTCATCGCCGGACACCAGATAGGCGTGCACACCCGTTTGCATATCGAGCAGATCGACCAGCACCACCCGGCTTTGACGAATGGCCTCGTATTCAAACAGGGACTGCCGGTTCTGATCCTGAATGCGGTCGTAATGGGCGTAGACGATGAACGAAAAGGCCACGGTCGCAATCGACAGCAGGACAAACAGCACCAGATAGTACCGTCGCTGCCGCAGCAGCTTTTGCCACATCATGCGTCTTTCCCCATCCATCATATACGCAAACGCAGGCCCTGAAGCCCTGCGGCATCAGAACCTGCGAAAACCGGAAATGTCCAGCCTTACGACTGGCTTAATTCTTGGCGTCCTTGGCGGCGTCCGAGACAGCCTCGCCACCGGCCTGAACGTCCTTGCCCGCGCCCTCAATGGTGTTGCAGGCCGACAGGGCCGGAACGGCCGCCAGCGCGACGCCGGCAATTACGATCATTTTGACGATCTTGTTGGTCATGTGCTTAGTCCTTTTCAAATGCCCCATCTTGCTCAGAGCTTGCCGCTGCGCCGGTAATGGGTCCATGCCATCGACAGAGGGCTTCATAAATAAATCATAAGAAAAATCAGGCGGCTGTTTTACGGCGGTTTGATTTTCCGGTCTTCAGCCCGTCGCGAAAGGCGCGCCACACTGACACCGCCCCTCCGGCGGTGCGGGTGACCACGCCCTGCACTTCGCGCTCACCGGGCAGGGCCGAGGTTTCGCTGATCAGATGCGTAAGCGTCGCCTCCACGGCGCGCCGGGCGCGGCCGATGGCCACCAGCAGGACAAGACCCACGCCGATAACCAGTGCGCCGACAATCCCACCCGCGCCCTGCGGCGTGAGGCCCAACGCCTGCAAGCCGTGAAAGGCCAGCAGCAGCAACACCGAAAGCCCCAGCGCCAGCGCCACCAGCATGAACACCATCAGCCCGACCAGCACGCCCAGCGCGCTCAGAAAGGCCAGGGCCTGCGACCGCACCTGACGAAAGCGCTGACGCACGAAAAACAACTCTGCCACACGTAAAAGCACAGACATCCGCGACCCTTTCACAACCGATACAAAAAAGGGCGAAGCCGCTGAGGACTTCGCCCTTAGAGCGTTAGACGAAACGCCGATCAGCGCTTGAGCATCATGCCGATCAGTACACCGGCACCGAGCGCCAGAAGACCGGTACGCACGGGGTTTTCGTGCACTTCCTTGTTGAGGCGGCCACCGGCCTTGTTCAGATGACCCTGCGCGTCGTCAAAGATGTGACGCAGCTTGGCACCGGCTTCGTTAGCGCGCGAAGACAGGTCATCGGCCACGTGGCGCGCGGTCTTTTCAACGCCTTCAACGGTGCGATCGGCTTCCGAACGGATGTCGTGTTCGGCCAGAATCTTGGTGACACCGGCGGCGGCTTTGGTGGCGGGGGACAGCATCAGTCTCTCCTTTGAGGGCGTGCGGTATGGGGGAGGAATGGGGTCACATCCACACGGACCGCGGGGCGGGGGGGGATGTCTGACACGGAGAGCCGTCGAAACGGTAAGAAACGAGGATGGGGGGGGGGTATCTCGTTTTCGTCCGTGTAATGGTCCGTGTGGATGTGATGACTGAACCCTATCGGCGCGGCTTTAAGGATGCGATGCCGATGGTTAAAAGCAAAAATAAGGGGCAGATAAAGGCGCGTTTCCTGATTTTTTACTTACGCGCAATGCCTTGCAAACCCGGCGAAAACTGACGCGGCGCGGGCGCAGGATGAGGGCAAGGTTGTGAGGCCGTAACCGGTGCCGCGACCTTCCCTACCCGCTTCATAAAGGAGATCAGACATGGGCGATATCAAAGGCTCAATCAAGGAAACCGCCGGCGGCGTCGAAGAGGAGCTGGGCGAAGCCCTGCACAACGACAAGATGGCCGAAGACGGCCGCAAGCTGCGCAACGAAGGCCGCATCGAACAGGGCAAGATGCCCAAGGTGAACCCGGTAGGCTCCGAAAAGCCTTAAGGCCTTCTAACGTCAGACCGCTAGCAACGGAAAACCGCCCTGATCCGCAAAGGTCAGGGCGGTTTTTTATACCTCCTCAGTTTACTGGGGAGGTGTAAGGGTTAGGCAACCTCGTAACCTCTGCGATTCCCTCCATAAGTCTCCACATTCGCGAATGACGAGAATCATTTTAGCTTACCCGCCGAAAGCGGAGGCGGGTGATGAGCGACGATAAAAGGAAAACACGGTCCCAGTGGTTTGAGACATACTGGGTCTTGGTAGCTGTCCTTGTCGTCGCGACCGCATGGCTACTCAATTTGGGCTTTGGCTGGGCGCAGTTATGGGCAGCCCTCAAAGCCGACAGTGATGAGACGCATATCAATGCCGGCGTGTTTGGGGATATGTTTGGCGCAGTCAACGCCCTCTTCTCCGGCCTGAGCATTATCGGCATTGTGTATGCAATCCGCCAACAGGATCAACAACTTAAGCTCGCGCGCGAAGAGGTAAAAACGGCGCAGGAAACCTTAAAAATTGCCATCGAGGATGCGGACAAGACAAAAAGCATTCTTGAAGAACAACAAAAGCAACTTTCCATTCAAAATAAATCAGTCAGTTTGCAATTATTTGAAAACACATTTTTTAATATTATTGAAAATATTAGAAACAATGTTTCAGAGATGCGCTACAATGAAGAATCAGGACAAACAAGATTAAATTCTATTAAAAATTCATTTCTTTCAACAATTAAATTTACCGAAGATGAAGAGTTAATAGCCCTAAACCTGTCAGATATGTTAAAAAGAAACAATATCACAAGAAACAATCTATCTTCTTATATAAAATTAATAAATACCTTAATAAATTTTGTAAATGAATTTGAAAATGAAAATAAAAAAATCTATTATGATATAATAGCGTCGTCAATGTCAAGCTCAGAGGTAGTAATTATATTTTATTACTCAATTTTAGATAAAACATTTGGAAGAAACACACTGTCTGATTTCATAGAGCAGCGAAAATTGAAAAACGTCGTCCTCTATGAAATCAAAATGTTTGAGGGCAGCAGTTAAAGCCGCACCACCTTGGCGGTGCTGGCGAGCGGTTGGGTGGTTTTGAGGGGGTTTCTGAGCGGGTGGACGAAGGGGCGGGCGTCGATTTCGAACACGTCGCCTTCTTGCGTTTTCACTCCGTCAGC
>NZ_JAIXSV010000022.1 GCF_027484505.1 Asticcacaulis sp.
GCCACCAGCAGGCACCCCGGCACAGGGCGGACAAGGTCCTGTGCCACCACCTGGAACCCCTGTTCCAATGCCGCATCAATCACGGTCTGGATAACGGACAGGCACCCCCACAGCTCGTACAGGGAGGGCACATCCTTCAGCCCCGTATCCATGGCGCTGTCGGCGAGTTGCACCGTCAACCCGTCCGTCAGTTGCCGCCACAGCGACAGGACATGCGCATAATCGGGCCGGTGGATCATCACTTGGCTGATCTGTGTCGGCGGATGCGCCAAAGGCCCGACACCATCCAGGAACCGGGCCCGACGGCGGGCATTCAACAGGGTCTGGATCAGGGCCGTACACTCATCTTCCTGCGGGGCAAGACGCTGCGACAGGCGGGCCAGCCGCCGGGCGACCATGTCATGCAGATGCCGCAGAAGCCTGTTTTCCGGCACGTCGCAGGTCGTCTCCACCCGCCGGTCATGGATGCGCAGGGGAATACCGTCATCGTCAGGCTCGCGGTCACGATAAAGCGCTTCCCGTAATTGCCGGGGGCCGATGCGCCGTGCCCGTGCCGTCGGCACATCCCACAGCACCTCGCGTAATTGTCGATGGGGGTCCTGCGCGATCCGGAACAGCAGGCGGGCCAACCCGCGATCTCCGTCCACAATGGCGCGCAACCGTTCCAACTCCGCCTCCGCCCCCGTCGGGTTCGGCGGCTGGTTGCCGACCAGACCGGCGAGCGCGCCGCCCCGGCGCAGGCTGGCCACCAACGCATGGGGCAGTCGCTCATCCAGATCCGTCAGTAGCGTGGAAAGCTGCGCTGTCGACAGTTTGGCGGGCGGAATGAATAGACGATGCTTCGCGGTGCCTGCCGCCAGTCCGGTGATGGTGATCTCATAGGTTCCGGCAGCGCTGGGCGGCCAGTCGCAGACGACGCGGGTCAAGCTGCCGAACCGGCGCAGCTGCACAGGACACGACACCCCGTTCACGGCGACGCCCAGCCCCTCCCACTCACCATGCCGACACGGCAGGTGCAGCAGCAATGCCGTCCATTCCCGCCCCGCCCGCACTGCGCCATCCAGCCCCAGGAATGTCAGCTCAGAAGAAGGAGACGGCACCATCGCGCAAACCCTTCCGCATCTGCTCCACCTTCGCGTGGCTCAAGGGGAAATCATGTTGGGTCAGGGTTGCCAGTTTCTGCAACAGCTCGGCCAAGGCGGGATCAAAGCCCCGGATGCGGGGCAGCAGCTTTTGCAGCACCGCCTCGTCAAACGCCTCCTGCCATGTGGCACCCAGGGCCGTAGCGCGGCGCACATAGGCGGCGATATCGTCGGCGGTACGCAGGGCGAAGGGGACGACCGAACCCAGTGCGTCCCACAGGGACAGCAGGATATCGGCATATTCCTGCCCCGCCACATGGGCGGCCAACATGTTGCGGTCCAGCGTCACCTCGATGACCTGGGCGCGGTCATAGACCTTGTGGGCGAAGCCGTGGGTCGTCTCGTCCATATTCACGGTGCCGACGAAGACCAGATTGCGAAACAGGCCCACCTGGGCATCGCCCAGCGCCAATGTCGCCTGGTCGTTCCGGTTGCGCAGTTCCAGGACCGACAGGAAATCAGCGAAGTAATGTTCGGCACGGGCCAGGTTCATCTCATCCAGGATCACATGGAAGGGGCGGACAGAAGTCTTGTCGTCCGCCTGTTCATAGGCCTTGGCCGCACGGATCAGGAAACGGCTGAACGCGGTGTGCTGATACTCGCCACTGGTCGGGCTAACATAACCCAGCAGGTCTTCCCGGCTGGTCCAGTTGGGTGCGACCGGCACCACCAGATATTCGGCCGCCACCGCCTGGGCATAAGCCTCTGCCAACCACGTCTTGCCGGTGCCCGACACGCCGGCCAGGATGACAAAGCCCCGCGTCTTCAGCGCCACATGATAGCGGCGCAGCAACCGTTCCGGCAGCTTCAGCTTCTTCGCCGCGACGGCAGCCACCGTGTCGGCGAATGGTGGCTCGATGTATAAATTGTCGGGGACTTGCATGTCCTCATCATCAATGTCAGTCGGCAGGACAAAGCTGTCGGGTATCGGTCTTTCACCCAAAATGGCGGAGTAGAGGGCGCGATCAACGGGGTAGAGGGCGCAGTTCATCCACGTGGCCCGCACGCCCGGTGGCAGCTTGTCTGTCAGGTTCCGGCGGTACGTGTCGTTCCAGCGTACAGCGACCGTGTGCTGATACTCCGCGCGGTTGGGGTCAAAGCTGTATCCTGGCTCCACGACCTCGCCCATGGCCAGGATCTCGCTGGCGCCACGGCTGGCCAGGACAATGTCCCCCGGTTGCAGGTTGCGGAAGTGCCAAAGCTCCTTGGCCTTCTTCGTCCCCGTGGCCTGACGGGCCCTTGAACCGGCGTATTGGTCGGGATAAGCATCGCGCAGCGCCTGTTTCAGGTCAGCCTGTCCATCGGTGGGATATTCGCGCAGGTCGCCGACCTTGTCCCAGCCGATACAGATCATCCCCTCCCTCCGGCATTCCGGCCAGAAGCGAGCCTGCTCACCGGGGGCGATCTTGAATATGCGCCGCTCGGATTGTGGGTCGGTTGCGTCATCAAAGGCATCCCGCGGTGCCTCCGCATAGGCGCCCGACGCCGCCACCCAGAGGAAACTCTGAACGTCGATCATGTCTTGCGGTTGCCAGCCCCAGTCCTCAAGGCATGTTCGGATACCGGACGCCAAGCGCAGGCAAGCCTCATAATCGCCTGCGTTCAGATGCTCGTCGCTCAACGGTCGCGGGCATCCCAACTGCCGCGCGACATCGTTGAACAAGGTGGTGCGCACGAAAATCTCATGCGCGGGATCGGCCAGCATCAACAGCAGGGTCGGCAGGCTGCGGCTGACCCCTTGCGTGCCGGATGGCATATGGCGGGCCAGGATAGCGACATAGCCGGCGTTGAAGCGTTCCACCCGTGTGGGCGTATCGCCGGTGCTAGAGAGAAGGTCGCGGAACAGGTGGACGGCCTCCAGAGCTTCGGCCCCGCGCAGCCGTCCCAGATGCTCCGTAGCGCGCCAGGATAGCAGGTTCTGGATAGCGGGCGGCTCCCCGACCTTACGCCTGATAAGCACTTGGTGCAGGGCCTGGATGGTCGCCTCAGCCTGGGCGGCATCTTCCGGCGGTGCCGTCAGCAGCGGCAGTAGTTCGGTCTGGAAGATCGCCGCCAATTGCGTCTTGTAATCCCGTTCCTGCCGACGGTAGGTCCCGCTGCTGTCGGTGAAGGTCAGAAAGCCAGTCATATGCGTCAGGAACCGC
>NZ_JAIXSV010000352.1 GCF_027484505.1 Asticcacaulis sp.
CTGTAGCTCAATGGTTAGAGCCGGCCGCTCATAACGGTCTGGTTGGGGGTTCAAGTCCCTCCGGGCCCACCAATCTTTTCAAGGGGTTAGCGTCGCCACGTTGGCGACGCTAACATCTCGTAAGTGAGCTGTAAGTGCAAAGGGCGTCGGCGGACGCTGGCGAACCGGGGCGAATCTCCAGCGACGAAGGTTTTACTTTCGCCTTGGGCCACGGGCAGCCGGTTCGGAGGCTCTGCGCTATCCCTTTTGATCCAACCGAGAGACGCCACGCCCGTGGTTTTGGAGTGGGCGTGGATGCTTGTTAAATCGGTGTTTTGGAATAATTCTGAATACATGCCATAGGATAATATCAGCAATTCCAACATAGACAGCCTCAAATGAATACATACGGATGCGGGTTTGTTTTTGACGACTTTCCTGCGATGTGGACTAATTCATCCCACTGTCTACGAATTTTCGCCCCAGGCTAGTTACAACGAATTGTGCGCTGCCATCTGGATTTCTATGATCCGATTGTGTTAGCTCATAGGTTGACTGTGGGCGTTGCGGCTAGGGCATATAATTTTATGAGTCAGAGCTTCTTTGACCGGCCTATTCTGAACTCTCCCTACGCCTATCCAGGTCGGCATTGGGAATTGGATGCCGATGGTCAGCCGACCAACCGGATTGTCGATCTGCGGCGTCATTCTGACCTGATCACCCCGGTGCCCAAGCCGAAGAAGCGGAAGAAAAGCGCGCAACAGGATGAGTTGAACCTGGGCGCGGGCGATGGCCTGTCCACCGCAGAGCAAGAATACAACCCTACCCCTATCATCAACGAGATCAGAACCTACGTTGATCAGTGGCGGAACCTGCCCAATCCAGACCAGTGGCAGGTGACACCTGAAACCGCCCGCCTGCTTCAGCACTGGCGTCATCACAGTTTCCAGGGGGTGCGGCCCTTCTTCTGCCAGGTGGAGGCGGTGGAAACCGTCATCTGGTTGACGGAGGTGGCACCGAAGCTGGGGCAGCGGACCGCGAAATTCTGGCGGCACATCAAGGGGGCGAATGCCCAGGCCAATCCGGCCCTGATTCGTCTGGCCCTGAAGCTGGCGACGGGTGCCGGTAAAACCACCGTCATGTCGATGCTGATCGCGTGGCAGACGGTTAATGCCGTCCGCCATCCCAACAGCAAGATGTTCTCTCGCGGGTTCCTGATCGTGGCCCCCGGCATCACCATCCGGGACCGTTTGCGGGTGCTGCTGCCCAATGACCCGGAAAGCTATTACCGCAACCGGGAAATCGTGCCGTCCGACATGCTGGCCGATATTGATCGGGCCAAGATCGTCATCACCAACTATCACGCCTTCAAACCCAGGGAGAAGCTGGAGGTCAAGCCCGGCACCCGCGCCCTGCTGGAGGGGCCGCGCGGGGAGAAGCTGCTGACCCTGGAAACGGATGGCGAAATGTTGCGTCGGGTCATGGGCGCCCTGATGGGCATGAAGAATGTCGTCGTCCTGAATGACGAGGCGCATCACTGCTACCGCGAGAAGGTCAGCGATGATGACGACGCTCTGGATGACCTGAAGGGCGACGAAAAGGACGAGGCCAAGCGCAATAACGAGGCGGCCCGCCTGTGGATTTCCGGGCTGGAGGCCATTCAGCGCAGCAAGATCGGCATCGGTGCCGTCTATGACCTGTCGGCCACCCCCTTCTTCCTGCGCGGGTCGGGCTATGCGGAAGGCACCCTGTTCCCCTGGACGGTCAGCGATTTTTCCCTAATGGATGCCATCGAATGTGGAATCGTGAAGCTGCCGCGCGTGCCCGTGGCGGACAATATTCCCGGTGCGGAGGTGCCGAAGTTCCGGAACCTGTGGGAGCATATCGGCAAGAAGATGCCCAAGAAAGGGCGTGGGGCCGGAAAGCTGCTGGACCCGCTGACCCTGCCGTCAGACCTGCAAACCGCCTTGGAAGCGCTCTACGCCCACTATGCCCAGACGTTTGAGCTGTGGCGGCGGGAGGGGATCGGCGTGCCGCCGGTCTTTATCGTGGTCTGTAATAACACCGCCTCATCCAAGCTGGTCTATGATTTCATCTCCGGCTTCCATCGCCAGAACCCGGACGGCACGCAGACGCTGGAAAGCGGGCGGTTCCCGCTGTTCCGCAATTATGATGAGTTCGGCCAGCGTCTGGCCCACCCCAACACCCTGCTGATCGACAGCGAGCAGTTGGAGGCGGGCGACGCCCTGCATGATGATTTCCGCGCCATGGCGGCGGTGGAGATTGAGCAGTTCCGCAAGGAACGCATCGCCCGTACCGGCGACATCCAGGCGGCGGGTGATATCTCCGACACCGACCTTCTGCGCGAGGTGATGAACACCGTCGGCAAGAAGGGCAAGCTGGGGGAACAGATACGCTGCGTCGTCTCCGTCTCCATGCTGACCGAAGGGTGGGACGCCAACACCGTCACTCATGTGCTGGGCGTGCGTGCCTTTGGCACACAATTGTTGTGTGAACAGGTGGTCGGCCGCGCTCTGCGTCGGCAATCCTATGATCTGAATGAGGATGGCCTGTTCAATGTCGAATATGCCGACGTGCTGGGCATTCCGTTCGACTTTACCGCCAAGCCCGTGGTCGCCCCGCCGGCCAAGCCGCGCGAGACGGTGCATGTCCGCGCCATAAGGCCCGACCGTGACCATGCGGAGATCATTTTCCCCCGTGTTGAGGGCTATCGCGTCGAACTGCCGGATGAACGGCTGCGTGCCACCTTCGGCCCCGACCATGTGCTGGACCTGAACCCCGATCTGGTCGGCCCCTCGGTCACCAAGAACCAGGGCATCATCGGCGAAGGGGTGGACCTGACCATCAAGCATCTGGAGAAGATGCGCGAGGCCACGATTCTGTTCCACCTGACCAAGCATCTGATCTATCAGAAGTTCCGCGATCCGGGGGATGAGCCGAAACTGCACCTGTTCGGGCAGTTGAAGCGCATCGTGCGCGAATGGCTGGAGGGCGGCTATCTGCGCTGTACCGGCGGCACCTATCCGGCCCAGGTGATCTATCAGGAAATCGCCGACATGGCGGCGGAGAAGATCAAGGGTGCCATCACCCAGAGCTTCCTGGGCGAACGCCCGGTCAAGGCCATTCTGGACAGCTACAACCCCACCGGTTCTACCCGCTTTGTCAATTTCAACACCTCCAAGACTGACCGCTGGCAGACCGACCCGGCCAAATGCCACGTCAATTGGGTGATCTGCGACAGCGATTGGGAGGCGGAATTCTGCCGGGTGGCAGAGGCGCATCCCCGCGTCCTGGCCTATGTGAAGAATCAGAATCTGGGGCTGGAAGTGCCCTGGCTGGACGGGTCCACGTCCCGCAAATACCTGCCCGATTTCATCGTCCGTGTGGATGATGGCGGGGCGGAGCCGCTGAACCTGATCGTGGAGATCAAGGGGCAGCGGGGGGAAGATGCCAAGGCCAAGGCCAACACCATGCGCACCTACTGGGTGCCGGGCGTCAACAACCTGGGCAAGTTCGGCCGCTGGGCCTTTGCCGAGTTTACTGACGTGTTCGAGATTGAGAAGAATTTTGGTGCGCTGGTGGACGGGTTCATGATCGGCAAGGCAGCCTGAATCATGGAGCTATACAGCGACTATATCGTCTTCATGGATGAAAGCGGCGACCATTCCCTGGTGAAGGTAGATGCCGATTTCCCGATCTTCGTTCTGACCTTCGTGATCGTGGAGAAAGAAGACTACGCGCACGGTCTGGTGCCAGCCGTGAAGGAATTGAAGTTCCGATTCTGGGGGCATGATGCGGCGATTCTGCATTCCCACGAAATCCGCAAGCCGCGCGGTGATTTCGCTTTCCTTCAGATCAAGGAGCGCAGGGACGCTTTCCTGGCTGATCTGAACGAGATGATGTGCGAGGCACCCTATACGCTGGTCGCCGTCGCCATCCGCAAGGACAGACTGACCAAGCAATACCGCAAGCCCTACAGCCCCTATCATCTGGCCCTGGAACTGGGGTTGGAGCGGGTACGGGATTATCTCTTGCGCCAAGGCCAGAAGGGGCGCTTGACCTGGTTGCTGGCCGAAGCGCGGGGCGACAAGGAGGACCAGGACCTGGAACTGGAATTCCGCCGCGTCATGGATGGTGAGGGCGCCATGGGCAGTGATGTCAGCGCCACGCCCTTCGAGATGCGAATTCTGTCCAAAAAGGCAAATGCCGAAGGGATGCAACTGGCCGATCTTGTGGCACACCCCGTTGCGCGCCATGTGCTGAAACCCGACCAGCCAAACCAAGCCTTCGATATCATCGAGGCAAAGCTGATGGTCAATGGGCGCGGCCGATATGAGGGTGTTGGATTGAAGGTGTTTCCATGATGCCTGTCTGTGGCACCCTCCAGAAAGCGAAAGGCCCCGGCAATTGCCAGGGCCAGACGCCGACCGGAAATTTCCAATCCATTTGCATCTCATATGGGCGAACGCCGCCGCAAAGTCAATCCACCATGAGTGGAATTTATTTAAAAGAAAATCAACCTCTGTTAACTTTGTCTGATCCCGCCTGTTTTCCTGACCGTCGAGTGTGGGCCTCCATGCTGCCCAAATCCAAGCAAAACCTGACCGTTGAGACCCTGCGTCATGCGGAGGCGATGCGTAAGAACCTGCCGGCGGCAGAGCTGAAGACGGTGATGGAGCCGGCGCAGCGGTGGGCGGAGGAGGCAAGCGATGAAGACTGAGATCATTCAGCACCTGACCGACAGTTTCGAGGACCACGCCCAGGAGGCGGATGGCGTCGAATACTGGCTGGCCCGCGATGTTCAGCATCTGTTGGGCTACACCAAGTGGGACAATTTTCTGCGGGTAATCTCCAAGGCGAAAACCGCCTGTGAGGTCTCTGGCCATGATGTCCGGGACCATTTTGCCGACGTCGGGAAAATGGTCACCCTGGGTTCCGGCAGCCAGCGGGAGATTGATGATCTCATGCTCACCCGCTTTGCCTGTTACCTGATTGCCCAGAATGGTGATCCGGGAAAGCAGGAGATTGCCTTTGCCCAGACCTATTTCGCCATTCAGACCCGCCGCGCCGAACTGATCGAACAGCGCTTGCTGGAGGCGGAACGGTTGGTGGCGCGGCGCAAGCTGACGGAGACGGAAAAGGAACTGTCATCCGTCATCTATGAACAGACCGGCGGCAATCAGGATTTTGGCGTAATCCGCAGCAAGGGTGACAAGGCTTTGTTTGGCCGGTCCACCCAGGACATGAAGGCCCGGTGGAAGGTGCCGGACAACCGCCCCCTGGCGGATTTCGCGCCGACCATCATCCTGAAGGCCAAGGATTTCGCTACCGAAATCACCATCTTCAACGCCCGCGAACATGCCATGCGCACGGAACGCCAGATTTCCGCTGAACATGAGCATAATAACGCGGCCGTGCGGGCAACGCTGCTGGACCGGGGTATCCGGCCAGAGGCGCTGAAGCCCGCAGAAGATATCAAGAAGGTCGAACGCCGGCTGGCGGCGGACGAACGGAAATCTCTGGAGAACCCGGATCGGTTGCCGGAGTAAAATCGAGAAACTATTAGAAAGGAAAGAAAAATGGAACTTTGTAGTCTGTTTGAAGTGGATGAACTCGGCAATGCTTATAACTTATATGGTGAGCTTATCGAACGCACCACATTGCGGCCTGGGTTCTATGTTAAGGTTCCAGGGTGGCAATTTCCAATAGGTCCTTGCTTATACTGGGAAGCTGTAGGTATATGCAGATACATGAATTATTTAATTCTAAAAATAGAAAATGAAAAAGAAGAAAAAAGGAAGGAAGTATACAAATCAAGATTAAATAAAATTTATAATGCTCGACACAAAGTTGACCAAATAAATGAAATAAACAATCAGTGTGTGGGGTATATGGATTATATCAAGGTGAGAGTAAATGAGTTCATATCTCAGATTGAATCCAACATTAAGGTCGCCGATGAGGATGATCTTGATTCAGACTTTACCATCAAAGGCTTGAAAATTAATTAGCTATGACCTCTCTTAGATTCCCTCCCCCGCTAACTGCCGAAAACAACCATGCCGCCCAAATCCAAGAAAGACCTGACCGTTGAGACCCTGCGTCATGCGGAGGCGACGCGGAAGAACTTGCCGACGGCGGAGCTGGAGACGGTGATGGAGCCGGAGCAGCGGCGGGCGGTCAGGGTGGAGTATGAGCGGCGGAACCGGGATCTGGATCCGCAACTGGTCTGGCGGGGCAAGGATGAACAGGATTGGTCGGATCTGGTGGTCCAGGCACCCCCCCTGTTCATCCAGGAGAAGGTCCACCCCAAGGTGCTGATCGACGATCTGCTGCGCCAGACGCGGCAGAAGCGGGCGGAGGAGGGGCCGGAGTTTCCCGACCTGTTCGCCGATTTCAACGGCCTGCCGGAGAAGGAGGCGGCGACCGAATTCTATGCCCATGATGCCCATTGGCAGAACCGCATGATCCTGGGCGACAGCCTGTCCGTCATGGCCAGTCTGTCCATACGCGAAGGGCTGCGCGGCAAGGTGCAGGCGATCTATTTCGATCCGCCCTATGGCATCAAGTTCAACAGCAATTTCCAATGGTCCACCACCAGCCGCGATGTGAAGGATGGCGACCGGGGCCATATCACGCGCGAACCGGAACAGGTGAAGGCCTTCCGCGATACCTGGCGCGACGGCATCCATTCCTACCTCACCTATCTGCGCGACCGCCTGACTGTGGCCCGCGACCTGCTGACCGACAGCGGCAGCATCTTCGTCCAGATCGGGGATGAGAATGTCCATCGCGTGCGGGCGGTGATGGATGAGGTGTTTGGGGAGGATAACTGCGTTTCGCAGATACTCTTTAAGAAAACAACGTCACAGACCTCGGAGCATATCTCGTCGGTAGGTGACCATATTCTGTTTTATGCAAAGAATATTTCTGCGCTGAAGTATCGCCAGATTTACAGGCAAAAGCAGCTCGGGGGTGTGGGCACGGGCGAATATCAGTATATCGAGAACGAATCTGGTCTCTCCCGGCGCCTTTCAGCAGATGAAGTTTCTGACTATGAGTTGGCGAAGCAATGGGGGCGTGTTTATGCATCAGACAATTTGACCTCTCAGAGGCCACCTGGAGATTTTCCTATACGCTATAATGGTAAGGTTTTCCGGCCTGGTGCTGGATTTTGGAAGACGGGTGAAACACAGTTTCCGAGGCTGTTAAAAGCCCGTAGGGTGCTGCCAACAGGCAGTACACTGAAATATAAGAGATTTCTTGAAGATTTCAGTGTGATGCCAATTGCAAACATATGGGAAGATACTAGTAGCGGTGCGAGTCGCACTGACCCGAAGGTTTACGTTGTTCAAACCGTTTCCAGGGTAATCGAACGCTGCCTCCTGATGGCCACCGATCCCGGTGACCTCGTCCTGGACCCGACCTGTGGTTCCGGCACCACCGCTTATGCCGCAGAGCAATGGGGGCGGCGCTGGATCACCATTGATACCAGCCGCGTCTCCCTGGCGCTGGCGCGGGCCCGCATCATGGGGGCGCGTTACCCCTATTACCTGCTGGCCGACAGTGCCGAGGGGCAGCGCAAGGAGGCGGAGGTGACGCGCAGCGCCCCGCGCCTGGGCCGGACCGGCGGCGATATCCGCCTGGGTTTCGTTTATGAGCGTGTACCGCACATCACCCTGAAATCCATCGCCAACAATACCGAGATCGACGTGATCTGGGACCGGTTCCAGGCGGAGATGGAGCCGTTGCGGGCGGACTTGAACCGCGCGCTGGGCAAGGATTGGCCGGAATGGGACATTCCGCGTGAGGCCGATGCCAAATGGCCGGACGCGGCCAGACGGCTGCACGCGCAATGGTGGGAACGGCGCATTGCCCGCCAGCGGGAAATCGACGCCTCCATCAACGCCAAGGCCGATTTCGAATATCTGTTCGACCGCCCCTATGAAGATAAGGGCCGGGTGCGCGTGGCGGGCCCCTTCACGGTGGAAAGCCTGTCGCCGCACCGCGTGCTGGCGGTGGATCAGGATGATGAACTGGTCGATCTGCTGGAGGCCGCCGAAGGCCGGCGCAAGGCGGCTCGGCGGGACGAGGCGGATTTCGCCGCCACCATCCTGGAAAACCTGAAATCCGCCGGGGTGCAGCAGGCACACAAGGATGGCCGTATCAGCTTCACCAGCCTGACCGGCTGGCCCGGCCGCTTCATCGCGGCAGAAGGGCGGTATGTGGAGGATGCGCAAGAGGCGGGGAGTGCCGAGGGCACGACAGGGAAACCGGCACGGGAGCGGCGGGCGGGCATCTTCATCGGCCCGGAATTCGGCACCGTGGCCCGCGCCGATCTGGTGGCCGCCGCGCGCGAAGCGGCCGATGCCGGCTTTGACGTGGTGATTGCGTGTGCCTTCAATTTCGATGCCCATTCGGCGGAATTCGACCGGCTGGGCCGCGTGCCCGTGCTGAAGGCCCGGATGAACCCCGACCTGCATATGGGCAAGGAACTGAAGGCCACGGGGGCCGGCAACCTGTTCACCCTGTTCGGCGAACCCGATGTGGATATCCAGACCCAGGATGATGGCCGGGTGGTGGTGCAAATCCGCGGCGTGGATTTCTTCAAGGCGGGCAATATCCACACCGACGATACCAGCAGCATCGCCGTCTGGTTCATCGACACGGATTACAACGAAGAAAGCTTCTTCGTCCGTCACGCCTATTTCCTGGGTCAGAATGACCCGTACAAGGCGTTGAAGACGACCCTGAAGGCCGAAATCGACGCCGATGCCTGGGCCACCCTGAACAGCGACACCAGCCGCCCGTTCGACAAGCCCAAAAGCGGCCGCATCGCCGTGAAGGTGATCAACCACCTGGGCGATGAGGTGATGAAGGTGTTCAGCGTGGGGTGACAGAATGGATGACCATCAGCGTTTCATGCAGGCCTTTCGGAAGGCCAACGCCAACCCGGAATTCATCGCCCGCAATTTCGCCGACGTGCTGCGCGATCTGATGCGGGCGGTGGCGGTGCAGGATGCCACGCTGGGCGGCCACAGCTACAAGGCTGCCCAAGCCTGGGAAGAGGTGGAGCAGTTGCTGGCGCTGGCCGACCCGAAGATCGACATGCACACCATCTTCCGTCTGGCCGTTGCGGATATCCGGGCGGGTCTGGCGGTGGCCGAAAATGACGAACGCGGGCAGTTGCGTCTGGATGTGGCGCGGGCCGCGACGCAGTTCCTGATTGAGAAATCATGCGATGATAATGCGGCCACGGCGCGGGCCTCTGGACGGTGGGAAAGAATGCTGCATTGGCTGTCAGTGATGGGCTATCGCCGGGGCAGGGCCTCAAGCTCATAGCACCTCAATCTTCCTGAACAGCACGCCCCGCAACTCCCGCAGCTCCTCAAACGCTGCATCGACCCTCTCCGCCGACACGACTTCTCCCCGGCGTTCCGCCAGCCACAGCTTCAGCAGGCCGCCGACGCGGCCGAGGTCGGCGTGCAGGCGGATCAGTTCCATGATGGCGTCGTAGTCCAACGTGCTGCGGATCGGGTGGTTCAGGCCGGCGGTGCGCAGGTAGGCGGATAGGGAAAGACCGGCCATCTTCGCCATGGCTTCGATCCGTTCCCGCTCATGGTCGTTGACCACGACACGCAGGGTTCGTTGCCGGTCCCTTGGAGCCTGGGCTGGATCGTCGAGCCGGTCTGTCATTGCTATTTCCATCCTTCTCCCGCTCTTGGCCCGGCGGATGCCGGATCGCGTCGAGCCGTCGGCGAGTAAGCTGTAATGTTGGGCTGTTGGCCAACATTACCTATCCTGCCCGGCTGCGCATATAGTTCAGGTTTTCGTCGTAATACCGAATTATTCGCGTCTATTCGATATTAGTCTGAAGTATGTATTGTTGTTCGTCTCTGTTCGTGTTCGTCCTGAGCATTTTTTAGACTATTCGCGCTGATGTGATTTTACGTTACCGACTGTTCTTGCCGAGTCGTATCGGCAAGCCAGAGGTGATTACATGACAGCAAGACGACAATTGACGGCGGGCAGGGTGGCGTTCCTGGCCCGCCGCGATGCCATCATGGCGGAGTTGGAGAAA
>NZ_JAIXSV010000034.1 GCF_027484505.1 Asticcacaulis sp.
GCCAAACCAGAGCGAGTAAGGCTCTACGCTCTCGCGTCTGGGCTTCCCGCAGTCTCGGTTTGCGACTATCCTACCTCTATTCGGGCGCCAGTAAGGCGCTCAAATGGGAAATGTCGGTTAAATGTTTTTGCAAACGGCGAGAAGGGACCTCACTTCATTTTCAATGCCACAGAAAGCACTGTAAATAACATTATAAAGCAGTTTTCAAAATGAGCATTATTAACTACTATGAAAAGCAATTGGATGATGTGTTGTGAATATACCTGCGTTACTTTTGCTGTTGCTGGCAACAAGTCCTCTTGCTTGCCATGGAGAAGAGGCGAAATCTGTGAACAAGGGGTTGCTAGAAAAATTTTCCTCCGATTTGAATGATTTCAGTTCAGTGGAGAAATTTGAAAAATATGGTAATTTAAAGCTTAAATTGAAGCATAGTGACGATTTTCGTGATATTTATGAATGTTTTGGCTCCGATTTTGATTGTACATATAGTGTAAAAAAAGGCGATGACGGGAAAATATCATTCGGATTCTCTATATTGTTTAATGAGAAAGGCGAGATGTTGAGCTTTAAGGATGCTAATTTGTTTATAGTCAGCAAAGGCTGGAAGCGCACTTATATTTCGAAGCCTGTCTACGGGAAGTATCCATGTGATTATTCAATTAGGTATAAGAAGGGGAATAGGGAGCTAATTGTTGGAAGATATGATTGTTTCCCAGAGACATTGGATGTCCAGTCGTCGCTAAATGATAAATCCAGTATCGATAAGATTGATATGTCTCAAATCTCAGTAAGTTATATTACGCTAAATGGACAATAATGGATTAGTATTCTGATCGCATAACAATGAGGCGGTGACCGATAGGCGTGTAAGGCTTCCATTAAAGCAATAACCAAAGGCAGCGCAAAAACCTCACCTTGCTCGGCGCTTTCCTAGATCGATCGGAAGAGACCAATATGGCCTTTGCCCACTAATTTGCGTGGCACTGACATTTGCATTTTGCGGCTACAAAATGTCTTCTGATAATAAACATTATGGGAACATCTGGGCTATTCCGTACGCGGGCCATAGGCGCTGGTGGCCCGTATGATGAATTCGCTGATGAGAGCCTGAGCGCGCGGGTCAGTGCTGCGCTCTTTCAGCGAATAGACGCCCATCCGCACGGGGTCGGCCATATCGTCGGGTGCCAGATGGACCTTCAAAACGCCAAGGCGTTCAAATTCACCGGCCATAAGCTCACCGTGCTGCAAGACGGCATCGGTATGTTTGACGTAGTCGAGGCAGGCCTCCAGCGAGTTTGACGTGAAGGCCTTGCCGACCGTACCATCCATAAATACTGAGCTTGATAAGCGTCGCTGATGGCTTTCTTTTGGAAAGGCGAGCGTTGACGGATAGGCCCTCAGTTCAGACAAGGTACGGGTGCCCCCCAGCAACGGATGGCCCTCGCGCACGAAATAGCCGTCGCGCAGATAGCCGACGGGGGTGAAAACGGTCCCAAGGCTGGGGTCGAGGTCTGGCACTTTATGGCCGACAAAGGCCAGAATATCACCCGCCAGCAACTGATCCATCAGGCGCAGCACATTGCCGATGCTGACGTGAATGGCGACATCCGGGTGGCGTTCTCGGTATTCGAAGATAAAGGTGCGCAAAAAGCCGGTCCAGGCTGTATAGCCTGACCCAAGGCTTAATCCATAGTCCATCTGAATGCGCTGCCGCTCAATCGAGGTCAGCGCGTTTTCATGCAGGCGTTTCATGACGATGCCATGCTCATAGAGCGTCTGACCATAGGGGGTGAGCCGCATGCCGCGGGGCGTGCGCTGAAACAACTCCACCCCCAGAGATGTCTCCAGTTTGCGCAGGTTGAAGGTCAGGGTGGGCTGGGTGACGCGCATGCGCTCCGCGGCCAGACTGATCGACCCGGCATCCGCGACGGACAGAAACTGAAGCAGGGCACGATCCATCTGTGTCTCTCTGAGGTATAGATTTTTTCAATATCTACGCAGAAATTTCGTATTTTTCTATAGGGCAATTTGCTGATATGTTTAAAATCAGTCCATGATGTTCGGCGGCATTTTATATATCTACGCCGATATGCCATGCATTCAGATGTAGATGCCATTCCGTCTGATGAATAGAATGTGTCTTGTGACACTATTCGTGCAAGCATACCCTGAAAATTCGCCGATAATTTACACTGAGCGTATTTGCATAAATGCTCGTTTTCTGCACCTTTTTTCTCACATTTCGTTTTTGATTGATATTTGCTATTGATTGGTCAAATTTGATCATTTATGAGTAAGAATGATCGTCAGATCTATGATGATCCGTGCTCAGGCCATTACCCAACGAATCCGGTCGCAGAATCGGTTGCTACAGAGAGGATATTTCCATCATGACAGTCACCCAACGGGCGAAGTGCGCCCGCATTCGCACAGGCGCTTCCCTGATGGTTCTGGTGCTTTTGGGCTGCGGCGGGCAGGCCTTGGCCCAGGATGCGGCCGGACAGACCGATGAGTCCACCGAAGTCGTTGTGACGGGTTACCGCAAGAGCGTGGAGTCCGCCGTCAACACCAAACGCCGCGCCAGCAATATCGTCGATGTGATCAAGGCCGACGATATGGCGAGCTTCCCTGACGCCAACCTTGCTGAGTCCATCCAGCGCATCCCGGGGGTTTCCATCACGCGCGACGGCGGCGAAGGGCGCAGCATCACGGTGCGCGGGCTGGGCAGCGACTTTACCCGCACCACGCTAAATGGTGTCGAGGCCTATTCGGCGACGACCGGGTCTACGCTGGGCGTGATGGCCGGTATCAACCGCACCCGCGGTTTTGACTTCTCGACCTTTGCCTCGGAACTGTTCAACAGTGTCACCGTCAACAAGTCTCAAGCCGCCGACATGGACGAAGGCTCGCTGGGTGCAACGATCGACCTGCAAACCGGACGCCCGTTCGATAAGCCCGGCTTCCGCATGGCCGCCTCGGCTCAGGCCGCCTATTATGATAATAACAAGACCACTTCGCCGCGCGTGGCGGGCCTGATCAGCAATACCTGGGACACCTCGGCCGGTCAGGTCGGAGCGCTTTTGTCGGTCGCCTATTCCGAGCGCCTGATGCAGGAAGACGGCTATTCTGACACCTCGGCCTCGGACTATTCCGATGCCAATAACGGCTTTTGCGGTGTAGCAGTCGATGACCCAAATCAGGCCGGCAGTCAGGTCGTCAATACGGCCATCCCTTATGTGAACCCGCTGTCGGGGACGGGCACCCGCCCGGCGGGACAGTGTTTCTCCGGCCTGCCGTCCAACGCGGCCGCCTACGCCAAGATCAATCAGCCGAACGTTTTCCTGCCGCGTAATCCGGGCCTCGGTCGCTTTGAACTCGATCAGAAGCGTCTGGGCGTGACTTCCGCCTTTCAGTGGCGGCCGAACGACAACACCCGCTTTACGCTGGATGCCGTTTATTCGAAGTTTGATCAGAACCGTCAGGACTACGCCCTGTCGAACGCTTCCAATAACCGCAACGTCAATGGGGCCTCGACCGCGTTTCCGCTGTTCGCCGGACGGGTTGATTCCCAGATCATGGACGTCAATGTGACTTCCAGTGGTCAGGTTGACTATATGAAGCTCAACCACGTCGATATCAAACATATCGCCGAATATGCCGAGACGACCACCACTACCTACATGCTGGGTCTGCATGGTGAGCACACCTTCTCGGACAAGCTGCGCGGCGATTTCCGTATTGCCCTGTCCGGCTCAGAGTTTGATCAACCGCTCGACGTCTTCATCTCCTATGACGCCTTTAACAAGGACGGCTATGTCTGGGACGCGCGCGCCGATGCCCGCCGCCCCTTCATCAATTACGGCTATGATGTCGCGAATGTCGCCAATGTGACCTTCACCAATGCGGGCACCGGCCTGACGCCAGACGTGCGAATCGTGCATGCCAATGTGAAGAACACCCTGTCGAGCGTCGAAGGCAACCTGCATTACGACCTTCTGGACGGGCTGACCTTCCACACCGGCTTCCTGAAAAAGACGTACGAGTTCACTTCACGCCAGACCCAGCGCGTCTATGGCAACAACACTTCGCCCGCAGCCAAGACCGATGGTAAGCTGCCGTTTGATTTCACAAAATTTGCGGCGGACTTCCCGAACCTGGGGTCTTTGAGCACGGTCCTCACGGGCTGGGGCGAAGGTCTTGACCTGCCCGCAGGGTCTGTGTCTGCATGGGTGGTGCCCAACGTTCAGGCCTTCATCAGCAAGCTTGATCTGAACTGCAACTGCGTCAACAGCTATGGCGATTGGACTCTGGGTGAAAACGCCGTGCGCGGCGGCAATGCGCTCGCCAACAACCGCGCGGTCACTGAAGACGATACGGCGCTCTACGGTATGGTGTCTTTCGAAGAGGACCTGGCCCACGGTATGCGTCTGCGCGGCAATGCCGGTCTGCGTTATGTCAAGACCGAGGTCACGGCCACGGGCTATGCCGGGACAACGCTGGCCACCGTCACCCACAGCTATGACGACTATCTGCCGGCGCTTAATCTGGCGCTGGAAGTGACGCCGACCTTCACCACGCGCTTTGCCTTTGCCGGTGTCATGTCGCGCCCCTTTGTGGGCTCCCTGACCCCCGGCGGCACCGTCAACACCACCTTCGGTGTGCAGTCGGTCAATATCGGCAATCCGTTCCTCGATCCCTACCGCGCGAAGAACTACGATCTGAGCTTTGAATGGTATCCCACCCGTAGCACGCTGCTGAGCGCCACCTTGTTCTACAAGGACATCGCCAGCATGATCCAGTCCATCACCTCGATTGAGCCCTACAGCAATACCGGCCTGCCACTCAGCCTTCTGTCGTCCGGTCAGGACGCCTCGACCCCTTACACGGTTACGCGCACCCGCAATACCGAAGGCGGTTATATCAAGGGCGTTGAGCTGAGCCTTGTGCAGCCCTTCACCTTCCTGCCCGCGCCGTTCAACGACTTTGGGACGCAGATCAACTACACCTGGATCGACTCGTCGGTGCTTTATTACCTATCGGCAGGTACGGCGACGACGGCGCCGACCACCACACGGGATCAGTTCGTCAATGTGTCGCCCAATTCGGTGAACGCCACCCTTTATTACGAAAAGGGACCGTTCGAAGCCCGCGTTTCGGTCGCCTATCGTGACGAATACATCACCGCCCTGCCGTTCAAGAACGAGCTTCTCGACGCCAATGGTAGCTATGCGACGACGAATGTCGATATGTCGGCCTCTTATAAACTCAGTTCGAAGCTCTCCATCAATCTCGATGCGCTGAACCTGACCAATCAGATGGGTGACCAGTGGTCGGGTAAGGAGCGGCGCGCGCAGCGGGTGTTCAGCAACACCGGCCGTCAGATATTCCTCGGCGTTTCCTATACCTTCTGATTCACTCCCCCAACCGGAAGGTAACTCAGGCGGCCCCTAAGCGTGCGGGCCGCCTTTTTTTGTGTCCTTCCCCTGACCACGGCTTCTTGTGATACGAACGGGTCGAAAAACAGGACTCAGCGAAACAGATGCGGCACAAAGCGGGAGCGATCATCGGTGATCAGATGGTCGCTTTCGCGAATACCCATACCCACCGCTTCGCCGCCGATGACCCAGCTGCCGATCAGGGCATAGGCTCCCGACGCCGGGTCACGAAACAGCTCGGCAAAGGCCTGATAGACGAAGTCATTGTCAGCGTAATTACCGTCTGTATGCGCCTTGTGCGCTCGGTCACCAGCGGCAAAAACAGACACATTCTGTCCCTCACGGCCGAGCGCCGGTTTGCGTACAAACCCACGTCCGGCCGCGCGAAACGCCGCATCATCGCGGCGTGTTTCCAGCAGATAGGGACTATCCGGATACATCTCCGACATCTTTGTCATCAGCAGCTTGTTGGCCAGCAGCATCTTCCACGCCGGTTCGAACAGGCGGATCGTGTGGGTCAACACGGCCTGCGTCAGCGGCGGGCCATAGTCATCGGCCAGCAGCCAGTCCCACGGGTAGAGTTTGAACAATAGCCGGATGGGCACGTCGTTCTGGTCTAGGAATGTGCCACCTTCGACCTCGCTGAAACCGATCTGGTCCATCGGCACAAAACAGACCTCTAGCCCGGCCTCACGCGCCACGCTTTCGATATAGGCCACGGTCCCGGTGTCTTCATCGTGCGGAAAGACGCAGGCCACATGCAGCGGGGAGCCGCGTTGACGCACGCCCAGCAGGCCGGCGTCACGCTCCGCCTTCAAAGCTCGCATCCGGTCCACCAGAGCGCGGTGGATGTCGTTATACTGGTTCGTTGCCTCAGCCCCTGACGTATCGGTGAGCCACGACCACTGTATGACCGCCCCTTCGAGCAAACTGGTGGGGGTATCGGCATTGTATTCGAGCATTTTGGGCGGATTTACCCCGTCAAAGGCGAAATCAATGCGGCCATAGATGTCGCGCTCACGGGTGTGCCAGCTACGCTCAATCAGCTTTATGGCGTCGGTCCCATAGCCATAGTGGGCCAGTTCACCGCCTTCGATAATCGCCCCGGCGGCGGCAAGGGCCATCTGATGACAGGCCTCAGTGGCGTCATGGATGGCCTCGATCTCCGCTTCGGTGAAGCGATAGGCCACACCTTCATGCCAGTAGGTCAGGCCAGGGGCGCTGTGCCACAGCATCCCCTCTGCTTCGACGCGCGCCTTCCAGTTGTCGCGCACCGGCACCAGACAGCGTTCCATGCGTTTATACTCTCTAGCCGCAGCAACTGCCACGCAAGGACGAGGACTTACCAAACCCGCCGCGCGACGACGCCCGATAGCCCGTTTCCGTTTTTGAATAGGTGCCGCGCGCCGCGTAACCACGCCCGGAGGGGTCGCGTTCAACGTCCATATAGGTCGGCACCGAGCCACCGGGCGTCACCCGGTATCCCATCGGGCGCAGGCCCCCGGCGCCATAGCTCGACACCTGCCCGCGGCTGTTGACATAGACGGGATAGGCACCGCCCCCGCGCTCACGCTCTTTTTCCCGCAGGTACTGGTCCTGAGACATGCGACTCATGGCGTTGGACATCATCATGCCAGCCATCAGCGGCACAAACCAGTTGCCACCGGAGGGATTGGCGCGGCTTTCGCAGTTACCCACGCCGTATTCCGCCTCGCACTGTTGCTTGGCGGTATAGCCCGGCTGCTGTTCCTGCCATTGCCAGGCTTCGGCAAAAGCGGTTTCGCACAGTTTATCGTCGTCCTGCGCCGCCTTGCATTCGTCCAGTGTCTTGTAGACGCGCATCTGCTCGGTCTGGGCAACCGGCGGGGCCTGCGTTGCCTGTGGATCGTCGCAGCCCGTCAGCATGGCGACCGCCGAAACCGTCGTCGCCAGCGCCGCAACCCAGCGCGCCTTGCGACGGTTGAGGCGGGCCAGATAATCGGCCCTGTAGGCCCGGGTGGAATTATAGCGGGTCATCGTCCTGCCCCTGCCTCAGTACGACAAGGCCGAGGCGTTGAGCATACCGACGACCAGACTGAGCGCCGACAGCGCCAGAGCTGCCGCGATACAGCCCTTCTCATTCCCAGGCTCGGTCAGACGCGTATAGAAGCTCTTACCGAACAGGCGGACCAGCAGGTGCAGAACGATCTGCGACACGATGCCGATACCGCCCCACAGAACCATGTCGCCCGCATTGAAGGTCGAATGGCCGACCGACTGGATCGGGAAGGCCAGGGCCAGACTGACCGCCAGAAAGTGGATCGCCACCGCAATATTGCCCTTGCGGATTTCCTCCAGCTCACGAATGGGCGTCACCCACAGATAAACGGTTATGCCCACCAGCCAGA
>NZ_JAIXSV010000041.1 GCF_027484505.1 Asticcacaulis sp.
ATCAGGTCGTCGGCGGTCCGCGCGCGAAGATCGAACGCATCCTTCTGGCTGCGGTCGAGCCGCGATACTTTCCGGAAACTGAGCCATGCGACCAGTATCGACCCAATCAATGTCAGCAACACAACGGCAAGGGCGATCGCCGGGGCCATTTCCGCAGGCGCAACTTTGCTGAACAATCCCTCCAGCTTGTCAAAAATTTCGGTAAATGGCGTAATGCATGAACCGACACCCGTCAGCGTGGCCCCCACGCGCGTGATAAGCGCCAATGAGCGAGACTGGTCCATGCTGCCACCTCTGGCTTGTAGGGCGAAGGAGAGGAAGTATTCCTCAGGCAGATATGAGGTAATGCGCATTATCTGCGCTACCCGCGAGGGTGAAACAAACCCTAGCGATATAATTGCAAGACCTTTTGCTTATAACAAGTGAATTTCGCATATGCGTAATCACGGGCTATTGCAGCACGCATGGACAGTCACAGGTCTAAGAGGAACCGGTCATCCTGACCCGCAGCCGCTCCTCCTCCACAATCAGGACCGCCAGGGCGGGCACCCATTTGCGCAGATTATCCTTGGCGGAGGCGGCGGGCGGCAGGGTCATGCCCAGTTCTTCGGCGCGTTTGGCCCATTGCAGTCGCTTGGCGACATCCGCCCCGTCCAGGAAGCGCAGGGCGGCCTCTGTGCGGGCCGCCAGCATGCCATCCTCGGCGGCAGCGGCCCGTTCCCCGCGCCGCTGTGCCTTGGGCTTGGCCAGTTCGCGGGCGGCCTGTTCGGCGGCCTGCTTGTCCTTGCGGTGGATGCGGAAGACGCAGCCGACCACGCGCCCGCCCCCCCTGCCCCCGCCCTGGCGGATCTCATGCAGGGTGGCGGAGAAATCGCCCAGCCGCCCGATCTCCTCCAGCGCCGGGTCGAGCGCGTATTTGCGCAGGTCTTTCCAGTCCTTCAGCTTGTCGACACAGCCCAGAACCGCGCGCAGCTCCTCCACCTTGGCCTGCCAGTACGGCTCCTCGGCATTGCGGTCGGCATAGCGTTTCAGCACCTCATACATGGTGAGCGCATATTTGCTCTCAAACTCATAGATGATGCGCAGCGACAGATAGGAATATAAGGCTGGCTCACGCAACCGTTCCGACACCCAGGAATGGAACGTATAGGTCAGCGTCCCCCCCTCGATCCGGCAGGGACCCAGCAATTGCGCCGACTCCCACCCCGGCGTGCCGTCGGAGCGCAGGTAGTTGAACTGGCACAGCACCTTCTGCAATGTCTCGATACTGGATTTCAGGCGGGTATTGTTCACATCCGCCGTGCCGTCCCGCACCTCCGCCGCGAACCGGCGGATGGAGGCCAGCTCGATCGAATGGCTTTCCACCTTGCCCAGGTTCTCGTAAGCATGGGCCAGCAGATGGTTGAACAGCCGCCGGTCGGCCAGCGACAGGTCGGCATCGGCCTTGATCTCCACGGCCCCCGTGGCTTTCACGAGGGTCAGCGGCGTCTTGCGGGCCTGCGGGGCGGGGCTGGTGGGCTTGGCAACCATGGGCACAGTGTAGGTCGGAGGTAGGGTCCCGGCAACTCCGAATGCCGCCCCCTCCCCCTGGCCATTCCTCCCCTTCACCCCTGGCAATCCCTCCCGTTCGACCCTGGCAAAACCTCCCCCTGACCCTGGCAAAACCTCCCCGAAAGCGGTCGTAAGCCCTTGATCCGATGGGGCGATTTCGCCCCTAGGAATCAGTAAAGGAAGTAAAGGAACTTCAGGAAAGGCCGGATTTTGGGGTTGTTCGGAGATATTGCCAGGGCCATAAATCTGCGCACACAGCCCACGCC
This sequence comes from Asticcacaulis sp., assembly GCF_027484505.1. GTDB lineage: Bacteria > Pseudomonadota > Alphaproteobacteria > Caulobacterales > Caulobacteraceae > Asticcacaulis. Next base: position 1,818 of record NZ_JAIXSV010000041.1, read on the forward strand.
AGTGCCGGAATTCGGAGATTATGCCAGGGTTTACAGGGGCTTGGCCCACCTGACGGGGTCGAACGGGCGGACGGCAGGCCCCGGTCAGGGCGAATCGCAGCAGGACCGCCAGCCGCCAATCGGAGATTTTGCCAGGGTTCACAGGCGGAAACGGCGCCACCAGAACCTCCGAAAGGGGCATGGACAATAGGTCCTTTCGGAGGTTCAGCCAGTCCTCCGGCAACCCCTTGGAATCTAAAGCCTTCAACAGCACCGATTCGGAGATTTGGCCAGGGCGCCACCGCCGAACGGAGTTTTTGCCAGGGCCAGAATTCGGAGATTTCGCCAGGACAGCCCGGCCCTGTGCAACAGAGTGAACCACAAAATCATCTGTGTTGCAGGAGGGCAGGGTCACGGCTTTTGATCCTTTCTTGAAGGATCATTATCCTATAATGAGGAATGGGGTCTGTGAAGGGAAAAAGCAGAGTTCGTTAGTCGTCGAGTCGATTAAGTCCGCAACAAATGCGAAAAATCGCCAATATGCCTCCTGAGATCGGGAATCAGTAAAAACATGCTCATATTCGTCGAGTACCATTGATTATTTTTAGCAACGGCAACATTTCGGAACGAACCAACGGCTCTCCGGGGTATAGTGCGACGAATTCTTCAGTATAACGAACGTATTTTCTGATTGATTTGCGAGTATTTTGCGCTATCCTAAAAGAATTTAGCAGTCCATAAGCGAGTTGCGTTCTAATTTCGGTATTTTTAGTGTGGCGCCGATTTATTTCTTTAAGACTCATGATAAGAGAATCTAATATTTTTTGATTAACTGTTGGCCATACCATAGCATTAACTAGTCCTTTAGCGATAATCAGCGACAAATCAGAATCGTTTGGGAATTTGCTATCCAAATGACGTAATTCTTTAACTATAGTAATTGAACATCTATTTCTTTTTATGGTGTGTAGAAATGCATTAGCTAGGCACACGGCATAAATATAAACCATTGATTTTTCGTAGTTATGACATTTAACTAAATGACGTATATCATTTATTATTCTCACTTTTTGGCTCAAACTAACGTCACGGTTAGTGACAATGGTCGCTGATATAGATGAAAACTGATATGCTATATAATAATCATGTGGATTTTTTTTGTAAACACTCCTCGCATCTTCCGCCAAAGTTATAACACGATTGTTATCTGATTTAATGTGGTAAAGAGCATTTTGGATTCCGGTGGATAGTAGCCGCTGTATGCCAATATATTTATCGAAGTTTTCTGAAAATTTTTTTATCGTGCCGTATAAGGACTCCACTCTGTTAATATTATTTTCAGAATCATATATTGCATTTACTAAGCTACTTGCTAGTTCCTCACCTATAATGATATTGTCTGGATTGCTATTTTGGATATTTTGAATTTCATCTATAAGTTCGTCTCTCCAATTATTGGGCTTTGCATGATTGGAAGCATTCCGTAAGCCGCGAGCTAATAGGACTCTGGCTTCTGTATCATCAGAGTACGCTTCTGCTACTCTACGAAGCCCTCCCAACAGCTTGTTTGCAAATGCAGCGTTGGGTACAGGAAAAAACAGGATGTTGAGGCAAGTGATTGCGTACCGCTTAGCGATCACTTTCGCGTTCAACAATAGTAGACGCGGCTGAACAGGATGACTATCGGCAACGGTAGAGATGTTATGGTCCCCGACTGAGGATGCAGCTGAAGAGGAATGGCGGGCATCAAGCTCATTCACGGTTGCTATCAGCGCATCAACAATATGATCTACAGCGGCGTGCGCTTGCGTCTGTGCTAGACGGAGCGCTATCGTGGGAATGGGAGCTGCCCACTCTGACCAACGTTCTTCATTGGGCCGCCACGCAGCCAATTCAGCCACGAGTGGGACCAGAGCTTTCTCACCGGCAAAGTTGCGGGCGAGGTTAATCAGGGGTTCGCCCGGATCTCCATATTTCCAGGCCAGCGTGATCAGGCGCTCAATCTCTGCCGCCACCTCATTTGGTTGGCGGGGGTCGTCGGGGGCGGCCTGTTTCAGATGGCGCAGCAGGTAGAGGCCGCCGACATAGTCAGGTTCAAGCTTAGTCACATGGTCGGTTGGCAACGGCTTTCCCGTCATCACCGACCAATGTTGCCGCAGGGTCGGACGATGGGGCTTGCCCGTTATCGGCAGCAAATCCGCCAGCAAGGGGTCGGTCAGCACCTCCACCAACGGCACCGACCCGCCCAATGTGGCCAGGGCTAACAGGGTGCGATCCAGGGGCGTAATCTGGTCCCGTTCCATCCAGTGCCGTTCCTGGCGGTCCAGGAAATGGCTGGTGACGCCGGCCAGGGTCAGCGGCGTGTCGGTGCCGTGACGCAGGGCCAGACCCATCAGGGCGGCGAACAGGGGCCGGCCCAGTTCCGCATCGGCCCTTACCGCCGCCGTCACCTTCCCCACCTCCGCCTCTGTCAGGTCTGCCTCGCGGTAGATTGCGGTGATGGTGAACAGGTCGGCATCGGACAGGGGGCGCAGGTCCAGGGCCGCGCGCCCCGCGTCCGACCATTCCACGCTTGCCGCCCGCCTGCCCTTTTCCGTGCTGTCCTTGATCCGGTTGGGCAGGGCAAATTCGCCTTGGTTGGGTTGGGTATCCAGCAGCAGCAGGCGCACGGGTGCCCGCAAACTCTGTGTGCCCGCCCGGCAGGCCAGATTGTCGATCGGAGCACGGACCAGTGCCGGCGAGACGCCGGCATAGTCGATGATCAGGACCGTGGGTTCAGGTGCGCGCCAATTCTCATAGCGTTTGTTGGCAAGCCAGCCGGCCGAGGGCGGTAGGAATGTGGCCACCACCCCGCCCGTCAGGCGACGCAGCGACAAGGCCTCAAGCACCAGACGGCTTTTGCCCACACCGGCACCGCCGGTGATGCTGGTCCATAGCACGGGGGCCGGATCGTCGATGAACTGGTTCAGTGCCGCCAGCGCGGCGTCGCGCCCCACAAAGCGGGCCTTGCGGTCGTAATACAGCAGGCTGAGTTCCTGGCCTGTCTGCTGCGTTGGTTTCGGCCAAGTCAGGGGCGGCGCACGGTCATTGTCAAATTCCACCTTTATGGCGGATTGCAGCGCCGACAATTGCGCCGTTATCGCCGCGCGGAAATCCGCCAGGTTGTCCTGGCCCTGGTTCTGGTCGAGCTGCGCCTTCAACGCGGCCTGCAAGTCCTGCAGCCGCTCACCCTGCGCCTGCACCGCCGCCAGCACATCCTGGCCTGTTTGCACCAGGGCGCTTTGCCGGGTCAGGGTGACGGCACGGAAGAAGCGCTCATCGGTCTTCAACGCCTCGGCCACATAGGCGGACAGCAGGTCCGGCAGGCGGGCGGAAAGCCGGTTGGCCAGCCGCTGCCATGCCGCCATATATCCGGCGTCGGTGGTGTGGCGCATGTCGGGTGCGATGGCGTCGGCCAGAAGCAGGTTCAGCGCCTGTGCCGGGTCCGGGCCGGACAGGCGGGCCAGGGCCGTGGTGATCGCGTCATTCACCTCTGCCACCGGCACGCGGCGGGTGTGGCTCTCGGCCTGCTTCCGCCACTGTTCTAGACAGGCGCGCAGGTCATCGCCGGCTTTGCCACCTTGTGTGAATTCCTGCCCGTATTCCGTCAGCAGGGTCTTCAGGGCGCAGGACAGGGCCAGATCGGCCACGCGCACCATGTCGTCATGTTTGGGCAGCGACAGGGGGCCGGTCAGAAGCGATTGCAGCTTGTCGGGGCCGTATCGGTCGATCCAACTGGCCAAAAGGTTGCCGCCAAGACCGCCGCCCGCCGTCATCAGCGCCGTGCTGGCGGCACCAGCGGCACCGGCAGGGGCCAGAACGGGAAACAGGAATGCGCCCACGCAGGCACCCGCCAGCATGGAGCAGGTCACAACTGCCGCACCGCGCACCGTTATCGCCCCCGCCAAGGCCCCCTCCCCCACCGTTATCAGCCGATGGTATCAGCGGGAAAGACGGGTCGGCAAAGCAATTGTCGATTGCATAAATATGTATGGGGTGGAGGCCCCCCTCCCCTACCCTTTCAACAACCGGTCGATCTCGCGGCGCAGGGCCTGAAGCGTGCGGCGCTGCGCGTCGTCGAGCGCGGTCGGAGTTTTGGCCAGGGCCTTGACGCCCTTTTCCACCTGGGTCAGGGCGGTGCGCACGGGGTCGGGCCGGTCCTTGGGCGCTGGTGTCCGCGCCCCCTGCCCTTCGGCCTTGGGCGCGCGGGCCTCGCGCAGGGTCTTGACCGAGGCGCCCTGGCGCAGCAGGTCCAGAAGCCGGGCGCGTTCGGCCCCGTCGCTGGCCAGCGCCAGTTCCACCATGGCGTTGCGCGACAGGTGCAACGTTGCACATTCGGTCAGAATGTCGTCGGGCAGGGACAGCAGTTTCAACACGCGGTTGACCTGTGTCCGGCTCCAGCCCAGGGCGCCGGCGGCGGCCTCTTGGCTATAGGCGTGGCGTTCCATCAGGGCCTGGATGCCGCGCGCCTCCTCCAGCGGGGACAGGTCCACGCGCTGGAGATTTTCCACCAGGGCGATTTCCTCGGCATTGCCCGTCGTGACAATGGCGTGCAGGGTGGGGCGGGACAGAAGCCCCAGCGCACGCCAGCGGCGTTCGCCCGCCACAATCTCATATTCCCCGCGCGTATCGGCCAGGGGGCGGACCAGGATGGGCTGCAACAGGCCCTGGCGTTCGATGCTGTCGGCCAATTGGCGCAGCGCATCCTCGTCAAAATGGCGGCGCGGCTGATCGGCGCGCGGGTGGACGCGGGCGTGCTCCACCTCGATCAGGCGCGGAAAATCGCGGGAGATCAGGGAGCCGTCGCCGCGCGCGGCCACATCATCCATGGCCCGGCCAAAGGCCGTCTTACCCTTCTGCAACTTCACCGGCAATCTCCCTGGCCAGATGGAAATAGGCCTGCACCGGATGATCCGGGGGCAGGGCCTCCACCGCGATGACATTGTTATAGGCGGCCTGATTGATGCCCGTGCTCATCCGGATCGGATCGAACACGCGGCCAAGGTCGCTGTCGCCCGTGAAGCGGGCTCGCAGATCGGCCAGAACCTCGCGGTCCACGGTCTGGCGTTCGGCATACATGGTGGGCAGCACGCCCAGCACCGTCAGGTCATGGTTGGTAAAGCGGCGCACGCGGCCAATGGTCTTCAACAGCAGCGGAATGCCCAGCAGATCAACGGGCCGCGTCGCCACGGGGATCAGCACATGATCGGCGGCGTTCAACGCGTTGATGGTCATGGAGCCCAGGTTGGGCGGCGTGTCGATCAGGATGAAATCATAATCGCCCAGCAGCTCGGCCAGCGCCGCCTTCAACCGCGTCTCACGGCCCACCAGACCGGCGGCACTGTCAAATTCCGCCAGCGCCAGACCCGACGGCAGC
>NZ_JAIXSV010000293.1 GCF_027484505.1 Asticcacaulis sp.
ATCTGGTGCTGATGGATGTGCAGATGCCAGGGATGGACGGGCTGGAGGCGACGCGCGCCATCCGTGCCCTGCCGTCGGTTGCCGGTCGTATTCCCATCATCGCCCTGACGGCCAATGCCCTGCCGTCGGAGGTGGAGCGCTGCCGCAAGGCCGGGATGAACGACCATATCGCCAAACCCATCGAGGCCAGCCATTTGGTCGCGGCCCTGACCCGCTGGTCACAGCGTATCGGCCCGGCACCCCGGGTGGCCGCCGCCGGAAACGGCGCCGGAAGCGCGCTGCCGGTACTGTCGATGGATATGCAGGCACAGCTTGAGGCGCTGATGGGCGCCGGCGCACTGCTGCCCATGATGGAGGAGGTGGCCAGCACCCTGCGGCAGCGCACGGCCCTGATCGCCGACGACACAATCGGACTGGACGTGCTGCGGGCCCAGGCCCATTCCATGGTTTCCCTGTCGGGAAATTTCGGCCTGATGGAACTGTCACAGGCAGCGCGTGATGTGGAACAGGCCATTGATGCCAGCGCTGACCGGGCCGCCCTGGCAGCGCTGCTGGTGCAGCTGGCCGCCGCCGGTGATCGGGCACAACGGGCACTGGCCGACCGTATCCCCGAACTGTCACGGGCCATGGCGACGGAAGCGGAAGGCTGATCAGCGAAACGGGCCCCTTGCTATCGGCGCGCGGAAACGCCATGAAGGGTAGACCTGTTTGTGCCGGAAAGTTTGACCGCGATGCTTACCCAGCGGGCCAAATACGCCCTTCGCGCCTGTATCCATCTGGCTGATCGCTTTGAAGATGCCACAACGGTCCAGATCGGGGAAATCGCTGCGGCGGAGAATATTCCCGCCAAATTCCTGGAAGCCATCCTGCTGGATATGCGCAAGGCCGGGCTGCTGCAAAGTCAGCGGGGGCGGCATGGCGGATATCGTCTGGCCCGCCCACCGGAGAATCTGTCGGTTGGCGACATCATCCGCGTCATTGACGGCACGCTTGCACCCATCCGCTGCGCCAGCCGGTTAAAGTTCGAACCGTGTGAAGACTGCGAAGATGCGGCCACCTGCGTCATCCGCTGGGCCATGCTGAAGGCCCGCGACGCCATGGCCACCGTCCTGGACCGCTGCACCCTGGCGGAGGCGTCGCGGCGCCGGCGGTCGCTCAGCCATCCGCTGGATTTCGTGATCTGACTTTTGTCAGCCCGCACCGTCACATGATCGTCACGCCGAACCGGCTTGACTCTATGGCGGCCATAATTCCTACTGGCGACATAGGATAATACCGCCAGCCAGGAAGCCCTGCCCGCATGACGGATCGCACCCGACGCCCTTCCATTGCCGTGATCGGCGCCGGTTTCAGTGGTTCACTGGTAGCCTTGCACCTTCTGGCCGCCGGCCCCGCGGCACCCCGCATCCTTCTGGTGGAACGCACACGCGGCTTTGGCAAGGGGGTCGCCTACAGCACGCGGCACGGCGCGCATCTTCTCAATGTCCGGGCCGGCAACATGTCGGCCTTTCCGGACCAGCCAGGGCATTTCCTGGACTGGCTGCGTGGCCGGAATGAAACCGCCGATCCGGCAGGCTTCGTGGCGCGTGCCACCTATGGCCAGTATCTGCAGGACATGCTGTCCCAGGCAGCCACCGGGTCGGATGCCGTCGGGCGTCTGGTCCTGGTCGCCGACGACGCGGTCGGCTTGGTGCCGGCTGCCGGCGGCGGCTTTCTACTGACCACCGATGTCGGTCGGACCTATGAGGTTGATGGGGCAGTGCTTGCCGTGGGGAACTTCCCTCCCGACCCGCCGCCGGGCGTGGACAAGGCGCTTCTGGACACATTCCGTTTCCAGACCGATCCCTGGGCTCCTGGTGCGCTTTCCCGGATCGGGGAGAAGGATGGGGTGCTTCTGCTGGGCACCAGCCTGACCATGGTGGATGTGGCCCTATCCCTGGCGGATCAGGGACATGTCGGGCCGATTCTGGCCCTGTCGCGGCGCGGGCTTCTGCCGCGACGCCATGGCCCGGCGGGCCACCCCACCACGCCACAGGCGGCCCCTGCCATCAGCCCGTCCCTGGCCGGGTCCCTTCACGCCGTGCGGGTGGCGGTGCGGGCGGCCATGGCGGAGGGACGGCCATGGCATGGGGTGATCGACAGTCTGCGGGCCGCCACCGGCCCCTATTGGCATGCTCTGCCGGTTGACGCACGCGCCCGCTTCCTGCGGCATCTGCGGCCCTGGTGGGATGTGCATCGCCACCGGTTGGCACCACCCGTCGATGAAAGGCTGCGCGCCATGATGGCGCAGGGCCGTCTGCGGGTAATTGCGGGCAAGCTGGAATGGCTGCGCGCCGGGGAGAGCGGTGAACTCTGCCTGCGGTTGCGCCGTCGCGGACAGAGGGTGGCAGAGGAATTGACGGTGCAGCATGCGGTGAACTGTGTCGGTCCCGGTGGCGACATTGCCGGAACCCGCGACCCGCTGCTGCGCAGCCTTCTGGATGCGGGACTGGTGCGGCCCGACCCGCTACGGTTGGGTCTGGATACCGACAAAGATGCCCGGTTGAAAAATGCGGAGGGGCAGGTTGTGCCCGGCCTGTACGCCATGGGGCCGATCATGCGCGGCACCCTGTGGGAGATCACCGCCGTACCCGATATCAGGGTACAGGCGCAAAAACTGGCCCATTCGATCCTGGCCGCGAGATAGAACCGGCGTCAGAAAAGGTGTCGCAGACGGCGCAGCCGCGCCTTGTAATAGTACCGACCGACCGCCGTGACCGTGACACGCTTGGCAGCCGACAAGGTGCGCCACAGGAACGGCATGTTGCGCAGGAAGGCCAGACGGCGCGACAGGGCGTTTGACCGTTCCTCCACGGTGCCGATCAGGCTGTCCTTGTTCCGGAAATCCTCGTGCTGGCGGGTGGGAGCGCCATTGGAAACAGGGTGGCTGGGCACGCAGATGTCGCGGCGGATCTTGAAGCCCACGATCGATTCATAGAAATGCAGCGAGAAGACACTGTCCTTGTAGGGCAGTTTGGAAAAGGGCTGATTGATGCCGGGGAACCGGGAATTGATATTATCGACGATCACCTTCGTCCATTCGATGAAGGAATAGGGGGTGGGATAGCCGAAATCCTTGAAATAGCTGGTGTGGGTATCCTCCACCGCGATCAGGCCCCCATCCCGGACATGGGGCAGCGCCTCGCAGACGGTCACGATCTGCTGTTCGAATGTGTGGCCACCATCATCCAGCAGGATGTCCACGTTTCCGATCTTGGCGAAAAGCTCCTGCCAGAATTCCGGTTTGGCCTGATCCCCGATATGGATTTCAAACCCGTCCTGTTCCCACCTTTTGGCAGCGGGATTGAAGTCCAGGCCAATGATACGGGCCTTGGGACCGAAAAATTCCCGCCACATGAACAGCGACCCGCCGTTCAGAATGCCAACCTCGACAAAGGTGATATCACGGCCCCGATACGAGCTGAATAAATCCTCATATGCATGAAAATAAGATGAGTGTTTTATAGATGAGTAGGGCGAACGTTTATAGCATTTATAGATATCAGTATCTTTATAAGATTGTCCAGCACCAGAAGATTGAGCGGTATTTCCTTCAACCTTGGCGGACAACGACATATCCTTCACCTTTTAATAGGGGGATCGTTCAGCTTTCTAATATATCATCCTTTACCCTGTGGTAACAGGTCATAGGAAATCCCCAAATGGCGGTAGGCAATTAGGGAAACCCAGCGGTTTCGACCTCACCCTTTGCGTGGCCCATAGCGCTTCTTGGGCGTCCCCCGAAAGCCCTGGGGCGGCTTTGGCTTACCAACACCGCCACCGGGTCGACCGCCAGGCCCCTTGCCGCCACCCATGCGCTGGCGCCGCGCCGTGCTGGCCAGCAGTTCCGACAGGCGTCCCGCCACCTCGGCCCGGCGTTCCTCCACGGCCTTACGGTCGGGAAACAGGCGGGGAAACTTGCGGCTGGCCCAATAATAGAGGTCGCAGGACCGTGACAGTTCCTCCAGCCCATAATCATCCAGCCGTTCCATGCGAGCCGGCACGACCAGGCCCAGCGGCACCGGCTCATCCTTTTCGACCGCACGCAGGATCTGATTGAAGAAGCGGGCATCCACTTCCTTATCGGGATCGCATGGCATGAACAGCAGGGACAGCTTCTGTTCAAACCCGATATCCCGTTCGTCCAGCGCCTGGGCCAGACGGCGCAGGGCCGATAAATCGGCCACGCGATAGGGGCTGCCGGTCGTACGGGCGGCAGCGAAACAGTCGATCAGCAGCATCATGCTGTCCCGACCGATACGCCCGGCCAGCCGGTCGACCATGGCGCGGGTGGGCCGCACCGTGAGCGCCCGGCGGGAGCCGAAGGACGGGTCATGGCGGGTCCAGATGGTGCGCAACTGCTGCACCGTACCCTTGGCCACCACGCCGAATTCGCCAACCTCATGATGACCATAGCGCCCGGCGCGGCCCGCGATCTGTTTCAGCTCGGCAGGCGCCAGTTCCCGTTGCTCCACCCCGTCGAACTTTTCCAGTGTCGTGAACAGCACGCGGCGGATGGGCAGGTTCAGGCCCATGCCGATGGCATCGGTGGCGACCACGACATCCGCCTCGCCATTGGTAAACCGCTCCGCCTCACGCCGCCGCACCTCCGGCGCCAGCGCGCCATAGATCACGGCAGCGGTCAGGCCCTTGGCCTGCACAATGTCGCGGACCAGATGCACATTGCGGCGGGAGAAGGCGATCAGGGCATCGCCCTTGCGCACATCCTCAAATTCCAGCCGCTCTTCAACCATGTGCAGCGGCTGCTTGCGTTCCAGCCGCACAATCTCCAGCGGTTCACCCAGATAACCCGCCACCCGTTCAATCAGCGGCAGCGCCTCCGGCGCGCCCAGCAGATAGACGGTGCGGGCCGCCACCCCCATCAGCGCCGCCGTCCAGGCCCATCCGCGATCCTTGTCGGCCAGCATCTGGATCTCGTCGATGACGGCGACATCCACCACCTGCTCTGGGTCCAGCATTTCGATGGTGGAGGCCAGATGCCGGGCGCCGGGAACGCGGATTTCCTCCTCGCCTGTCAGCAAGGTGGTGGGTGTCCCCTCCCGGTTCAGCCGGTCCATCACCTCCAGTGCCAGAAGGCGCAGGGGAGCCAGATAGACACCCTGTTCGGCCTCATGCAGGGCCGCCATGGCGCGGTGGGTCTTGCCGGAATTGGTGGGACCGACGACAGCCACCAGCTTGCGCCCCATGGAACGCGCCGTGGGGAACAGCTTTTCAAACTTGGCGAAGTCGAACTCGGTATTCACGAAGGTGCGGCCACGCGCCACGGCGCGTTCACGCAGCCAGGTGTCCGCCACCTCTTCCCAACGCCGAAGGATATCGTTGGGCTGATGGTTGGTGCGCGCAACGCGGTAGAGTCGCTGGGCCAGATTCTCGAAGGTCCAGCTGTCATCCGCCTCGCCCACAAGGTCATGCAGCTGCCACAGGCGGGCCGCCACATCCTCCAGCGCCGCTTCCAGCAGCTGACGCAGCTGCGGGTCTTCCACCAGATGCTGACGCAGGGTGGCATCGTCCAGCCCGGCCAGTTCGTCGATGTCGAAGCTGCGGGAGACTTCCAGGCGGATGGGCCCCGGCATCTCGGCAAAGGACAGCTCGTCATGGGCCCGCGCCCGTACCCGGCTTTTCGCTTCTGCCGCCAGCAGGGCGACATGCGTCCCCTCCAGCACGCGGCGCCCCTGTTCCAGCAACTCGGCCCGGCGCACCAATCGCGCCACCAGCCCCTCGATCTCCAACGCCACGGCATCCCGCCGCTCCGCCATCACCACCAGATCGCGCCGCCCCTGTGGCAGCGGCAGACCCAGCGGCACCATGCCATAGGCAGCCGCCTGCTCTATCCGGTCCAGGCCCAGACGGCCGACGGTGGTAATTTCCGGGTGATGCCGGGCAACAGAGAAGACCATATCCGGGTCCATCGCCACTGACGGCTCCGGGGGCAACATATCCATGGGTAACGCTACTCGAAGAAAAGAGATTTCGCAGGCGCACACTATGCCCGCGATCCGGCATTTTGCCCAGGGGCCGGGCGGCATGGCTTCCTTGTGGACAGGGGTGGGGGGATAGCGTGCATTTATGGATTTACATAGAGACGCATATACAGAACTCTCATGAAGAGGTGACTTCATCCGACACCTCGTGTCAGGAGACGTCATGCCTGTCATCTTCCGATGGGAAGGAATCCGGTTTCATTTCTTCTCAAACGAGGGCAATCCGCGTGAGCCCATTCACGTTCACGCACAGAGAGCTGATGCAGAAGCGAAAATCTGGCTCTATCCTGAGGCTGCTATCGCTGACAGTGAAGGCTTTACCCGTCGCGAACTCTCCCAGTTGCTGCGGGTCGTGGAGCAGAACAAGGCACTGATCGAAGAGGCATGGCATGGGCATTTCCGCTGAAACAGTTCGGTTTGATGACCATACGATGTGGGTCGATCTGCGCGATGGCCGCACCATTGGCGTGCCGCTGGCTTGGTTTCCAAGGCTACTGCATGCCACGCCTGAACAAAGGGCCGCTGTCATGATCAGCCCCAGCGGGCGGGGCCTGCATTGGGATGCCTTGGATGAGGATATCTCGGTTCCCGGCCTGCTGGAGGGTCGGGGCGACCTGACCAGCGCCCGCTCCACCGCAGCCTGACATCCGCCCCACCAGCAAACCGAACCTCAAAGGCCAAGCGGGACTTGAACCCAGGCGCGATCCGACGCAAAACCTGCGGACGGCCCGCCTGCCTTTCTGCCGGAGTGATGATGCGCCCCGCCCGCCTTGCCCGACCGACCTGTTCGCTGCTGTCCGCTGCCGCGCTCTGCCTGCTTCTGTCGCTACCCGTGGCGGCGGCGCCAACCCTTACCGTCAGCAGGGAGGTCGGCCTGCCGCTGCAGGCGGCGAAGGAGGCGCTGGCCGCCAACCGTTTTGACGCGGCCCTGGCCGCCATCGACAAGGCCGCCGCCGTGCCCACCATCACGGCGGAAGAAAAATGGGCGGTAGAGCAGACGCGCGCCGCCATTTTCAAGGCGCAGGGGCGCTTCGACAAGGCGGCCATCGCGTTCGAGGCGGCGACCAGTCTGGTGCCGCTATCCGCCGCCGATCAGGCGGGTGCCTTGGAAACCCTTTCGCAGCTCTGGTACCGGGCCGGCAACTATGCCAAGTCGGCGGAGTTCGGGGAAAAAGCCATGGCCGCCGGCAGGCTCAGCGATGCCTTCCGCCAGATGGTGGCAGAGGCCTATTTCCGGGCCAAGGAACCAGCAAAAGCCGGCAAGCTGGCCCAGGCCCTGATCGAGGATCAGCGTAAGGCCGGTCGCGCGCCCTCAGCGGAAGTGCTGCAGCTTCAGGCGGCGTCGGAATTCGGGTCCGGCAATATCGAAGGCTATATCAAGACCCTGAAGCAGCAGCTGCGCACCGACCGCAGCAAGGAGAACTGGCTGCGCCTGTTCAACGCCATGCAGCAGGCCAAGCCCATCCCCGAGAAGCTGGACCTGGACTGGGCCCGCCTGCGGCTGGCGGCCAATGCCTATGAGAACCCCGACTCCTTCACAGAAATGGCCCAGCGCGCCATGGTGGAGGAGTTGCCCGCAGAGGCCGCCGCCGTTCTGGAACGCGGCTGGTCGCTCGGTATCCTGGGCAAGGGGCCCAAGCAGGACCGGCATGAACGCCTGCGCGACTATGCCACCAGACAGCTGGCCGCGCAGAAGGATGGGCTGACCGCGCGGCAGCAGGAGGTGGCGGCGGGCAAGGATGCCAATGCCATGGCCAAGCTGGGCATGATCCTGGTCTCCCTGGGGCAGACGGATCAGGGCATCGCGATGTTGCAGCAGGCACTGAAAGGCAAGCTGCTGTCCCCCAATGTCGTCCGGCTGCGGCTGGGCATGGTGCAGTACCGGGTGGGTCAGACCAAGGCAGCGGCGCAGACCATGGCCTCCCTGCCGCCCGGCAGCGATGAGGCGCGGCTGGCCGAGATCGCGGCCTTGCTATACCCGGCTGCGAACTGACGCCATGAGCAAGCCGCCCCCCGTCCCCACCCATCTGGACGCGCCCCGCACCAACCTGCTGATGCGGTCGGGCCGCTGGGTGAACCTGTATGACCCGTCGCCCGCCGACATCATGCTGGAGGATTGGGTGACGGGGGCGTCGCGCGTGGCACGCTGGGGCGGCCAGACGCGGGGGGATACCGCCTATAATGTCCTGCAGCATTCGGTACTGCTGGAACAGGTGCTGGTCACCCTGCTGGCGCCCGATGCAAGCCCCGCCCTGCGGTTGGCGGCCCTGATGCATGATCTGCATGAAGGGGGCGGGTTGGGTGACGTCGTCACCCCCTATGGCAAGCTGTTCGCGACGGCGGGCCTGAAAGAGGTCAAGGCCCGGCTGGACCGCGCGCTGTTCCTGTCCGTCGGCCTTCCCTGGCCCCTGCCGGCCCCACAGACCGACCTGATCAAGAAGGCCGACAAGGTCACGGCTATCTCGGAGGCGATCCAGCTGATGGGCTGGCCGGAAAAACTGGCCCGCCGTGACATTGGCGGCAATTATCGGGGCAAACTCTGGACCCAACCGATCATGGTGGTGGGCGAGGCAGAGGCGCGGGGGCTGTGGTGGGATCGCTACAGGGTCGTTACGGGCGCGACGTCACCCTGACGCCAAGCGGCGGTACCCTAGAATCAAAACGCCACCGGGCGCGCTGCCGCGGCGGCGTTCATCCATCGCAAACGTGAAGGGCGGATCAGGCCGCGTGCTGGCTGGGTCCCAGACGGCGGAAGCGGGTGGTGTCCAGCACCACTTCCAGCGCTAGCGACAGCCGGTCACTGTTGCGGCCTTCCACCAGGAACTCCACATGCGTCGGACGGGTGGCATGCTGGTGCACGGCATGCACCAACAGGCGCCGCCGGGGCATCTTCAGTTCCTCCAGCCATTCCCCCACCTTCGGGGGTTCCGCCGTCCGCCTGGACAATACCATCGCCACTCTCCTGAAACTGCGGGCCAATGCTTCCCGATGGAAACAGGCCGAAACCGGTTACCCGATGCCGTCCACCGCCCGAGCCAGAGGCGAGGCCGGTTGAACCGGGTTCATGGGTGGATAGCCTTATCCAC
>NZ_JAIXSV010000003.1 GCF_027484505.1 Asticcacaulis sp.
CTGCGCGGCCCCTTGCCGCAAGATGGCTGCCATCCGTGGCGACAGGGTCAAGCCTTCAACGGCACTGATCTTCTCACCAAGTTCGCTGGTGAGGACAAACCGACCGGACTGGACGGCGCGTTGAAGGTCTTGGCGATCGGTTTTCATGGATGAATTGTATCACGGCTGGGGAGCGACAGCGACAGCTGTCCAGAAGGTCGGCGCGTAAAGGGACTGCGGTTGAGGGGCGGTTGAGCCGGATGCAGCCGGAAGCGGATGGGCGGGTTTCTGTTAGGTGGCCGAGAACGCGGCTGAATTCTGGGTGCCCGTCAAATCTCCGTTTGACGGACAGGGGGACGATTTTGGGGTTTGCGCTCCACTGTGGTCATTCTGAAGGTTGCGGATAGTTCCCGATAGAGGACCTTTGCCTGAACAAATGCGGCGGTGGTTGCGGATCACACGAGTCTAGTAAATTGGCTTTTGGGCCAAGCGTTCACTGGTCCGGAGCAAAAACAGCTGGAGGTACTGCAGTCACCGGTGCGCATTGGGCTATGTTAAATCTCAGCACCTCCTCAAAGACACGATTACGTGCCCTGGCATCCATAATGAGCGTGGCCGCAGGCATCACATAAAGATGCAAAGGAATATCATTTTTCGATCCAATTGGGAAATCATTATATACCACTCTCTCATTTAGAGAGAATACGTCCTTGAATCCAGTACTCTTCATATCTCTGTAAAACTCATCATCGATTTCGACGATAGAAAATGCAAACGCCTCTCGGACTGTATCAATTCGGTCGATCAGTTCGCTGGCATAGAGACGGCATTGCACTAGTGCCTTGTTGTTTTCGAAAATGTCGGCACCAGGCTTCTTAAACTCGATGATAACGAGTTTATTGGGTCGGCCATTGTTATCCTTAGAAAAGAAAGCCGCTACATCAGGCTTCCTATGTTGCTTTGACTCTGTCTCGACGCCGACCTCACGGACAATTTTGGCTAGTGTCTCATCACTATAGATGCTGGAGTAGGAAAGAAACTTGTCATCCACAAGCCAGATATTGTTCTCACGTATGTCTTTCCCACTACTATGCTTTTTTATAATCGTGTTGTGGAGGACGTCCTCAGCTGACTCGCGCGGCATCTTAGCTAACGAGTCAATAACCAATGCTCGATGGACAATGAAGCGGGCCAAGTCGTCGCCAGCGAGATGGGAGATATCGTCGAAATTGACCTTGCGGCCCTCTACCAAATCTTCAACAAGTCGGTCTTCACGCCGTGCCTGTTGTGCCCGGTATGTTTTGACGATCTCATCAGCGTCCAGCATTGCTGCATCCCCATTCAGAGAACTGAAGGTGATGAAAGGATAATATTTCTTAAGCTTCTCAATATTGGAAGCTTTGAACGTATTGATTTCACCTTCTGCCACCTCGTTGATCATGGCCAGACATTCGTCGTGGATACGCGGCATAAGCATGTCGCGGCTAATTGGTGACACGAGATCGGTATCGGAGGCGGTTTTGGGAATTTCGAGTTTTTGGCGCTCGATATTGGAGCTGCGATTCAGATAGGTCGAAGTGATCGATATTAGATAGCGGCAGGTATCGAACCTCCTGCTGATCTGATACTCCTCAACGCACAGTTGGTCGGCGCATAGCATCGCGACTATCCCCTTCCGAGGGGCTTCCTCACGGAAGAGATAACACTCGAAAGTCTGACCACTGACTTCAAACGATCGGGTCTTCAGCGCCTCTATTTTTTCGGCCGAGAAAATATACGTTTCTGGAAATGGCTGCTGTGAATTGTGGGTAAAGGTGATCGATATGATCTGCCCTGCCTGCTTCTTCAGAAATAACAAGAGGCGGAGGTCGTCGCACATCGAGTTGACGAGCTTTGCGACCTGCGTGTTGATCTTTTCCTTCGGCTCGGAGATCGTTATCGTTGTCTCCGGGGCACCCGAAATTTCAGTCGATTTTACATCTTCTAGCTTAAATTCGGGGGTATAACAGAATTCGACAAGATGTGCGGACAGCTGGCTTCTTATCTCTACGCGATTGGCATACTTCAGGAAAGCAAGGCGCCCGACACCCTTGCCGCCGATATCATCTTTATGGCCCGTACAGATTTCGTCGAAATAGCTGAGATTATCCTGAGTGAACCCTTCACCATTGTCGGAAATGATGATCCGGTCGAGGACGTTGCGTTCCTCGTCGCCAAACAAGCCGGACTGTTTCTCAAACCGGAGTTCAACAGAAATCTTGTTCGCGCCAGCTTGGATCGAATTGGTGACTCCCTCACGGATCACGTCCCGTGCCGTTACGCCACCTTTGTAATGTTCTGCGATGAACTTCTTGAGATTGATCCGTGCCATGATGACTATCGAGTTAGTCAGCCTTGGGCTGACAAATGTACCATAACACCGACAATGCCATAGAGCGTAACGGCTTGCCAGCCCACCCTAACGGCGGCGGCGCTAAACCATATAGTCGAACCCACCAA
The DNA here is from genome assembly GCF_027484505.1 of Asticcacaulis sp. GTDB lineage: Bacteria > Pseudomonadota > Alphaproteobacteria > Caulobacterales > Caulobacteraceae > Asticcacaulis. The sequence goes on from NZ_JAIXSV010000003.1 coordinate 2,479, forward strand.
TCCGCAATCGACCCCATCCCGGCCTTCCGCTGGCATAAAGTTCCGTCCGACTAACCGTCGTTTGGCGGTCAACATGGCGGCTGTCCGGAAACTGGCAACTGCGATGTCAATCCGGATGAACTGTTTGTCGGACGACTTTCCGGACAAGGCAGTTGACGAAATGCCCGCTGATAAGACGGTCACCGAAACAGCCGAACGACCACATTGAGGCGCAAAGCCGCCCCCCACCCTTGACCCACCCAACCCCGGTCTACACCA
>NZ_JAIXSV010000018.1 GCF_027484505.1 Asticcacaulis sp.
AGGCGAAAGTCTCATTTGCCATCGCTTCCCCCAATTATCAACGTCCAACTTCCACATCATGACCCGAAAGCGGGCCCCTCCCAAAAGAGCCACTCCACTGAGACTGACCCTTCCGTGCTTTTCTGTCGAGCCCCTGTCCCAGACCGACTGGACGGATCTCACAGGCCGGGTTCGGGCCCGCCAACAGGGCCCAATAGAGTCCAGAGTGAGCTGCATCAGGTGTGAGCTCCCTCTCAACGGACGTAATTTTCTTTCGACGTATAGGGACCATTTTTGAAGGCCTGCGGGTAGACTTTTTACACCGCGCCTTCCCTGTCAGGTCCATCTCGGCAAGGGCTATTTTGCTCCTGAAAATGGCCGTCGCGATAGCGACGTATATACGCGCCCTTGGAACTTACGTTCATGGGTCCGGGGGTGGAGGTGCAAAGGCGGCGCGCATCAGGGCACTGCCCAACTCAACCGGTTACGACAATCGTCGCCAGTGTCGGCGAAGGTCAGAATGTGGATGACGATATCTCGCTCACCCATCAGAGCCAGTGGAGAAGGAGAGTGGCTGGCAAGAGAGAGATTTATCGGCCCTGTTCATCAGGCGCATGCGTCGTGCCATGGTGAAGCTCCTTTCACCTCAGTATGACCGCGCTATGTACGGAGTTCCTGATGGCCCTCCGCAGTATCGGGCCACGAGATTCGATATGCAGCTGATTGGCACAGCCCGAGACGCGGGGAAGGGGAGGCGATGTCCTGTTACGCGAAGCCAGCCACAAGCCGTGCCCCACCCCGGTCAGCGTATTCGCAGTTGCCGGGGTAGATCATGGGAAATAATGCCTTTTCACTGTCGCCTCTGCGCGTGGTGCGAAGGCGGGACAGGCCCCGCCAGGCCAGCCCGGTCATGTCACTGACCAGGATGCCGGCCAGGGACAGGGCGGTCAGAATGACCAGCGGCAAGGTCCGGTTGTTGGGACGGGCCAGCATGGTGAAGGCGCTGCTTCTGACCCACCGGCTGGTCAGAGGCAGGGCCTACATTACCCAGGACCAGAGGGCATGCACCACGCCACCTGTTGGCCGCCCGCAGCCCGTAAAACACCCCCAGAAACAGCGGTTTCCTAAGTTCCTAACTGTTCCTCAGATTCCTAAGGCCGAAATCATGTTATCTTTCAGATCATTAAAGGCCATTATCGGACATTTCAACGGACAGATCGGGACAAATCTACGGAGCTTGTCGGACTCCGATACGGAGATATCGGACATTTTTGCGGGGCAATAGGGGCATTTCGGACATTATGACGGTACTTTTCGGACTTCCGCTAGAGTTATGTCCGATATATCCTTGTCGGATGTCTATTCGTCAAATCACAACACCGCCAAACAATGTTCCAAAAGCCACCGGCACGGTCGAGATTGCCGAACCAAGTGGCAAACTGACCCTGTCGGATCGTCAGCTTTTCAATCATTTACTGGCCCATGCCTACAGGCGTCTGACGACGGACGAGTGGCACACCGTACAAATGTCCGAAATTCGCCGCTTCGCTGCTGAAGCCCGTGGCGGCACGCCGGAAAACGACAACCGACGCATGAAGGACAGCGTCAAGCGCCTTCAGGCAACCGTCGTAGAGTTCAACTACCTGCGCTCCGATGGTGGCCGGGTATGGGAATCGTCGCCCTTGCTCAGTACCTGCCGGATTGATGAACGATCTGGCAGCCTGCAATACAGCTTCCCCAGCGGCCTGCGGGAGCGGCTGGTGGAGCCGGCGCTCTACAGCATGATCAGTCTGCGCGTGCAGTGGGAATTCGACAGCAAATATGGGCTGGTCCTGTATGAGACCCTTAAGCGCTATGCCGACCGGGATGCCGCCCAACCCTGGTGGTCCGTCAAAACGTCCGAATTGCGGGACCTGCTTGGATGCCGAGACAAGCTGATGGATTGGAAGGATTTCCGTAGACGCGCCCTGGATCCGGCCCTGGAGGAAATTGATCGGCTGGCTGAGTTTCGCGTGCTGGTCATCGAAACCCGTCAAGGCCGTGGTCGCGGTGGCGGTCAGGTTGTCGCTGTCACCTTCCAGATTGAACGCAAACCCAAGGAAGCAGCCGCCGCGACAATCCGGGAACTGGAAAAGCCCAAGGTCCAGCGGCGGGGAGAGCGCAAAGCAAGGACGGAGGACATTGCCTATACCGCTGCCGCTCGCAAAGCGCTGCATTTCCTGACAGGGGCAGATGCCGGGACAAGGCTGAAATGGGCCAAGCGGGCCGAGGCGATCGGCATAGAGCTTCCAAAGGCGGCCAGTGCGGTAGAGAACCTTCCCCGCTGGGTCCCACAGATCGCGGCCGAGCTTCTCGCCGAAGAAAGAATTCGCTGAGGGTGGCAAGACCCGATATCAAGGACACATTGATATCTTTTTGATATCACATAGCTTTCCCTTTACTCAGACACTGGCCCCTCCCATTCGATACGCTCCGCCCCCACCGGGGGGCCGGGAAACTGCTCCTCATGCTGATTATCCGGCGTCATCCCGGCAACGAGTTCCTCCAGCGTATACCGCTGCTTGGTCCGAGGCTCCGCCCTGTCCTTCTCCACTGGCATCCTGCCCTCCCGGTTCTTCTGATGTCCGATGAGAGGAAATACCGGGAAAGGGCCGCTTGCAAGCCTGCCGGAAAGCCCCTCTCCACCCCCACAAGATCCTCGCTTTTCCGGCCCCGTTCGAGTCATGCTCGCGCCCCTGTCGCGATGTTTCAACGGGATTGATCCATGACCCGCCCCACGATCCTGGTCACTGGCGGCGCCGGCTTCATCGGCAGCCATGCCTGCAAGGCCCTGGCCCGC
>NZ_JAIXSV010000251.1 GCF_027484505.1 Asticcacaulis sp.
GATCGGAGCCTAAACCCCAACCCATAAATGGTTGTCTATTAAAAGAGACCGCTTGCAACAGTAGTCGTCATAGACCACCGCCGCCTGCGTTTCCCTTCCCCAGTATACAATGTCAAAGACCGGAAATCCGTTTCAGCGTTAAGCTTCGTAAAGATTTCGTTGCCGCCGTCAGCGGCGAGGAGGCGGTTTCTATTCGAACCCCCGATCCGCGTCAACGGTCTTTTTCGGTTTTCCACAAGGTCGTAGTGTTTTATTTGGCCTCTAGCGAGGCGATCGCTTCATTTTATCATTTATATCAGCAACTTAAATAAAAACAGGCGCGGAAATTTTCTTTCCGCGCCCGCTGATTTTGTCCGTCCACCCCGTGCCCATCAGGGCAGTTTGGCAATTTGCCCCCAAAAGCGCACCACTTCGCGCACGGTTTCGGCGTAGAGCGCGCCCTCAAACGGTTTGACGACATAGCTGCTGGCCTGACGCTCGTAGCAGTCGCGGATGTCGGTCGGCGACTCCGACGAGGTGAACATCACCACGGGAATGGCTTTGAAGGCCGGATCGGCCTTGATCTCGCTGAGGAACATCTTGCCGTCCATACGCGGCATGTTGATATCGAGCAGGATCAGGTCGGGACGGGGCGCCTCCGCGAAACGGCCTTCGCGGCGCAGACACTCCAGCCCCTGCGCCCCATTGCCGGCCACTGACACCCGGCACTCGGTCGCCGCCGTGCGCAGAGCGCGGCGCGTCATTTCGACATCGCCTTCATTATCCTCGATCAGCAGAAGTTCGAGCGTCATGACGTCTCCGGTTCAGGATTTACAGACGGGCCGGTTGCGGCAGGGTAAAGCTGAAGGTCGTGCCTTCGCCCGGCGTCGAGATAAAACTGATCTCTCCGCCGTAGAGGCGCACGAATTTGCGACAGGTCGAAAGGCCAATCCCTGTGCCCGGAAATTCATCCTCGCTGTGCAGCCTCTGAAAGATGGTGAAGATGCGATCGGCATAGGCCGGATCGATACCGATGCCGTTATCGGATACGTCGAAGCGATAGGCCTTGCCTTCGCGGCGCGCCGAGACGTGGATTTCCGGGATGCGCCGGCCGTCCTGAAACTTAAGCGCATTGCCGATCAGGTTTTGCAGCAGGACACGCATCAGGGTGGGTGAGGTGTGCATTTCCGGCAAAGCACCGCAGGTGACCTTTGCGCGCTGGGCTTCGATGACACCGGCCAGACCGGCGCAGACCTCATCAAAAACGCGCCGTGTATCGACCGCCTCAACCTCGATGGCTTCACGGCCGACGCGCGAGAAGTTGAGGATGTCGCCGATCATACGGTTCAGGCGCGTGGCGTTGTCGCGGATATACTGCACATAGCGACGACCATCTTCGTCGAGCTTTTCGGCGGAATCCTCGGCCAGAAAGCCGGCATAGATGTTCATCATGCGTACCGGCTCCTTCATGTCATGCGAACAGACATAGGCGAAGCGCTCCAGTTCCTCGTTCGACTGACGCAGGGTGGCATTCAGTTGCAGTATCTGCTGCCGCTGGGTGTAGAGGTCGAGATAGACCTGCACCTTGGATTTGAGGATGTCGGGATTAATCGGCTTAAAGATATAGTCCACCGCCCCGATGGCCGCCGCTTCGGTGGCGTAGTGGTCCTCCTTGGAAAGGGCGGTGACGAAGATGATCGGCACCCCCTGCATGGAGGGCCGGGTCTTCATCAGGCGCGCGGTTTCAAACCCATCCATGCCGGGCATCTGCACATCGAGCAGGACAATGGCGAAATGGCGCTCGAGCACCAGGCTCAGCGCCGCCTCGCCTGACTCGGCAGTAACGATGTCGGCCCCCAGCGGCTTGAGCAGGGCTTCGGTCGCCAGAAGATTCTGCCAGCGGTCATCGACAATGAGGATAGAGGGCGGCAGCGTCTCGCCCACAGCGGATGGTGTCTGAGCCGTCCTGACCGTCGTCATATCAGCCTCCGATTGCCCTCTGGCGCAGCGAACCTAAAACAGATCGCGTTCGGATTGAATCGAAAAATGCAGCCGAGAGCATTCGTCGGCTCAGTGAGCCGCCGAATGGCTCTCAGTTTTTGCTTGGTCGCGCAATTTACCCGAAAAGTGGCAAGACACTTTCATGGCACTTTTTCGGATTGCGCTCTAACATCCTGTTTTTTTATCTCTTCTCAAGCCGCGGTTTTGCCCGGTCTGGGAGACAAAGTGCCTTTATACCGTGTTCACAACCTGTGCGCGGCCCGCCATTTTCGTCTTATGCCTTTGCGCCCAGATTTCCGGTGGAAAGGAGATATTATGACGCACCACCGCTCCCCCACACCTGAAGAGATCAGCCAGAGCGCCGAAGAGAAAGGCCACGACAGCGATCCCTTTCCGCCGAAAGGTACAACGGACGAACACCTGCTGAGTAAGGATAGCCAGCGCCCGATCCGCGAGGACGAGCGCGTCAGGGCGACCCGCAAGGCGCTCCGTCGCATCCGCAAGCCGCAGAGCCACCTGTAAACGCGGACAGTCAATACTGATTTTTTACGCCGCTTACGGTTAAGGACGGGCCGCGTCAGCAAGGCGCGACCCTCGTAAAATATCATTTTTCTCAAAGGTTTGTCATGATTGATTGTCAAGAACGCAAAGACGGGGCAGTTCTCACGCCCGCGCCTTTGAAAGTGCTGGTCGTTGACGACAATCAAGCTTCGGCCCTGACCTTGAGCTGGGCCATCGAATCGTGGGGCGATGAGGTGCGGACCTGTTTCGACGGTCTCAGCGCGATAGACACGGCGCGCAGCTTTCACCCGGACGTCGTGCTGCTCGATCTGGGGATGCCGGAAATCGACGGCCTGAGCGCGGCGCGCGCCTTACGCGCCGATCCGCGCACCCGTCGCTGCAAGATCATCGCCCAAACCGGCTGGGGCGATGCGGCGCGCCGTCGCGAGACCGCCGAAGCGGGTTTCGACCTGCATCTGGTCAAGCCTATCGACTTTAACGTCCTGCAGGAGATGTTCGAACTGTTCCGCCTGATGCCTGCGCGGTAATCAGTTGCCACCTTCTGTAATCGCAGGGGTTGCTTTCCAAAACATAACGCGCCCCGTAAGCAAATTATCAATCAAAGACAAATATTACATCGCCGCGTATTAAATATACTCGGTTGTCGCAATTTGCGACAGCGTGATATTTCGTCGCATTATTTATCATTACACAAAATATAAGCGGCAAAATCGCTTAAGACATCGTTTATTATTGTGGGCGCGATGATCCCCCTAACGCCGTTATGGCGGCTGGAGGACGCACATGAACATACATTCCGTTAAAACCAAGATCGTCGCCTTGTCGGCGCTCTGCCTACTGATGGCGACCGGGGCCCTTGTTGGTTTCGGCATCTTTTCGTCAGGCAAGACCGCGCATTTTGTGAACCAGAATGTGCAGGGTCTGCTGGATCGCAACAGCAGTGAGTCCCTGACGCGGCTGGCCGATGCGCAGGCCGGGACGATCCGCACCGAGGTCGATACGGCGTTTTCCGCCGCCCGTAACATGGCGCGCAGCCTGGAAGTGATCGCCGGCCCCGGCGGCGTGCCGCGCGCTCAGCGGCGTCAGCATCTGAACGAGATCCTGCTGGGGGTGCTGAAGGACAATCCGCGCTTTAACGGCACCTACAGCGCCTGGGCCCCCAATGCGCTGGACGGGGCGGACGGGGCCTATGTCAACCGCAAGGCGGTAGGCTCCGACGCCACAGGCCGCGCCCTGCCCTACTGGACGCGCAATGCGCAGGGCGAAATCGCGCTTCAGCCGCTGGTCGAATACGACAGTCAGGACCGCCACCCCAATGGCCTGATCAAGGGCGGCTGGTTCCTTGGCCCGCAGGCCAATGGTAAGGAAAGCATCCTCGCCCCCCTGCCCTATATCGTACAGGGCAAGCCCGTCTTTCTGGCCACCATGTCGGTGCCCATCGTCATTGACGGTCAGTTCAAAGGGGTGGCCGGGGCCGATTTCGACCTGTCCTTCGTGCAGGTTCTGGCCCAGTCGGTGAAAAAGTCGATTTATGAGGGCAAGGGCAATGTGACCATCGTCACCTCCGACGGGCTGGTGGTCGCGTCGAGCGCCTTCCCCGACGCCGTCGGTGGCTCGGTGCAGACCGTCGATCCGATGGCGTGGAGCGCTCTCGATACCGTCAAGGCGGGCCGCTCGGCCGTCGATTTCGACAAAAAGAACGATCAGATGCGCGTCTATGCCCCCATTCAGCTGGGCCGCAGCGGGCAGTTCTGGTCGGTGATCATCACCGTGCCGCGCACCGTCGTCATGGCCGATGCTGACAAGCTGTCCAATGCGCTCAAGGCGCGTGGCGGCAGCGACTCGCTGTGGGAAATCGTCTGCGCCCTGATCGTGGCGGTGCTGGGCATCGCGATGATCGCCGTCATGGCCAATAATGTCGCCAACCCCATTGCCCGCCTGACCGAGGCGCTGGGTCGGCTGGCCTCTGGCGAAAAGCTGCGCGAAATCGCCGGGGCCGGACGCAAGGACGAGATCGGCGACATTTCGCGAGCGGTCGATCGCATCCGCATCGTCACCGAAGAAGAGGCCCTGCAAAAGGCCGCCGACGCCGAGGCCGAACGCCAGAGGCAGGACCAGGAACGGCGTCAGATGATGCTCAAACTGGCCGATGAGTTCGAAAAATCGGTGGGCGGCATCGTCTCGCTGGTGTCCAGTGCGGCCACGGAAATGCAGGCCTCGGCACAGCAACTGACCACCACGGCGCAGCAGGCGTCGGCGCAATCGGTCGCTGTCTCGGCCGCCGCCGAAGAGGCCGGGGCCAATGTCACCTCGGTGGCGTCGTCCGCCGAAGAACTGGGGGCTTCGGTCAGCGAAATCGGGCGTCAGGTCGAAACCTCGGCCAGCATTTCTTCGGAAGCCGTGGAAGAGGCCAGCGGCGCGGTGCGTCTGGTGGACGAGCTGAATACGGTCGCCGTCAGCATCGGCGGGGTGGTCGATCTGATCGCTGGTCTGGCCAGCCAGACCAACCTGCTGGCGCTCAACGCCACCATTGAGTCGGCGCGTGCGGGAGAAGCGGGCAAGGGCTTTGCCGTGGTCGCTTCCGAGGTCAAGGCGCTGGCCGGTCAGACGGCCAAGGCCACGACGGAAATCTCGGATAAGATCGCCCACATGCAGGAGGCCACCGCCAAGGCCGCGGCAGCCATCTCCAATATTTCCGGCACCATCACCCACATCAACCAGACCAACACCATCATTGCCTCTGCCGTCGAACAGCAGACAGCGGCGACGCAGGAGATCGTTCAGGCCGTCAATCAGGCCTCAATCGGTACGCAGGAGGTGACCACCAACATCACCGGCGTGGCCATGGCGGCGGAACAGACCGGCACCTCCGCCGTGCAGGTGCTGGGGGCATCGGCCGAACTGGCACAGCAGGCCGAGCGGCTGCATCAGGAAATGGACAAATTCCTGCAAACCGTGCGCGCCGCCTGAGTCACCCCACACCCCGTTGACCCTGGGGGCGGGGCCGTCAAACGGTCCTGCCCCCGCGAGCCGCAGGGTAAGCTTAAAAAAAGAAAGACCACAGGCATGAAACCCACCGCCACCGATACCCCTCTCGACCTGTCGCGCCTCAGCGTACTGGTGGTCGATGACAGCCTCAACATCCGCAAGCTGGTGTCTGAGATGCTCAGGTCGATAGGGCTGAAGACAGTCAAACAGGCCAGCAGCGGCATCGAAGTGTTTGAAATCCTGAAAACCAGTCCCGTCGATCTGATCATCATGGATCTGGTCATGGACCAACTGGATGGCATCGAAACGGCCAAGCTGCTGCGGCAGGGCACCGACAGCCCCAACCGCACCGTGCCGATCATCCTCATCACCGGTCATACCGAACGCAGCAACATTATGCGGGCGCGCGACGCCGGCATTAACGAGGTGATCGCCAAGCCCTTTTCGGCACAGGTGCTGCTCGACCATCTGCGCCACGTCCTGACGCAGGAGCGCGAATGGATCGCCACCGCCCACTATACGGGGCCGGACCGGCGATGCCACACGCCTGCGAGCTATGCCGGACCGTGGCGGCGCGCCAGAGATGCGGAGGCCACACAGCTCGCAGAGACGGCCACTCAGGCGGTATAGCCCCTGCCGATTGCCCGCGCCGCCAAAACGTCGCATACTCAGACCCATGACGGGCAAGCGCAGAATCCTGATCCTGGGGGGTGGTACGGCCGGATGGCTGGCGGCGGCCTATCTGGCGCGCTATTTCGACATCAAACGTCAGCCGCGCCTTGAGATCGTGCTGGTGGAGTCACCTGAGATCAGCAGCGTCGGCGTCGGCGAAGGCACCTTCCCCACCATACGCCAGACGCTGAAATTCATCGGCATCGATGAAGCGCCGTTTATGCGGCGCACCACCGCCACCTTCAAACAGGGCATCCGTTTTGCCGACTGGCTGAAGACGCCAGTCAACGGACAGCACGCGCACTATTTCCACCCGTTCGAAGCCCCTTACTATACCGAGGGTGAAGGGCTGGTCCCCTACTGGCTGTTGCAGGACGAGGCGACGCGCAAGCCCTTTGCCGAGGCCGTGACCTTTCAGAAGCGCGTGGCCGAGGCGCGGCGCGCACCCAAACGCCCGCACGAAGGCGATTTTGCCGGCCCGCTGAACTATGCCTACCATTTCGATGCGCATCAGTTGGCCGAGGTGCTGGCCGAACGCGCCGTCGCTCTGGGGGTGGTGCATAAGCCGGCGCGGCTCGATGGGGTGGTGCTGGACCACACGGGGCAGATCGACCACATCGTCGCCGACGGCGAGGTGCTGACGGCGGACCTCTATATCGACTGTTCGGGCTTTCGGGCGGAACTGATCGGCAAGGCATTGGGCTCGCCGTTCCGTTCCGTGCGCGGGACGCTGTTCACCAATAAGGCGCTGGCCTGCAAGGCACCCTATGAACGCCCCGATGCCCCCATCGAAAGCTATACGGTGGCTACGGCTCACGCGGCGGGCTGGACCTGGGACATCGGCCTTGATGGGCAGCGCGGCATCGGCTATACCTACTCGACCGACCACACCAGCGACGATGAGGCCGAAGCGACACTGCGCCGTTATGTGGGGAGCAAGGCCCCGCTGACCCTGCGCGAGATTGCGTTCGAGCCCGGCTATCGCGAGAATCCGTGGATCGGCAACTGCGTGGCGGTGGGTCTGGCGGGTGGCTTTATGGAGCCGCTGGAATCGACCGGTATCGTGATGATCGAGGTCGCCGTGGCCATGATCGCCGAACTGTTCCCCCACGCCGGGCCTATCGACGCCTCCGCCCGGCGCTTCAACGCCCTGATGACAGCGCGTTACGAGAATATCGTTACCTTCCTCAAGCTGCACTACGCGCTGAGCCACCGCAGCGAGGCCTTCTGGCGCGACAATGCCGATGCGCAGACCTGGCCCGACCGGTTGCGCGAGTTGCTGGATCAGTGGCGTTACCGGCCGCCCAGCCGGTTCGATTTTTTGATCGACGTCGAAACCTTCGCCTTCTTCAACTATCAGTACATTCTCTACGGGATGGGCTTCCGGACCGACCTCAGCGGGGCGCGCGACCAGTTCCCGCATGTGGAGGACGCCAACCGGACCTTTGCCAAGATCCATAATTTCGGCGAGCGGGCGACGCTGGACCTGCCGCCGCACCGCACCCTGATCCGGCAAATCTATGCCGAGGGCTTTGCGGAGTCGGCATAAAAAAACGCCCCGGCGGGAGGATCACCGGGGCGCAATGAGGCAGGTAGAGAGATCAGTCCGGCGACCTGTCCGGCAAAGCCCCAAGCTCGCCGCTTTCCCGGGCCTTGCGGCCATAGACGGCTTCGAACAGCGGCGAGGCCATAACCGTGGTGACAATCGCCATCAGCACCAGCATCGAGAACAGGGCCGGGCCGATAATACCCTTTTGCAGGCCGATATTGATGATGATCAGCTCCATCAGCCCGCGGGAATTCATCAGCGCGCCGATGCCAAGCGCGGTGCGGTTGTCTTCGCCGGTCAGGCGCGCCGCCGCATAGCAGGCGCCGAACTTGGCGAGGATCGACACGGCCAGAATGGCCAGTGCGATCAGCAGCAGTTCGAGATTATTGACCATATCAAGGCGCGTATTCAGCCCCGAATAGGTGAAGAACATCGGCAGCAGCAGGATGACGGTCAGCGGTTCGACCTTCTTCTTCAGTTCTTCGGTGAACTTGCCGCGCGGCATGACCGTCCCCAGAATGAAGCCGCCAAAGATGGCGTGGATGCCCACTGCGTCCATCACAAAGGCCGAGGTGGCAAAGGCGATCAGGGTGATGGCCAGAACCGTGTGGCTCATCTCGCCGCGGTCTTCGACCATGCGCCCCAGCGGCGCCAGCAGGCGCTTGCCGGCGAACACGACGAACAGCGTCCACAACAGGCCGCCGCCGATGGCCAGCACAGCAATGCCCGGCCCGCCACCAAAGGTCGCCAGCACAATAGCCAGCACGCACCACGACACGGCGTCATCAAAAGCGCCGGCGGTCAGGGACAGGGTGCCCAGAGACGAATTGGCCAGACCTCGCTCATTAATAATGCGCGCCAGCATCGGGAAGGCGGTCAGCGCGATACAGGCCCCCATGAACAGGGTGGCGTTAACCTGTGAAATGCCTTCGGCAAACAGACCCGGCACGGTGAGAAGCCACGGCGTAATCAGCACGGCCATCAGAAACGGCACCGTAATGCCCGATAGCGATACAGCCGCAGCGCTCTTGCCCTTTTGCGCGAAATGGTCGGCGCGGAAGGTGCAGCCGACGAGGAACATATAAAGACCCACGCCCAGTTGCGCCCCGACATAGAGGACATTGCGGCTTTCCTTGGGGAAGATGGCCCCCTGAAGGTCGGGGAACAAAAGCCCCAGCAGCGAGGGCCCCAGAATGACCCCGGCGATCATTTCACCGACCACCTGCGGCTGCGCCAGAAACTTCTGACCCAGCCAGCCCACCACGCGGCACGCCAGGATGATCAGGCCGATTTGCAGGAAAAAACGAATGCTGAAGTCATTGGCATTATAGGTGCCGTTAGGCCCATGCGGCGACAGGATGGTGGTGATGGTCTCAAGCGTGTGAGCCCACATGTCGGGTGTGGCGACGGTCATGCGTGTCTGTGATCCCCTGATTGATCTGTGTTCGGCCTTCTTTCGGGCGAGGCCGGTGGCTGAGACAGACACACAAACCGCCCCGGGCGCAACCGGTTGCTGCTTAAAAAAACGTTTTGAAATCGCGCGTTTGAAAATTGTTGCCAATCGGTCACGATGTAGTAACGTCACTACATATTAGCGCGCTCGTTTGTAGCAACGTAGGTGCAAATTGACGACCTTTTCCAGCCGGGAATTCAATCAGGATGTCGGCAGCGCCAAACGCGCCGCCTTGTCTGAGCCGGTCTTTATCACCGACCGGGGCAAGCCGACTCACGTGCTGCTGAGCTTTGACGCCTATCGCGCCCTGTCGGGGCAGACGGAGACTCTGGTCGATCTGCTGGCGCTCAGCGAAGGGGTGACGATTGACCTTGATGCCGCCCGTGCCGGGGATGGCTGGGACCGTCAGGGAGGGATTTAGAGCGCATTTCGTTCAGATTGAATCGAAATCACGCTCTAAATTTTTTGGTTAAACGCGCTTTTTTCCCGAAAAGTGCGTCACACTTTTCGGAAAGCGCTCGAATGTACCTGCTCGACACCCCCATCGTTATGGAACTGCGCAAGGCCAAGGCCGGTGACACTGATCCCGGCCTGACGCGCTGGGCGTCGGGCATTGGGCGTCAGCACCTGTTTCTGTCGGTGCTGAGCCTGCTGGAGATGGAAACCAGCGTCGCGGCGGCGGAAAAACGCGACGCCGAAAGCGGGCGTCTGCTGCGGCAATGGCTGGACGAACAGGTGCCGCGCGCTTTTGAAAACCACATCCTTCCCATAGATGCCGCGGTGGCCCGACGCCGGGCGGCCCTCAATATGAGCGATTCCCGCGATGCGCTGATGGCCGCAACCGCCGCCGTGCACGGCCTGACGCTCGTTACCCCCTCACCGGCAGCCTTCAAGGCGGGCAAGGTTAAGACCTTCAATCCGTTCGGCTATACGCCCGAAGAGGCCGACACCTCCGCCGACTGGCGCGAAGCCTCACGCTCCGGCCCGCAATGGTTCCGCAACCTGTTTGTCAGGTTTTGAGTCTTGCTTGTCGCCTGACAAACCCTGCACTACGATGCCCTCGTGTGTTGGGGGAGAGACGTATGCGACTTTGGATCAGGATTATCGGCATCACAGCCGGCTTGTTACTTTTTACAACCTTTGGCGGATTGATCGTGTTGCGTTATTTGAACGGCGAAGGTCTATTCTCGCAGCGGTTCGGCACATGGTTTGAAGCGGCGTCTATAGCTATCGCCGCTTTGGCGTTGATTTATGTCTTTTACCGTATTGTCAAAATAAAGAAGTGATCAGGCAAATGCCTTTGCAGCCTTGTGAAACAGGTAATTTCACGGGAGCAGCCATAGAGGTGTCTCCGGGACGTTCTGGCATCAAAACAGAATGCAGGCCTCTGTTCACGACATATGAAATTCTGACTCGGCCAGAGCGCAATCCGATAAAGTTGAAACCACTTTTCGGAAAAATTGCGCGACAAAACAGAAATTTAGAGCTGGATGATACCTCCACTTAAAATCATCCCGCTCTAACGCGCGTTGCGCGCTGGACAGGCGTTCCACCCCGTGCAACGTCTCTAACCACTCAAGACGTAAGGCGGGGAAAGACTACGGACACGGATATATGGGTGCAGCTTGTACCATCGCTGATCCTTTCGGTTCTTTGGCAAGGTCTGCTGGGGCTCAGCTACTACGTCATCTTGAAACGACTGGCCCCCCAGCGCGGCAGGATTGCACTGCTAACTCTCATCCCTTACGTCGGCTATATTATCCTGCTCTACGTGCACTTCACAACGCTCAATCTGCTCACAACACGTCTGACCCGTCTTGAGGAGGTGGTGTCAGCTAAAACGCCGCAATGACCGCACCATTATAGGTCTTGGCGATGAAATCCTTGACCTTTTGAGAGGTCAGGGCTTCGGCCAGCGCCTTGATGCGCAGGTCGTCTTTCTTGTCGGCACGTGCCACCAGATAGTTGATGTACGGGCTGTCCGCGCCTTCGATGATCAGGGCGTCTTTCTTCGGGTCCAGCTTGGCATCCAGCGCATAGTTGGTGTTGATCAGGGCCAGATCGACCTCCGGCAGGACACGCGGCAGGGACGGCGATTCCAGCTCCTTGAACACAAAGCCTTTGGGGTTACCGGCGATGTCTTTCAACGTCGCATTGATATTGGTCGGGTCTTTCAGCGTGATCAGGCCGTTCTTGTGCAGCAGGATCAGAGCGCGCCCGGTGTTCGACGCATCATTGGGCACGGCGATGACCGCGCCCTGCGGCAGGTCGCCAATCGCCTTATGTTTGCGCGAATAGCCGCCAAACGGCTCGACATGCACACCGACCACGGTCACCAGCTTGGTGCCGCGCTCTTTGTTGAACGAGTCGAGATAGGGCAGGGTCTGGAAATAGTTGGCGTCGATCAGGCCCTGATCGACCTGAAGGTTCGGCTGCACATAGTCATTGAAGACCTTGATATCGAGCGTGATGCCTTTCGCGGCCAGATCGGGGGTGATGACCTTGAGGATTTCGGCGTGCGGCACCGCGGTGGCGGCAACGCTGAGGACATTGCCCTTGGCGGCCGGCTTGCCGCAGGCGGCCAGAGCAGAGGCGGCAAAACCGGTCAGGATCAGATGACGACGAGACAGCATAAGTATCTTCCTTATTTCTTTGAGACGCGCGCCACCAGCACATCGCCCAGCATTTGCAGACCCTGAACCAGGGCAATGATCAGCACCACCGTCACCACCATGACATCGGTCTGAAAGCGTTGATAGCCATAGCGGACGGCCAGGTCGCCGAGGCCGCCCGCCCCCACCACACCGGCCATAGCCGTATAGGAGACGAGCGCGATGGCCGTCACAGTCGCGGCCGCAATCAGGCCCGGCAGGGCTTCGGGCAGCAGGGTGTGCAGGATGATCTGACGCTTTGAGGCCCCCAGCGCCTGCGTGGCCTCGATCACCGAGCGATCGACTTCGCGCAAGGCGTTTTCGACCAGCCGCGCCAGAAACGGGGCGGCCCCCAGCACCAGCGGCGGAATGGCCCCCTTCACCCCCAGGGACGTGCCGACCAGCGCCAGAGTGACCGGGATCAGCAGGATGAACAGGATCACAAAGGGGATGGAGCGCAGCACATTGACCGCAAAACTCAGCAGACCATAGAGGAGCGGATTGGGGCTTAAGCCCTGCCGGCTGGTCACCGACAGCCACACGCCCAGCGGCAGGCCAAGCGCGAGGCTGAGCAGCAGAGACGCGCCGACCATGCCGAGCGTCTCACCGCTGGCGCGGGCGATTTCCGCCGGGTCGATATTGGCAAAAAAGTCAGGGCTTATCATTGGACCGCCTCCGTCACGCTGACGCCGCGCGCCCGCAGACGCGCCAGCGCTTCGGCGCGGTCAGGGCCGGCCATATCGACGATCATATGGCCATAGGGCCCGGATTTGAGGTGCGACACCTGCCCGGACAGGACGCTGAAACGGGCCTGAAGCCCCTGTACGGCCGCCGACAGGGCGTCGGAATAGACCACCTCGCCGAAATAGGTCAGGGTCACAGCCCCTTCCCCCACCCCGTCGGGGGGCGGCGGCAGGATGTGCTTCGATAAGGCGCGGCCGGCCGCACTCACCGGGGCGAACAGCACCTGTTCCACCGTGCCGACCTCGGCCAGCCGTCCGTGATCGAGCACGGCCACGCGGTCGCAGACCTGACGCACCACCTCCATCTCATGCGTTACCAGCACGATGGTCAGGCCCAGTTCGCGGTTCAGTTCGGCCAGAAGCGTCAGTATGCCCTGCGTCGCCTCCGGATCGAGCGCCGAGGTCGCTTCGTCACACAGCAGGATGTCCGGTGCATTGGCAAGCGCACGGGCAATGGCCACGCGCTGCTTCTGCCCGCCCGAAAGCTGCGCGGGGTATTTCTGGGCGTGGGCGCTGAGGCCGACGCGATCAAGCAGATCGAGCGCCCGCTGACGGCGGGTGGCAGGGGTGCCCGTCCCGGCCAGTTCCAGCGCATAGGCGACGTTGTGCAGCGCTGTCTTGCTCGACAACAGGCCGAACGATTGAAAAATCATGCCCATCTTATGCCGCAAGGCCGACAGGGCGCGCGCATCCAGACCACTGAGATCGACGCCATTGACCTCCACCCGGCCCTCGCTGGGCGTTTCCAGCCGGTTGAGCAGGCGGATCAGGGTCGATTTGCCGGACCCCGACGGACCGATAATGCCAAACACCTCACCCCGCGCGATATCGAGATCGACGCCATCAAGCGCCGCCTGCACGCCGCTTTTGGAGACGAAGCGCCGGGTGACACCGCGTAAGCCGATGACCGAAACCGAATTGTGCACATCTGAAACCATCAGGCGGTCTTAGAGCGCCTGTCGCGGCCTGTGAAGCGTGTTTTTCTGCGCGCAGCGGCGACGCTTTCTAAACTGGGGATTACGCGCGGTTTCCTGTCTCAAAATGATGATCATTTTTGACATAATTTGAATATTTCAAATTTGAAAATTAAACACGGCGTCAATTTTAGCGCCTAACATCAGCACTGACGTCTTTAAATGCGGGATTATTATAAGTATAAATACATCACTGATAAAAACACATATTTTTAAGAAGTATTAAATTTGTATTTATGCCAAATTTGCCAATATATTTGTCATTTTACGCGTCATATTTTAGCCAAATTTGATCCCGTTTTGACATATTATGTGGCATTTTTGCCCATGAAACGATGATATTTGACATTTTCATAAAAATAGCAGCGCTATTTATGGCGAAGGACTTGACTGATCGTTTTTGATCGTAAATGTTCGCAGCGCTGATAAATTGATCATCGCGCCACGAGGGTACAAACCCAAGGGCAGGCCCAAAGGCAGCGATGAGGGAGACTCGCCCCTTTTCGGAGCCATTTGTGTCGCTCCACCCCTTTCTCCGTCACCGGTTCTGCATCGTGCGCGAACCTGTCCGGCGGGATAGCGGCGTCTGGGCTGTCTCCCGTTCGATGTATCCGCCGGTGCCCGCGCGCCGTCGTCCCCCTCCCCGGACGACCGCCGGGCCGCCGCCCCGCAGATTGCTCAGGAGCCCCCAAGGTATGATCCGCAGCCCCTCCCCCCGCCTCCTTTCCGCGCGCCTGAAAAGCGCCTCCGCCCTGACCGCGGTTGCCCTGCTGGGCCTCAGCGGTGTCGCTTTTGCGCAGGAGGCCGCCCCCGCTGCCCCGGCGAAAGAAGACATTGAAACCGTCATCGTCACCGGCACGCGTCAATCGCAGCAATCGGCGATCAATCGCAAGAAGAAGGCCGGCACGGTCTCTGACTCCATCGTGGCCGATGATATTGCGCAGTTCCCGGACAAGAATGTCGGTGAAGCGCTGGGTCGCATTACCGGCGTTCAACTGGCCCGCGATTTTGGTGAAGGGAACTCGGTCTCTATCCGCGGGGTGGAACCCGATCTGAACCGCGTCGAAATCAACGGCATGAGCACCCTGTCCACCGCGGGCAACCTCAATACCTATGGCGGCGGCGGGCGTTCCAATGACTTCCGCGAACTGGCCTCGGAACTGGTGCAGTCGATCGACGTGTTCAAAGGCTTCACGGCCGATATGACCGAAGGCGGCGTCGGCGGCACGGTCAGCGTCAAGACGCGCAAACCGCTCGACTTCAAAAAGCCAACCTTCTCCATCACCGCTTCGCTGCAAAACCTTGACACAGAAGATGGCTGGAAGCCGCGCAGCAACTTCTTCGGCGCGACGCGGCTGCTGGACGGCAAGCTGGGGCTGATGGCCAACATCACCTTCGATAATGTCGATACGCGCGGTGACTATCTGCGCAATACAGCCTGGGTGCGTCTGGCCGATCTCGACGGTTCGGCGGAAAAGACAGCCAACTATTACTCGCCCACCGACTCCGCCGCCAATATCGCGGCCTATAATGCCATCACGACACAGGCCGCGTGTAATTCAGCCTATGCCGGTTCCAGCAGCGTGGTGACGGCACAGCGCAACAACTGCCTGTCGCAATGGTACGACTACAATCCGCGCGTGCCGCGTTACGGCGTGTGGACCCGCAATGACAAGCGCGCCTCGGCCGAATTTGTTGCCCAGTACCGGTTCACTGACCGCATTGACGCCTATGTCAGCTATAACCGTAACACCCGCGACCAGACGCTGAACGACATCAACTATGGCACGGACTTCACCTCGGTGAACCGCCTCTACAATGTCACCTCGGCAACCAATGCGGCCTGCGGGTCCACCGTGCCTGCCGGATCGACCACTGTGGTCAATCACGTGGTGAGCAGCTACACCGCCGGTAACTGTCTGACCACCACCGGCCGCGGCGGCTCCAATGCCTTCAGCGTCAGTGCGCGCGATTTCAAATACACCACCGAAAGCGACTATTACGGCTTTGGCGCCAACTATAAGGGCGATCGCCTGAAGGCGGAGTTTCAGGGCTCGGTGGCCAAAACCGACACCGTGTCGCAAACCAACAATGTCAGCGTCAGCTACAATGTGCCCGGTCTGGTCGTGAGCCTCAACAGCGCGGGCGCTCCGGTCTTCACCTTCCCCACAGGCTATAGCCCGACCGACGCCTCTGCGGTCAGCCAGTGGCAGATCCAGTATCGCCCGTCGAACGCCCATTCCGAGGAACAGCAGTACAAGCTCGACTTCGACTATGACACGCGCTGGCCGATCATAGACAAGATCGAATTCGGTGCCCGTGCGACCGATAGCGAAACCTATGGCTACGGCGCCCTGATCTTTGGCGGTGGCGACGGCATGATCCTCAGCGCCGGCAGCAATCTGGCCTCGGGCACGGACGACACCGTCGTCTATGCCAACCAGATCAACTCGACGGCCACCATCTCCCCCAACCAGACCGCCGATCAGACGGCCGCCGCCGCCGCGGCTGCGGCGTATCAGACCGGCTACTGGTCCACGACCGAAACCTGGTCGAGAAACTTCTCAAACAGCGTCTTCGCGGCGGCCATGACGCCGCTGTCTTCCAGCTTCTACTACGGCGGCGGCAATATCCCGACCACCTGGAACTATCCGGACTTTGCGACCGTGGCGCAGTACCTCGACACATCGCATTTCAATCTGGACAATCTGGAAACGACAACGGGCAGCGACGGCAAAACCTATAACCGCATCCCTTACCGCGTTTCCGAAACGACCGACGCCCAGTATCTGAAGTTCAACTATGCCTTCCCGTGGAATGGCTGGGATGTGAGCGGGAATTTTGGCTGGCGTCGCGTCAATACGCAAACGACGGCTTCGGGCGTCAATACGCGTCAGGAAATCCGTTACAACAACAACGTGGCCACCACCTACACCGTGTCCAACAGCCTGACCTCCATCACCAAGGATTATACGGTGTGGCTGCCGAGCTTTAACGCCGGGGTGTGGTTCATCCCGAACACGCTGTCGGCGCGTGCCGGCTTTGCCGACCTGATGGCCCGGCCGCTGGTGAACTATCTGATGCCCTCGGTGACCTGCACCATCAACTACACCAATGACGGCACAGACTCCGATACGGCCGACACCTGCGTCGCGGGCAACCCGTCGCTCAAGCCTTATCGCGCCAAGCAGTATGACCTGAGCTTCGAATACTATCCCAACAAGGACACGCAGGTGACGCTGGGGCTGTTCTACAAGAACATCAAATCCTTCTACGTCTCTTCGCGGGTTCCGGTCGGGATGGTCGATTATTTCGGCGATGGAACCCAGTATTCCCTGACCACCTATATCAATGGTGAGGGGGCCAAGATTTCGGGTCTCGAACTGACGGCCAAAACCGCCTTCACCTTCCTGCCGGGCTGGATGTCGGGCTTCGGCGCCGATGCCAACTACACCTATCAGGAAGCCAAGGATGTCGGCCTCTACAGCCAGCTTGACGGCTCGCCCCTGCCCTTCCCCGGCCTTTCGACCGACAGCTATAACTTCACCTTCTGGTACGACAAGGGCCCGATCAATGCGCGTCTGGCCTATAATTACCGCTCGAAGTGGCTGGTCAGCGCCGCCGACAGCTATGGTCAGCCGCTCTATCGTGACGAAACCGGTTATCTGGACGGCAAGATCACCTGGAAGCCCGGTCCGCGCGGCCTTAGCCTCTTCATGGAAGGCAAAAACCTGACCAAGGAAGAAGAGACCACCTCTACCGGCGTTGGCAATCTTCTGACCGAGCAGGGTTATTTCGGTCGTCGCTTCTTCGTGGGCTTCACGATCAAGCGTTAAACAATTTATTTCCTCCCAAACTCACCGCCGCCTGTTCATCGCAGGCGGCGGTTTTTTGTAGCCGGAGCCTTGCACGGTTTTTATGCGACGGCCGCACGGCGGCATTTTGGCCTTATCGGACGCGTGAGAGTGTGAGCCTCAGTACACGGGCCTGTCGGCTCCTGACTTTTGAGGAGGCTATTTCCATGAACGAGAATTCCATCGGCTGGCTGACAGCCCTGATCGTCGGTGCCTTTGCCGGCTGGATCGCCGAACAACTGATGAAGTCCGAACAGGGTCTGTTCATGAACATCCTGCTGGGGGTCATCGGGGCGGCCGTAGCCAATGGGCTGCTGGCCATCCTCGGCATCTCGTTCGGTGGGGTGATCGGCTATCTGATCGCCGGTGTGATCGGGGCCTGCCTGCTGATCGGGCTTAGCCGTATGCTGCGCGGTCGCCGGGCGTAACGCGCCTGAAGCGTCAATGCGAAAAGCCTGCTCCGTAAGGGGCAGGCTTTTTATGCCTTCAGAAACCGCTTGGCCAGCGCCTTGCGCCGCGCTTCCCCGGCGGCGCGGGCCTTTTCGACCTCGACCAGTTCGGTCGTGGCCAGAAGGTGCTCGATCACACGGTCCATATGCTCGCGCATGGCCTGACGCGCCGCGTCGGGCGAGCGCTTTTCCAGCGCCTCAATGATCTGGCTGTGTTCGGCGACACGCGCCTTCATGCCGAGATTGGCCGTGCGGGCCAGAATGTTGCGCGCCAGCGGCGAGCGGTAGCGCCAGTCCCACAGGTTCTCAACGGATGAGACAATCGCCCCATTGCCCGTCACCTGCGCGATCAGCATGTGGAATTCGCGGTCAGCGCGCTCGGAAATCGCCGGAGACGGGTCTTCCATACGCCGCGCCAGTTTTTTCAGGTCATCAAGCTGTTCATCCGTAATCAGGGTGGCCGCCAGCGCCGCCACCTCGCTTTCAAACAGGCGGCGCGCCTCGATCAGCTCAAAAGCACCGATTTCGGAATCGGACATGGGCAGGGGGTCGGGCGACACCGCCTTGACCACGATGCCGTGGCCCTGACGCGCCTCGATATAGCCGAGGATTTCCAGCGCGATCATGGCCTCACGCAGGGTGGGGCGGCTGACCTTGAACTGTACAGCCAGCTCACGCTCGGTCGGCAGGCGGTCGCCCGCACTATAGACGCCGGAGCGGATTTCTTCGGCGATGGCGTCGGCGATGCGTTTGTAACGTTTACGATTGTCAGACATGGGACCGTTATCAGGATTCGCCCAACTATGCCCCATCAGACGATATTTTGAAACGGAAAAGGTGAGCGCGGCGTACACGCATTGTCAGACCAATACTAGATTCCATCGGCGAGACATCCCTTTCATTGCATCTGTAATGTCAGTTTGACCGCCTTAATTTATCGCACAAATCGATGATTTTGTAGTATTATTAAAGCCTTCTGCTGCAATTGATGTTACAAATCTCAACTTATTCGACTGTTTTTATTTGAAAAATTTTTGCAACTTCATTGCACTGACCAAAAAGCGACAATCTAATAAATATTGGACTGACCTAATTGACAGATGAAACCTGACCGGCTTATGAATGTGAGCGTTACCATAAAAAGACGGACCGGCCTGCGGCCTGCAAAAACCGTCAACGATCCAACAGGAGGAACCCCATGGTCCGTCAAAACACGCGCGTTCTGCGCGCGACCCGTCTTGCCCTGATGTCTGCCACCATTCTGGCTGGTTTCGGCTACGGCGCGGCACACGCCCAGAGTGCTGACACGTCTGCCAGCACCGATGTCACCGAAGTGGTGATCACCGGTTATCGCAAGAGCCTTCAGGACGCGACCCGCGCCAAACGCAACTCGGTCAACTTCTCGGATTCGATCTTTGCGCAGGACATAGGCAAATTCCCGGACCTCAACCTGGCGGAATCGCTGCAACGCGTGCCGGGCGTGCAGATTTCGCGCAACGGCTATACGGGCGAAGGCACGCAGGTCAACGTGCGCGGCCTTGGGCCCAGCTTCACCAAGATCGTCCTGAACAATGCCGGTGTGGCCGTGGCCTCTGACGGCGGCATCGACGGCGGGGCCTCCAACCGCGAAGTGGACCTTGATCTCTTCCCGTCGGAACTGTTCACCCGCCTGACCGTTTCCAAGACCCCGACCGCCAGCCAGCTCGAAGGCGGCATGTCGCTGGTCAATCTGCAGAACGCCCGTCCCTTCGACAATAAGGGGCAGCACCTGACCGTATCGGCCTCGGCCTCCTATGGCGAAGCCTCCGGTGATTTTTCGCCGCGCGGGGCCGTCACCTTCTCAAAGACCTGGGACAAGTGGGGCGTGCTGATCGGTCTGGCCGGTTCGCGCCAGCGCACCCGCTCGGACGGCTTTGACTCGGTGGGCTGGAGCAATGCCAACCTCGCCTGCCCGACGACCGACACGGCGTGCAGCAACGCGCAGGGCAACAATTTCAGCTTCGCCACCGTCGTGCCGGCCAATGCCGGTAACGGTCTGATGACCGGCGCGACGCTGGACCTGAACGCGCTTCTGGCGCTCAATCCCGGGCTGACGGCCAATCAGCTTACCAACGCCATGATCCCGCGTCTGGGCCGTCTCAACTACGTCGATGGCCACCGCGATCGTCTGACCCTGATCACCGCCGTCGAATACCGCCCCTCCGACACTCTGCGCTTTGCACTCGACATCATGGCCGCGTCGGCCAAGGGGGAGTACGACCGGTCGAGCTTCAACTGGTTTGTGCGTAACTCTTCGACGGCCGCCACTGGCGGCATGGTGCCAATCAATCTGAAGGTCGATGCCAATAATGTGGTCACCTCAGGCACCTTCGCCAACTCGGCCATGTTCGTCGAAGCGCGCAAGTTTGATGAGCGCCTCGATTTCGTCAACGTCAATCCCAGCCTGAGCTGGCAGATCACGCCGAAGCTGCGCCTCGACGCGGCGGCCAACTACACCCACTCGGTCTTCTTCCGCGAAGCCCCCAGCTTCCTGTTCAATACGCCTTTCAATTCCGGGCTGACGATCCAGTATACCAATGACGGCATCATCCCGACGATCAAGCCAAACAAGAATATCGCCGACCCCAACCTCGGCTGGACCTGGAACCGCGTAAACATCCAGAACGTCAAGCGTTCGACCTACACAGCCGGTGCCCACGCGGACATGACCTATGACTTCGAAGGCGGGTCATCGCTGAAGTTCGGGGCCGCCTATGACGAGGCCGATCGCAAGATCACCGCCTTCGACAATTCGGCCAATTACCAGACCGCGGCCTTCGCCGCCGTGCCGCAAAGCGCCATCGCCAGCTATCTGGGCGTCGGCCCCGCGTCGGACTTCACGCATATCCTCG
The DNA here is from genome assembly GCF_027484505.1 of Asticcacaulis sp. Classification (GTDB taxonomy): domain Bacteria; phylum Pseudomonadota; class Alphaproteobacteria; order Caulobacterales; family Caulobacteraceae; genus Asticcacaulis. The sequence goes on from NZ_JAIXSV010000251.1 coordinate 20,727, forward strand.
ATGGTGCGCCGGGCTTTACGCAGTACATCCTGCCCGATCTCAACAAGCTGAAGGCCGCTACCAACTACGCCGCCTTCAACACAGGGGCGCCGTTTACCAACAACTCGGCTCTGGGCACGCCATCGGGCGTCATCAACGAAAAGAACAAGGGCGTCTATATCGAATATAATACCCAGATTCCGGTCGGTGATCTGGTGTTCAAGGTGAATGCCGGTGTGCGCCGCGCCGTAACGGATCAGACCGTGACCGGCCCGGTGACCGTCAACGGTGTGCGCCAGTTTGTGACCATGGAGACAAACTACAGCGCCAACCTGCCGTCGCTCAACGTCACCACCATGGTGACGGACAAGCTGCAACTGCGCGCCGCCGCGTCCAAGACCCTGACGCGCGCTAACCCGAACAACCTGCTGCCGGGCGTCAGCTTCTCTGACCCGTCCGCCCAGACGGCTTCGGCCGGTAACCCGTCGCTGCAACCCTATTATTCGGAAAACCTCGACTTCGGGGCCGAATACTACACCGGCGGCCTGGGTTATGTCAGCGTGGCGGTGTTCAAGAAGACGGTCAATGGCTATACGGTCGTGCAGCAATCGACGCGCAAATTTACCGATCTCGGCATCGATTTCGCGTCTCTGACGGCCCAGCAGCAGCAAGCGATCAATGATCGCGGCGGCCCGGCCACCGCTGACGTTTTCGTCAACCAGCCGGTCAATGTGAACACCATCAACCTGACCGGCATCGAACTGGGCTGGGTGCAACCGCTCGACTTTGTTCTGGATGGTCTGGGCTTCAGTGCCAACTACACGCATCTGGACGATGAAAATGATGGCGCCGCGGCCCAGTTGTCGCCGCAGACGGTCAATGCCACCGCCTACTACGAAAACGACCTGTTCTCGGTGCGCGCCAGCTATGTGTGGTTTGACGAGCGCATCGCGGCCGGAGCCCCGCAAAACGGCCTGATGCTGCCGCTGATCGCCACCGACCGCGGTCAGGTCGATCTGTCGGCCAGCTACAATGCCAACTGGTTCGGCCAGAAAGGGCAGCTGACCTTCGAAGCCACCAACATCACCAATGAGCCGTTCCGTACCAATTTCGGTTACGCCAACGCAGCCTATAGCCACTTCAACCCCGGTGCCACCTATCACTTCGGCTGGCGCAGCAAGTTCTGATCCAACGCCTCGGACTCCCCCCTGAGCGGACAGGCTTTTCACGGCCTGTCCGCCTTTTTTTCCAGAATGACCAAGACCTTTGGAAGCGTCGCCAGTAAACTGGTGCCGGTCACACTCTGTTTGGAAATCGCGCATGACCTCTGCCCTTAAAGCGACCCGCCGTGCCTTGCTAACAACGGCCGCCGCCGCCAGCCTTTTGCCAAAGGACGCGGTCGCTCACGCCCGCAAGGGACGTGAACGCCTGCCACTCAATGACAACTGGCGCTTCCGGCTGGGCGACCCGGAGGGCCTTGATGGGGCGCTCGACTACGACATCCGCCCTGAAATCAAAAAGAGCGAAGACGGCAAGGAGGCGGACGCGCGCCCCGTCGATGCCACGCAGATCAATACCACGCGGCCCGTGCTGAAACCGTGGATACTGCCCACCGCCAATCCATTTATCTCCGATCCTGACAAACGCCACGCCCGGCCCGATGGCCATCCGGGGGCAAAGGTCAGCTGGGTGCAATCCCGATTCGACGACTCCGGCTGGGAGGGGGTCACCCTGCCCCACGACTGGGCCATCAAGGGACCGTTTCTGGAAACCGGCCCCTATGGCGGCATGGGGCGGCTGAAGACCTGGGGACCGGCCTGGTATCGCCGCCGTCTGGAGGTTCCGGCTTCGGATAAAGGGCGATGCCTCTTCCTCGATATCGACGGAGCCATGTCCTATGCCACCGTCTGGTGCAATGAGCGCCTCGTCGGTGGCTGGCCCTACGGCTATAACTCCTTCCGTCTCGACCTGACGCCACACCTGAATTACGGCAGCGCCAACCACATCGTCATCCGCCTCGACAACCCTCCGGAGTCAGCGCGCTGGTATCCGGGGGCGGGGCTTTACCGCAATGTCTGGCTGGTCAAGACCGACAGGGTACACGTGGCGCACTGGGGTACGCAGATCACCACGCCGCACGTCTCTCAGGACGAGGCCACGGTCGATATTGTCACTCGCATCGATAATGACGGCACCGAACCGGCCGACATCAGCCTTGTCACGCGTCTCTATACGCTGGACGCAAAGGGTAAGCCCACGGGCCGCGCCGTCAGCGAAACCGCGCACCAGTCGGTGCCGGTGGCTGCCGGATCCCATACTGTTGTCAAAGCCTCGGCCACCGTGTCGCAACCCCGCCTGTGGGGACCGCCGCCCGCGCAAGTGCCAAACCGCTATGTCGCGGTGACGACCCTGATGCAGGGCGGTCGTGAAATCGACCGCTATGAGACTCCTTTTGGTATACGCAGCCTGCGCTTCGACCCCGACAAGGGGCTTTATGTCAACGACCGCTTTGTGCCGCTTCAGGGGGTTAATAACCACCATGACCTCGGCGCGCTGGGGGCGGCGTTCAATGTACGGGCCGCTGAGCGGCAACTGGAAATGCTCATGGACATGGGGTGCAATGCCTTGCGCATGAGTCACAACCCGCCGGCCCCGGAGCTGCTGGAGCTGTGCGACCGGATGGGGATTCTGGTGCTGGATGAGGTGTTCGACTGTTGGGAAAAGCGCAAAACGCCCCTCGACTTCCACCTGATCTTCCCCGACTGGCACGAGGCCGATCTGCGCGCCATGCTGAGGCGCGACCGCAATCACCCCTCGATCGTCATCTGGAGCGTCGGCAATGAGGTGGGCGAACAGTATTCCGGCGAAGCGGGGGCGCAGATCGCGCGGCGGCTGGTGAAGATACTTCGCGAGGAAGACACGACCCGCCCGGTCACCAATGCGATGAACTGGGCGCAGGCCGACATGCCCCTGCCGGCCGAGATGGACGTGATCAGCCTCAACTATCAGGGGGCGGGCATCCGCAGCCTGCCCAGCAAGTTCCCGGCCTTCCGCGCCAGATTTCCGAACAAGATCATCTTTCACAGCGAAAGCGCGGCGGCCTTGTCGAGCCGCGGCGAGTATCAGTTTCCGGTACCTGGCACCAATAGCGCGCCGGTGCGTCCCGGTGTCGGCGGTGACCCCAAAACCCATCAGGTCAGTGCCTACGAACTGTTTGCTGCCGACTTCGGTTCGTCTGCGGACCGCAACTGGGCGGCGCAGGATCAGAACCCCTATGTGGCCGGTGAATTTGTATGGACCGGCTGGGACTATCTGGGCGAGCCCACTCCCTATTACGAGGCCCGCAGCTCCTATTTCGGCATTATTGATCTGGCCGGCTTTAAGAAAGACCGCTTCTGGCTCTATCAGTCGCGCTGGCGACCCGACCTGCCGGTGGCGCACCTGCTGCCGCACTGGAACTGGAGCAAAGAGACGCAAAATGGCCGTGAGGGCGAGGTGACGCCGGTGCACCTGTTCACCAACGGCGATGAGGCAGAGCTGTTCCTGAATGGTAAGTCGCAGGGACGGATCAAAAAGCGCGCGTTTGAATACCGGCTGCGCTGGGATTATGTCACCTATGAACCGGGCGAAATTCGCGCCGTCGTCTATAAAGACGGCAAGGCGTGGGCCGAAGCACGTCGCCAGACCACAGGGGCCGCCCACGCGCTGACGCTGGAGGCCGACCGCAGCGTGATTGAGGCCGATGGCAAGGATCTGAGCTTTGTCACCCTGGGTATTGTCGATGACAAGGGCGAAACCGTACCCTTCGCCAAGGACAAGGTGACCTTCACACTGGAGGGACCGGGCGAGATCGTTGCCACTGATAATGGCGATCCGACCGACTTTACGCCCTTCCCATCGCTGACGCGCAAAGCCTTCAACGGACTGGCCTTGGCCATTGTGCGCGCAAAGCCGGGCCAAAAGGGCCGCCTGACCCTTCGGGCCGAAGCGGCGGGGCTAATGGCCGCCGAGATAAGACTAGTGACAGGTTAAGGTCTTACCAATTCAACCGGTGTGAGGCTTGCCTCTCTGAGACAACCTCTCCAAGCCTGTTATATAAGAAACAAATCTGCATCTTATCCTCACTTTGCGCTTGCCATTCGGGCAATTGGTCGGCAAAAGCGAGATAGGTCATACCAATTTAAGGCGTAAGTCTCATGAAGATCGTATCGGCAAAAGTTATTGTCACCTGCCCCGGCCGGAATTTCGTCACCCTCAAGATCCTGACGGACGAAGGCGTCTATGGCATTGGTGACGCCACGCTGAACGGGCGTGAGCTGTCGGTCGTCTCCTATCTCGAAGACCACGTGATCCCCTGCCTGATCGGGCGCGACCCGCAACAGATCGAGGACATCTGGCAATATCTCTATCGCGGGGCCTACTGGCGTCGTGGCCCGGTCACCATGTCGGCCGTGTCTGCCGTCGATATGGCATTGTGGGACATCAAGGGCAAAATCGCCGGCCTGCCCGTCTATCAGCTTCTGGGCGGCCGCTCGCGCACCGGCGTCATGGTCTATGGCCACGCCAACGGCACCACCATTGAAAACACCATCGAAGTGGCGCAGGAATACAAGGCCATGGGCTATAAGGCCATCCGCCTGCAATGCGGCGTGCCGGGCCTCGCCTCCACCTACGGCGTGTCGAAGGACAAGATGTTCTATGAGCCCGCCGATGCTGACCTGCCGAGCGAAAACGTCTGGTCCACCGAGGCCTATATGCGCGTGGTGCCGAAGCTGTTTGCCGCCGCACGTGAAGCGCTGGGCGAAGAGGTTCACCTGCTGCACGACGTTCACCACCGCCTGACGCCGATCGAGGCCGGGCGTCTGGGCCGCGACCTTGAGCCTTATCGTCCCTTCTGGATGGAGGATTCGGTCGTCGCGGAAAATCAGGACAATTTCAAACTGATCCGTCAGCACACCACGACGCCGCTGGCCGTCGGGGAAATCTTCTCCTCGATCTGGGACGCCAAGGACCTGATCCAGAACCAGCTGATCGACTATATCCGCGCCACGGTCGTCCACGCGGGCGGCATTTCGCACCTGAAAAAGATCGCCTCGTTCGCTGAGCTGTACAACGTCCGCACCGGCTGCCACGGGGCGACCGACCTGTCGCCGGTGTGCATGGCCGCAGCCCTGCACTTCGACGTCTCGATCCCCAATTTCGGCATTCAGGAATATATGCGCCACACGCCGGAAACCGATGAGGTCTTCCCGCACGGCTACTATTTCGACAAGGGCGACCTGATGGTCTCCGAAACACCGGGCCTCGGCGTCGATATCGACGAAGACCTGGCGGCGAAGTACCCCTATAAGCGCGCCTATCTGCCGGTGAACCGCCTGCAGGACGGCACGCTGTTTAACTGGTAAAAGATCATACCTCCCCAGCTTGCTGGGGAGGGGGACCGCACGAGATCGCAACGCGAGCGAGATGCGGTGGTGGGGGCCTTACAGGTATCCGGCAGATAATCTGACAAGGCTTTACCCCTCCGCCGATTCTGGCGGTATCCCCCTAATTTCAGGGGAGGCGTTAAAAAAACCGCACCCGCAAAGCGGGGCACCACAGGAGGGAACCATGCGTAGGCTTATCCACGCGCTGTGCGCGCTTGTCTGTCTGTTGGCGGCCCCGGCCTTTGCCGAGGACGGCTACGATCTGTGGCTGCGTTACAAGCCGGTGGCCAGCGCCGAAACCCTCCCCCGCACCGTCGTCGCTCAGGATAACGCCCCTACGGTCAAGGCGGCGGTGGCCGAACTGCAACGGGGCCTGTCCGGCCTGTCCGGGCACAGGATTTCCGTGGCCAGAAATGTTAGCGCTCCCTCGGTCGTCCTGACGCGCATGACGACACCCGACGCGGCGCTGGGCAACGAAGGCTATGCGATCCGCAAAGGTCGTCAGAATGGTCAGCCGGTCGTGCACATCCGCGCCAACAGCGATATTGGCCTGCTGTACGGGGCTTTCGCCTATCTGCGGCACGTCCAGACCGGCACCACCGCCGACACCACCGACGCGCCAAAGGTTCGCTTACGCCTGCTCAACCACTGGGACAATCTCGACGGTACGGTCGAGCGCGGCTATGCCGGCGCGTCGTTGTGGGACTGGTGGCGACTGCCGGACCTGAAGGACCCGCGCTATACCGACTATGCCCGCGCCAATGCCTCCATCGGCATCAACGGCACGGTACTGAACAACGTCAATGCCAAGGCGGCGTCGTTGACCGCCCCCTATCTCGACAAGGCGGCCGTGCTGGCCGACACCTTCCGCCCCTACGGCATCCGCGTCTATCTGTCGGCGCGCTTTTCAGCCCCCATCGAACTGGGGGGCTTAAAGACCGCCGATCCGCTGGACCCGGCCGTGCGCGCCTGGTGGAAGGCCAAGGCGGACGAAATCTACGCGAAAATCCCCGACTTTGGCGGCTTCCTCGTCAAGGCCAATTCCGAAGGCCAGCCCGGCCCGCAGGACTATGGCCGCACGCACGAGGACGGGGCCAATATGCTGGCCGAAGCGCTTGGCAATCGCGGCGTCGTCATGTGGCGCGCCTTTGTCTATAAGGCCGAGGTCGCTGATGACCGCCACAAGCAGGCCTATAGCGAGTTCAAACCACACGACGGGCAATTTGCGCCCAATGTGCTGGTACAGGTCAAGAACGGCGCCATCGACTTTCAGCCGCGTGAACCCTTCCATCCCCTGTTCGGCGCCATGCCCAAAACGCCGCTGATGATGGAGTTCCAGATCACCAAGGAGTATCTGGGCTTTGCCACCCACCTCGCCTATCTGGGTCAGTATTACGAAGAAACGCTGCGCGCCGACACTTTTCAGAAGGGTCAGAAAGGCTGGAGCGTCGCCCGCGTCGTCGAGGGCGAGGATCATCCCCTGTCAGGCATGGCGGGCGTGGCCAATATCGGCACGGATCGCAACTGGTCCGGGTCGCACTTCGATCAGGCCAACTGGTACGCCTTCGGGCGGCTGGCGTGGAACCCCGAAGGCTCGGCGCGCGACATCGCGGCCGAATGGGCGAAGATGACCTTCACCACAGACCCGCGCTTTGTAACGCCCGTCGTCGCCCTGATGATGCGCTCGCGTGAGACGGTGGCGGACTATATGACGCCGCTGGGGCTGCATCACCTGATGGACACCGGCCATCACTACGGCCCCGGCCCGTGGGTGGATAATCTGGGCCGGCCCGACTGGAACCCGGTCTATTACCACAGGGCGGATGCCAGCGGCATCGGCTTCGACCGCACCAAGACCGGCTCTGACGCCCTGTCGCAATACGATCCGCAGGCGCAGAAGGCGTGGGCCGACCCGAAAAGAACAGATGAGCGCTATCTCCTGTGGTTCCACCACCTGTCGTGGGACTACAGGACGCGCTCTGGCCGCCCGTTGTGGGATGAACTGATCCTGACCTACGACAAAGGCGCAAAAGACGCCGCCGCCATGCAACAGACGTGGGCCGCGATGAAGCCCTATGTCGATGCCGAGCGCTTCGAGGCCATTGCCAGCACGCTGCGCATACAGGCGCGCGAAGCCAAATGGTGGCGCGACGCCTCTATCGCCTATTTCCAGTCGAAGTCGGGCCGCCCCCTGCCCGCCGGGGTGACGGCGCCGGAAAAGTCACTGGACTATTATAAATCCCTGACCTTCCCCTATGCGCCGGGGCATCATTGATAACAGGCTTGCCAAGAGAATTTTAAGGCTGTGGC
>NZ_JAIXSV010000277.1 GCF_027484505.1 Asticcacaulis sp.
GGAAACATAATGATCCAGATTTTTGTTTTGTCCCTCGCCGGGCGGTGGCTACGCCACCTTGGCCGCCGCCTCAATGGCGGCTTAAGCGGAATGATTCCATTTGAAATCATTCCGCTATAAAAGCGGTTTATCTTTCCGCCAGCGTGTAGGTGCAGCCCTGATCGCGGACGTGGGACATTTCGGCCTCCAGCAGCCGGGCCCGCGTCAGGTCGGTGTGGCGCAGGCTGGCGTGACTGAGGGTGGCGCGCGTCAGATCGGCGCGCAGGGTGCGGTCACCGCCCAGCGACAGGGGCGAGAGATTGGCCCGGTCCAGCGTCGCGCGGCTGAGACGGGCCCCGATCAGGCGTGCGCCCCTGAGGTCGGCTCCGGACAGGTCGGCCATGCGCAGGTCTGCACCGGACAGATTGACCCCCTGTAGCTGCGCTCCCGACAGATCCATGCCGTACAGGATAGCACCGGCCATATTGGCCGCGGTCAGCTTACGGCCGATGAGGGTGGTGGCGCTGCGAAAATCGAGCCCGCTGAAATCCTGCGTCGCGCCCTCCTGACCGCCGCTGCGGCACCAGGCCTCATAGGCGTCGAGCAGATCGTCGAGCGGTTCATCGTCAATGAAGACGCTGATCGGTTCACCCAGAATATCCGACATGTCCGTGTCCTTGGTGGTCATGCCCTGGGTCTGGGTCCCGACCATCACCGCCCCTTTCAGCGAGGCCCCGGACAGGTCGGCGGACGACAGGTCTGCCGCCGACAGGTTGGCCCCCTCCAGCGACGCATTGCGTAGCTTGGCGTGGCTTAAGACCGCGCCTTCGAGTTGGGCATCACGGAAATCGGCGGACACGGCCCCGGCCCCGGTCAGGCGCGCACCCGACAGGTCCGCCCCGGAGAGGATGGCGTAGTCCAGTTCGCCGGCGCGCTTTTCGTGCTTCATCAGGCGCAGGCCGTGCTTTTCGTCCTTGAAGGCGATCTGGCCTTCACGCAGGTCGCAGCGCGTCAGGCTGGCTCCGGTGAGATTAGCTCCGCGCAGACAGGCCCCCCGCATATCGGCGCGGTCGAGGACGGCAAAGCGCAGATCGGCTTCGCGCAGATCGCAGCCGTACAGATTGGCGCGGCTGAGGTTGACGTCACGCAGTGCGGCCCCGCGCAGACAGGCCCCGGTCAGGACGGCATCGGACAGGTCCATCCCTTCGAGATTGACCCCGCTCAGGTCGATATAGGCGAGATTGGCCAGCTGCCCGCCCGGCTTCATCGTCTTGTATTTGTGGTGCAGCTCGATGATCGTGCGCAGGGAACGCGGATCAACGGTCTGTAAGGTGGCGGCTGACTGCGTAATAGGCAAGGGAGCGTCCGGACAGGGCGAGTGAGGGGGGGGGCGAGTGAAGGGGGCGAGGAGAGGGGGCAGGCGTGTCCTCCTGACCCTGAAGTCAAATAGTGAAAACTTGCTCTACGCCGGGTAGCAGGGCGAAAAAAATGTCTCGCGGTCGTTTCGCGTGACGTTTGGTGGGATGATTTTAGATGGAAACAGCATTTCGCTATAGCGCCTCCCCTGATTTCAGGGGAGGGTGGCGCGTAGCGCCGGGTGGGGTTAAAGCCATGGTGTTAACCCCACCGTCTTCGCCGCCTGTCGGCGTCGAATCCACCTCCCCTGAAATCAGGGGAGGTGCTTGAGTGATGATTCCATTAAAAACTATACCTCTAACGGAATCATTCCGTCTAAGTGGCCAAGGTGGCAGAGCCCGTACCCGGCGAGGGGCAAAGCAAAAGCTAAATCATTTTGTTTTTGCGGAAAACATAATGATTTAGCGGCAGGCCTTGCACAGGCCGCGCGCTTCCAGCGTCACCCGGCGCGTTTCAAAGCCGCTGGCTGAGGCCTGCTGGTCGATTTCGGGCAGGCTGACGGCCACCTCTTCGCTGCTGCCGCAGCAATCGCACAGCAAGAAGGCGGCGGCGTGCGGCTGCACGGCCTTGCCGTCGGCGTGGCCCTGACAGGCGACAAAGGCGTTGAGGCTTTCGATGCGATGGATCAGCCCCATCTGCTCCAGAAAGGCCAGGGCGCGATAAACGGTCGGTGGTTTGGCGGCGCCGTCCGGATGAAAGCGGTCGATCACATCATAGGCCTTGACCGGGGCGTTTTCGTTGAGGATCAGCTCCAGCGTGCGCAGGCGCGGTGCGGTCATGCGCTCCCCCTTCGCTTCGCACAGGCGTCGGGCTTCGCTCAGGCGCGCGTCGATGCGCCCGCTGTCGAGGGTGTGGACGTGGTCGTGATCGTGGCCGCAGGCGTGTGACATGGCTATAACTTAGGCAGACTCGCGACATTTCGCAATGACGGCTTGACATGGTTTATGTTATTACATAACAGAAGGCGGTTCGGTATGGCCTTTGTGTGTGGCCATCCGCTTTTTTCGGGAGCCTCCCCCATGCAAACCCGTATGGTTCTCACCCTGACCGTCAGCCTGGCCGCGCTGGTCGCCGTCACCCCCGCTTTGGCGCAAAGCGCGTCCCCGAAGCCTCAGAAAGACGAGGACATAACCGAGATCGTTGTGACCGGCACGGCCTATGGCGTGTCGAAAGACGCCCTAATGAGCAATGTCGATGTGCTGACCCGCAGTGCCATCGACCAGAAGCCGGCTGAGGGTCTTGGCGATATGCTGGCCAGCCTGCCGGGCGTGCGCTCGTCTGCCTTCGCACCTGGTGCCAGCCGTCCGGTGATCCGCGGCCTTGACGGGTTTCGTGTTCTGCTGCTCAATAACGGCATGGGGGCCATTGATGCCTCAGCCGTGTCGCCCGACCACGCTACAGGTACCGATCCGGTCGAGGCCCAGCGTATAGAGGTTCTGCGGGGCCCTTCGGCCCTGATCTATGGCGGCAACGCCATCGGAGGCATTGTCAACATCATCGACGACCGCATTGCCTCGACTCCCGCCAAGGCTGGTGTTGAGGGCCGCTTTACGGCGCAGGCCTCGAGCGTCGATAATGGCAAGCAACTTGGGCTGAACGTGAAGACAGGGCAGGGACCCTGGGTCTTCACCGCCGACGCTCTAAAGCGGAAGAGTGACGATTACAAAACGCCCGTAGGTCCGGAGTCCCGCCGGCTGACCGACGCCGAAGGGGAAGAACCCGACACGCGCGATCGTCAGGAAAATTCGGCTGTCGATCTGAGCGCCTATGGGGCCGGCTTGTCCTATGTTGGTGACTTTGGCTTTGCGGGCCTGAGTGTCAAGCATACCGATACCACCTACGGCGTACCCGGCCATAGCCATGCTGAAGACCCGTCTGATCACGAAGAGGGTGACGACCACGCGCATGAGGAAGAGGGCCCGGTGACCATCGGCCTGAAGCAGACGCGCTACGATTTCCGCTCATCGGTCAATATAGCCTTTGCGGGTTTCAACAAGCTGACGGCGGATGCGGGCTACACGGATTATAAACATACCGAGTTCGAAGGCGAGGAGATCGGCACGCGCTTTCTCTCGGACGGTTATGAGGCGCGCGTGAACCTGATCCGTCAGAAGATGGGCGACGTCTCAGGCGCGGTAGGTTTCAACGTCCTTGAACGCCATTTTGAGGCGATCGGGGCCGAGGCCTTTGTGCCGTCCTCTACGACGCGAGAATTCGGTGCCTATGCACAGTCGCGTCTCGACAAGGGCACCTGGGGCATCGAAGGTGGCCTGCGGGGTGACCGCAAGGAGATCACCTCGACTGGTTTTTCGAAGGAATTCGACAACCTTTCGGGTTCGCTGGGCGGGTTCTGGAAGCCTTCCGATCATGCTTTCTTTGGTCTGAGCGTGACGCGCTCCGAACGCGCCCCGTCTGATGTTGAGTTGCTGGCCGATGGCCCACATGCCGGCACCGGGGCTTATGAAATTGGCAATGCGGCCCTGAAATCCGAGACGGGCTACAGCTTGGAAGCCACCGGCCACTGGCAGATGGACAGCCATTCGGCTTTCAGTTTTGACGCCCACCTCTATTCCAGCCGTTTCGACAATTTCATCGACCTGCGCCCTACGGGCGACAGCGAGGACGGTCTGCCGGTCTATCGCTATGTGCAGACGGATGCTGACTTCTGGGGCTTTGAACTGGAAGGCGGCGTGAACCTCTGGAACCGTGGCGCTCAGGCGGTGCGCCTTGATCTGGCCTATGACTATGTCCGCGGCAAGAGTGATCTGGGGGATATTGCCCGTATTGCCCCTTCGGCGCTGACGGCCACCCTCGGCTACGAAGGTGAACGCTGGAAAAGCCATGTCGAAGTCCGGCATGTGGCGGCGGCGGACACGCATCTGGCGGCGTTCGAAACCCCAACCGATGCCTATACTGCCGTCAATGTCTTCGGGTCCTACTGGATCAATCCCAAGGTATCGGTCTTCGCCGAATTGCGTAACGCGACTGATGAGGAAATCCGCGAGCACACATCGGTGCAGAAGGACATACTTGTCGGTGCCGGTCGCAATCTGCGCGCCGGTCTGACCTACCGATTCTGACGGATCGGTTCAGGATCATGGCGCGGAACCCCGGAAGCCCGTACTTCCGGGGTTCCTGCGCCTTAAAATACCCGCAGGCTCCGGTTTTTGCGCGAATTGCGGCCTTTGCACTCGCCTGCCTGAACGTGCCGCTTGCGCTTTCCCGCAGGCATGGGCTAGAAGCGAAACTCTTCAGTTTTTACCACTACAAAGAGCGATCATGGAACAGGCTCAAGACCAACAAAGCGCGCTGACAGGGAACGTGCTGTTTTACAAGACTCCGGAACCCCTGAGCGTTGAAGCCCACGGCAATCTCGGCATCAGCGCCTCGGCTACGCCGCACGCCTTTGTCGCTGAAACCAATGTGGTGCCGCTGACCGTGGCGGAATTCCCGGCGGCTTCGCTGAGCTACCCCATCGTCTTCATCGGCGAAGCCCGTATGCCGGTCGCGGCCATGGGTCTGGCCGCCGGTCAGAACATGTTCGTGTCCGCCGAAGGCGTCTTCCGCCCGGACGCCTACCTGCCGGCCTTTGCCCGTCGTTATCCCTTCGTCTTCGCCAATGACGAGCAGGAACAACGCATGATCCTGTGCGTGGACACCTCCTCGCCGGTGGTGACCGCCAACAATCCGGACGTGCCCTTCTTCGAAGGTGGCAAGCCGTCGGCCTTCGTCGAAAACGCCATGCAGTTCTGCTCGGACTTCGAAAACGAGCGCCTGCGCACCGAATCCTTCGTCAACCTGCTGAAGGACCTCGACCTTCTGGCCCCGCGCGAAACCATCTATCGCCCGGCCAATCCGGACGGTTCGCAGGGTGAGCCGCAAAAGATCGCCGAATATTTCGCGGTCGATGAAGAAAAGCTGGCCAAGCTGCCGGCCGACAAGCTGGTTGAGCTGCGTGACAATGGCGCCCTGATGCACATCTACGCGCACCTGATCTCGCTGTTGGCCTGGGACAAGCTGATCGCCCTGACCATTGAGCGCAATCAGTCGGCCCCCGCGGTCAACTAAGCGTTTGCTGAGTTCGTAATAACAAACCCCGGAGGCTTCGGCCCCCGGGGTTTTTGTTTGGCCACGAAAAACACGAAAAGACACGAAAAGGCTTGTGAACGGCTACGGCCCGAAGGGCCCTTTTTCAGTGTTGCGGCGTGCTGTCTATAGCGGAATGATTTCAAATGGAATCATTCCGCTTAAGCCGCCATTGAGGCGGCGGCCAAGGTGGCGTAGCCACCGCCCGGCGAGGGACAAAACAAAAATCTGGATCATTATGTTTCC
>NZ_JAIXSV010000121.1 GCF_027484505.1 Asticcacaulis sp.
CGGGGCGGGCTGAACCGCCGCGGACCCAGCACGCCTCCATGCAAAAAGTCAGCACGTTTTTCGAGGTGTCCAGCTTTTCCAGCGTCGATTGGCCTTGGGCGGGATGCTGGGAACGGCACCCTGTTGCTCGATGAGGTCCCGGATGCGGTTGGTGTCATAGGCGCGGTCGGCATGGACGATGCAGCGGGCCGGCAAGTGGGCGCCTCCATTTACCCGCTGATGCGATCGTATTGAGGATTCGAGGTGGCGCTTTGGGTGGCCCAGGGGTTTGGCGCTGGGTTTGCCGGGATTTTAGCGGTTTCCGTAGAGCGCGGACGCAATTATCCTATTGCGGCGCGACGCTCGTGGAAGATCAGGCGGTGGATGTTGAAGGCCAGGTTGGCGAGCGTGATCTTGGCCTTGGCCCGTTCGATGCCGATGGTGCGGATGAACAGGCCCATGACGGCCTTCTGATGCGCGAACACATGCTCGACGCGGGCCCGGATCTTCGACTTGGTGGTGTTGCCGCGGCGAACATGAGCGGGCATCGGCCTGCCCTTGGGCTTTCTGCGGTGGATGCGGCTGACGCGGCCCTGGGCCTTCAGCCAACGCTCATTGCTCTGGCTGCGATAGGCGGTATCGGCCCAGACGTCCGATGCGGTGTTGTCGCTGGTCACCACGTCGCGCAGCATGCGCCCGTCGTAGCGCGCGCCATCGGTGACCTGGCCCTTACGAATGAAGCCGAAGGTCCGGCATATCGAGATGCTGCTTTTATACCCGAAGCTTGGGATCGCGATATCCGGCTGCGGCTTGCCATCGGCGGTGGGCCGCGCCTTGGCGAATTTCAGCGTCCAGCGGGCATCGACATCCTTCTGGCGTGCCTTGGCGGGCTCGTCCAGCCAGATCTCGGCGGCGCTCCGGCCCGCCTTTACCGCGGCCTTCTCGGCCTCGGTGTTGCGTTGTTTGGGCGCGGCGACCAGCGTTGCATCGACAATCTGACCCCCTGCGCCTGCATTCCAACGATGCTTCGCATCGCCGGAACCTTGGCAGGCTTCGCCCATCGGCAGATAGCCCCGCGCCTTCAACTGGCGGTCGAAATCGGCAAACAGCGTATCGAGCGCGCCGACCGCAGTCAGCCGCTCGCGGAACATGCGGATCGTGTTCGCATCCGGCGTCGCTGCGCCAAGATCGAAGCCCAGGAAGCGCAGCCAGCTCAGCCGATCCCGGATCAGCCATTCCATTCGCCCGTCGGCCACGTTGTTCTGCGCCGCCAGCACCAGCACCTTCAGCATCACCACCGGATCGTAGGGCGGACGACCACCCTTGGTACCGTCGGAATAGCCCAGTGCAGCTACCAGCGTCGGCCGAAACGCTTCAAAGTCCACGATCCGCGCCAGCACCTCCAGCGGATCGCCGTCCGCTGAAAGGCGCTTCATGTGGTCCGATAATCCGAAAAGCCCAGCCTGCCGCATCGTCCGCTCCCGCTGACCGCCGACAGTGAATCATCACTGCGCCAATTTGGCGAGAGGTAAATGGAGGTGCCCACCTGACATCGCCGCCTCCGACGCATCGCTGGCGAAGTGAATCAAATCCGCCCCTCAAAGACCAGAGTTTTTCGAGGTGTCCAGCTGCAATGGTGGAAATGCGGAACCTGCGGGAGCAGTTGAGGGGGCGGTACGTCATCGCTCCGAAGGGAGCGAAGCAGGCCAACGATGCGCTCCCCCCTATCGGATCGGCTTGCCCATGGAAGCAAATCGACCAAGATCGAACGAGCGTCCCGCGTCCGAATTCTATACGCTGGGGGGCGGGGGCTCGTCGTCCAGAGGCTCGTCTAGGCAAAACGACCGCTCCGAGCGCTACAATATCTGAAAGGCGACGCTGCCAGGCGTCAGGCCTCTGCACGTGCCTTCACCCCCTGCAATTCGAAAAAGGCGCAAGAGATGTGATATAGGGAACTACCCGGCGCGAGCTCGTCGATCCAGCTGCCATCCTCCTTTAGCTTGTCCCGCCAGAGCCCAGGAATTGCCACGTCGAAATATTGGCTGAGGCCGCGTACCGCCGCCACCGCTTCATTCGCTTCGTCGATCGTCTCCAGTCGGTTGAACCGCGAAACAGCGGCCTTTATCCGCTCGGTTTGGGGCCAGAGGCGTGCGTCAGGATTTCGCACGGTACCGTCGCTGAAGACCTCGTTGATGGCAACGCCACGCGCGAAATCGATACCGGTCCGCCGCGCAAAACCTGTCAAGAGATCGGAAATGGCGACTCCGTCGGTCCAACCGGCTTTCGCGAGCCGTTCAAAGAGCCACGCCCATTCGAAACAATGGCCGGGTTCGGCAATTCTCCCCTCGTCGCCGACGGCAGGGGTTAAGCGGTCATCGAAATATTCGAGCAGCGCGCCCGTTTCTCGGTCAAGGAAGCGATCGCGGGCAAGGGCGCCAATCGTGCGGGCAAGCGCGCCGAACCGCTCGCGCTTGCTCGCCTCGGCCAGTGCCTGTGCGGCCTCGAACAGATGCATGTGCGGATTCTGGCGGCGAACGCGCGCATCGACGATCTCGCCTTCGGTGAACCCGCCCGCCGGATGACTCCAGCTGCGTTCGATTACCGACAGCAGATCTTCGGCGACGTCGAAGTAGTATTCTCGGCCCAGCGCCGCTCCTGCGGCACCCAAAGCGAAAAGCACGAAGGCCTGATCGTACAAGTCAGCACGGCCGTCGAGCGGATTGCCCTGAACGTCCAGCCGATGTACGAAAAACCCGTCCCCGCGCCGTGCCCGTTGGATGAGAAGATCGACCGTTTGCCCAACCAGCGCCTCCCAGGGGCCGCCCCAGCCCATCGCGCCAATGGCGCAGAACGAGAAGATGTGTCGTGCCTGTACGAAGGTGCGGAAATAGGACGCATCTGGCTGGCCGTTCAAAGCGATTCGTTCGGCGAACAGCCCGGACACGGTGCGGCCACGGGTTGCCCATAGCGGCGCCGCGACGTCGCAGAGCCACGCTCGGCTTTGATCGGCAGCCGCATGCAGGCTATTCATAGGCCCGTTAGCATCGGTATACATTGACATTGAAGTGATATCCCGCCTGGCTGTTAACGTCTGTTCAGATGCGGGGCCAGAAACGTGAAGAGATTTC
>NZ_JAIXSV010000229.1 GCF_027484505.1 Asticcacaulis sp.
ACGGCTGGACCGTCTCTCGTCTCGACGAGTTGATGCCATGGAATTTTAAGCCAGATAAAGCCGGCGCCTGATCCACAAAATCGTCAGATCCGCAACATGGGTGCGTGTTTACGCTTACGATCGTGGTCGCACATCTGGTCGAAAACGAACCAAATTTGTTGTCACGGCTCAATGACGTATTCGTCACTCCTGGAAAAATGGATAGATGTGAACATGATTATACGAATACAGAGGGTTTTGCCGAGGAATGTATAAGGGCGATAATACTAATTAAAGAGCATAAATAATTAATTATTGATATATTTTATGAAATCAAACAAAACATTCATGCAAAAATCAAAAACAATAAATTAAATTTATATGTAGGAAATTTTAAAAATGCCCACAATTCAAAGTTAATAATCTGAAATTATTTAATAAAAAAATTAAATAGAGGGTTTGGGTTTCTGTGTCTGAGTACTTTCCGAAACTTTTCCTCCTTATCAAAAACTGATTAATTTGACGGGCCTTGGTCGCGACCGGAAAATTAAATTTCCTCTGTGCGTTTGAGACATATTCGGTCGCAAGGCTTCAAAATCTGGAATGGGTCCTTTGTTCTGCGGTTACGAGGGTGAAAATGACTAGACGAAGTGATGCCGACTGTGGTGACCGCGGGGCGTCGAGGGCGCCTGAGCCTTCCCGCACACTTTCGCCCTTAGCCGATAGATGCGTGGACGGGGACGTGGCGAACTGCGCGTTAAGTGCCGAAAGACGAACGGCCGGACTGCGTGAGCAGTACATTGCCATACTGGGCCACGATCTTCGAAATCCGCTTTCCGCGATTCTTTCCGGGTTGGAGGTAATGTGCAAAAGCCCACTGAATGACCGCCAGACAGAGGCAGCGAAATTGGTTGAGGGGAGTGCGCTCAGAATTTCGGCGCTTGTAGACGACTTAATGGATTTTGCCAGGGGGCGGCTGGGGGCAGGAATGGTGCTCACCTGTGTCGATGTGAATTTGGGGCCGGTATTTGCCCATGTTGTTGACGAACTGAGGGTCACCCACCCCTCAAGGGATATAAAGTTGCAGGTAAACTTACCGGGCGTGATTAACTGTGATCATCGGCGCCTCTCTCAGCTCTTGTCTAATCTCGTGGCAAACGCTTTGAGCCATGGAAGTCAGACCGGGTCCGTCATCGTTGACGTTTGCGAACTCAATGGTCGATTTGCATTATCGGTCAGCAATCAGGGACGGCCGATCTCTCTCCCGGAATGTGAGAGGCTGTTTTTGCCATTCGAACGCGGAGGGACGAACGCCCGCTCAGAAGGGCTTGGCCTCGGTCTTTATGTGTGCGCCGAAATCGCGCGCGCGCACAATGGTGACATACGAGTGGTCTCTGACGTCATACAGACGGTTTTTACATTCGAGATGCCGTTACCGCTGCGCCTGGTATCCGGGAAAAGCTGACGGGTTATAGAGCGTTAAATTTAACTTGCGCAAGGGCATCAACTTTTTAAATATTGAAAATATAATACTGAATCCTGACTATATATTTATTTTAAGTTTGCTTGACAAAAGAAATAAAATTGGGAATGAAAATTTGACAATTATTTCAATTTAATTCATCATCCGCTTCAGAAAATTGTCGCTTAGTCGGGGTCTGTCCCCGCTCTGAGGGATACGGCTTTACCCCTGAGGCTACATGTCCGCCGCCGACCGATCGTCAGAAGTGCGTATCCGAACGGGCGAAGAAGCGGTTAAAGGCGAACGCGAACCTTTTGAGGTATCGCCCCCTTGTTTTGCTGTCGTGGGCGTTGGCGCATCAGCCGGCGGTCTGGAGGCCTGTCGCGATTTGTTCGCGGCCGTACCAATCGATGCTCGTCTGGCCTTTTTGCTGGTTCAGCATCTGGACCCGAACCATGAAAGTCTTTTGGTTGAGCTTCTAGCCGGGCGAACTGTCTTGAAAGTGTCGGAGGCGTCCCATGGCGTTACGATGGAGCCGGGGCACCTCTACATCATTCCACCGGGAACCTATCTGGCGGTCGCCGGAGAAAAACTGTCGCTTTCCCCACCCCCTCAGCCCCATGGCTTTCGCCTGCCTTTCGATTTTCTTTTGCAGTCTATGGCGAGCGAGTTGGGTCCCCGTGCAATCGGTGTTGTGCTGTCTGGGATGGGGGCGGACGGGAGTGCAGGTCTGAAACCCCTGCGAGACGCTGGCGGTTTTGTCATCGTGCAAGACCCGCAGGAGGCAGGATTCGATGCTATGCCCCGGAGCGCTATTCTGACGGCGTGCGCCGATAAGGTTTTAAAAGTCAGGGATATGCCCGCAGCTCTCATCAGACGCGTTGCCGATCTGAATCCGGGCCTTGCTCTACCCGCTCCACAACGGCCAAAAACAGGCCTTACGGTGGATGCGCCGGCACCCCTTGGCCCGGCACCCCTTGGCCCGGCACCCCTTGGCTATGCCATGGCTGAAATCATCACGCTCCTGCGTCAGTCAACAGGGCATGATTTTACATGTTATAAGACGGGAACACTGAAGCGACGAACCGATCGGCGCATGGCGATGGCGGGCATGGCCAAGGCCAACATGTCAGACTATCTTGACCGCCTGCGGCAGGACCCAGGCGAACTGACCCTCCTCGCTGATGATTTTCTTATCAATGTCACCTGCTTTTTCCGGGACCCTGAGGTTTATGCCTTCCTCGCCTCCAAAACAGTTCCCGAACTTATATCTAAACGCCCGACCGAGCTGCCTTTAAGAATTTGGGTGGCCGGTTGCAGCACCGGGGAAGAAGTCTACTCTCTCGCCATGGTTTTCAGAGAGGCCATTGATGCGGCTAAACGCCCATTGAAGGTGCAGATTTTTGCCTCTGATCTGGATGCCGATGCTGTGGCGCGCGCGCGAGAAGGCGTATACCCGGCTTCAGCAATGGGGGAGGTGTCGCCGGAACGAATAGCGCGCTTCTTCACAAAAGAGGGCGATCACTACCGGGTTTCACGGGAAATACGTGGAGACATCGTTTTTACAGTCCACGATGTCCTGAATGACCCACCGTTTTCGCGCCTTGATCTGATCTCATGCCGAAATCTGCTCATCTACCTGAAGCCTGAGGCTCAAACGAAACTTCTCTCCCTTTTTCACTTCGCACTCCTCGATCAGGGCGTCTTGTTACTGGGGGCCTCTGAAACAGCGGGCAGCGGAGAGAGTCCGTTCTCATTAATTTCACGGGCGCAAAGACTTTACCGGAAGGACGGGCGAAGCCCGCCCAATACCTTCTCGGTAAGCCCGGGCAATAAAGACAACTGGATACCTTTAAGGCATAGGCTTGGCGATAAGGCCATTCCGAGCGCTACCACCCTGCTGAACTTGTCGCATAAGGCGGTCATGGAGGCGTTCGCGTCCGCCTTTGTCCTTACAAATGAACGGGGCGAGTGTCTTCATTTTACAGGTGAGACAGACCGGTACCTCGCGATGCCGCACGGGCCGGCGGTTCTGGACCTGTTGTCGCTCGCCCGTGAAGACGTTCGCACCAAGCTGAGGTCAGCCCTTCAGCAGGCAGTGCATGAGAAGAGACCCGCAAACGTAAAGGATGGCCGCCTTCGGTTCGGAGATATCGATTTCGGCTTTGAAATCACCATACTTCCCATCCAAAACGACGGACAATTTCTATACCTGGTGTGTTTTATCGATCCACCCCCGGCCCCAACCTCAGGGATGCGAAGGGGAGGTGCCCCGCACATTCGTCAGATCGAGGCACTAGAGTCTGAGCTCGAATCCACCCGGAGCGAGTTAGGCTCCGCTATCCGAAACCTCGAAAGGTCTGCGGCGCAGCAAAAGGTGATTAATGATGAGTTGCTCTCGGTCAACGAGGAGATTCAGTCAACAAATGAAGAGATGCTTACATCCAAGGAAGAGTTGCAATCACTGAATGAAGAGCTGACCGCGCTGAACAGCCAGTTACAAGAGACCCTGGAACGGCAGAAGACGACCTCTAACGATCTGCAGAACGTTCTCTACAGTACAGATATCGCAACACTTTTCCTCGACAGAGACCTGAATATCCGCTTTTTCACACCGGCTACGCGCCGGTTGTTCCGTGTCATACACGGGGACATCGGCCGACCGCTGGCCGATTTAAGATCGCTGGCCGACGATACCGGTCTGCTGACGGACGCGAGACATGTCCTCACCACGCTGGTGCCTATCGAACACGAAATCCGTGCCGAGAGCGGCGCGTGGTACGTCCGTCGCATTCTGCCTTACAAGGTGTCCGATGAGGATGTGGATGGGGTCGTCATCACATTTGCCGACATAACCGAACGGCGCAAGACGGCCATAGCCCTCGAGGCGGCTAAGCAGGAGGCGCAACGAGCGAATGTCGGGAAGTCTCGATTCCTCGCCGCAGCAAGTCACGACTTGCGTCAGCCTCTCCAATCCCTGAAGCTGATCCAAGGGTTGCTGCTGCATTCAGTTGAAAGTGAACATGCACTCCAACTGGTCAGGCGTCTGGAGGATATCCTTTCGTCCATTACAGGTATGTTGGACTCACTGCTCGACATTAATCAGATCGAGTCTGGAACCGTGCATGCAGAAATTACGCACTTCTCTATCAATGATCTTCTGGTTCGAGTGAGAAATGAATTCATTTATCACGCTCAGGTACAGAAGTTGGACTTCGTCGTGCTTCCTTGCCGCGCGAGCGTGGTGAGTGATCCGCAACTTCTGGAGCAAATGATTAGGAACCTTGTCAGCAATGCCTTAAAGTACACACACACGGGAAAGGTTCTGGTTGGCTGTCGCCGGCATGGCCAGTCCATCACTATTGAAATATATGATACAGGCATAGGCATCCCGGCCGCTTCACTGGCTGATATTTTTAATGAATATGAGCGGCTGCATATCGCCGGACAGGTCGATAACAGTGGTCTGGGCCTGGGGTTGTCGATTGTCCAGCGGTTGGGGGGTATGCTGAACCACCGGATTCGCGTCCGGTCTCAGGAAGGCCGGGGTTCGGTTTTCTCGATAGAGGTTCCAATCGACAGCGCGAACGGAGGCGGAGCGGTCGATCTGCGGCACGACCAAACCACAAAAAAGCCTCACGTTAAGACCGGGACCGTTCTCGTTATCGACGATGACGCGGATGAGCGTGATCTCATCGAGCTAATGCTAACGGCAGAGGGATATCTCGTCTACGCTCTGGCAGACGGGGATGCGGCCGTAGACTTGGTTAAGCGTCTCAAACTTCGACCCGATTTGATCCTGAGTGAATTTAGCTTCCTTGAACCGCCCAATGGCCTGAAAGCCGTCGAGAGGCTCCACCGCGTTTTACACACACCTCTGCAACCGCCTGTACCTGTAATTATTATGACGGCCGACATGAGTAGTGCCACGCGCGCTCAAATTGATGCAATCCAATATACCCGACTTACCAAACCTGTCGCGCCGGTCGTTTTGGCGGAGACAGTTGACCGTATCCTCACCGACACGCGCGCTAAGGCTAAAAATGCTATACCCTTTGCACGCCCTTCGGAGGGGGAGGGCCCAACCGTCTTCGTCGTTGATGATGACCCGGCTTTCAGAGAGTCCACGAAATCCATGCTTACCCAAGCCGGGCGACATGTTAATGAGTTTGGGTCTTGTGAAGATTTTCTTGCCGCATATGTGCCAGGAACAGAAGGGTGTCTCCTGATTGATGCCTATCTGCCCGGGATAAGCGGCGTGGAGCTTTTACAGCGTCTGTCCGAGGCCGGGCATCATCTTCCTTCTGTCATGATCACAGGCCGCTCGGACGTCGCCACGGCTGTCCTCGCCATGAAGGCAGGTGCCACCGATTTTATTGAAAAGCCTATCTCCGCCCACGATTTATTGGTGACCGTGCAACACGCGCTTGAAGTCTCACATGACGAGAATCGCAGAGACACCTGGCGGAAAGAGGCCGCCGCTGTTCTGGGGACTTTGACCGCTCGTCAGAAGCAAATCCTTGATCGCGTTCTCGCAGGAGATCCCAGCAAGAACATCGCGGCGGACCTTGGCATTAGCCAACGCACCGTAGAGAACCATCGAAATGCCATCATGAAAAAGACGAAGTCCAAATCCATGCCCGCCCTTGCCCGCTTGGCGCTGGCAGCGTCAGGTGGTGAGACGGTTTAGGCGCACAAGCATGAGGAAGTGGCCAAGCAATTCATGTTCAGGTCTGTTCTCATATCCTTTCTGTAAATATATTTTCATGTCGTCCGGAATCTATGTGAGTAGATTCCGAGTGTGACGGAACAAAATCAAAAATGATATTGTGAATATTGCGTCCCGTGACCCTGAGAAAAGGTCTCAGATATCGGGTTTTTAAAGGTGTGGAAATATGGCCGAGTCTCAATTGGATTATAAGAAAGATAAGCCGGGCAATTTTATTCGCTACATTCAAAAGAAGTTGAAAAAATTCGCACGGCATGAGCCCAGCCAAGGCTTGCCACATGACGAGGCAAAGCGATTACCCTGGATTGGTATTATCATGGGGATCGGGTTGATGGGCGGTGCTCTCTATCTCTTGAGCCGTTAAGGTCGGCGGCCAGAGGGCAAAATCAGATGTGTGCGGAATTTCTTCATAGCGCGTCAGTTTTGCGGATCAATCCGAAACGAACGGTTTTGCGCCCATATTTCTTTACCTCTAAGGTGATGGGCCAAGCGCAAAGTCATATCACCCGCGCTCAACATATCTGCCAGTATATACTCGGGCTGTCGTTCGATGAGTGCCATCTGCGGTTAACAGAACTCAGCCAGGGCTTTATCAGCGGTCATCCTCATGCCCGTAAGTACTTTCTCGAGCGCTTTGAGGACGTAAAGAAACTGGTCGGCCCCTACTTCGGGGGCATGGATGATATCGAAGATCCGCATGCGGCGCTTATCGGAGCCTACTTCTGCCGGGAATATGCTTTTGAGGCGGCCGCCGTAATGAATCCCTCCATCGTTACGCACCCTGACCAGACGGGCCTGGTCGATGGCGCAACGCGTTTCTGTCTCTCCGTCCGGTGCGTAGGAGAGGGGCACCTTTCGACGCTGGCTTTTCGCTCCGTTCTCATCCTTGAAGACGGAACGATTGAACTGGAGCCCGAGCCCCCGTTCGCTGTCGAAGCTTGTCCCCTTGCCCATGCGACGGCGGGCCCGGTGACTCTGGTCCGACCCGATGGGCTATCGCTTTTTGCGACGGTGATATTTCCGATCACTTCCTCTCAGGCAATGGGAATTGAAGATCTAAGGTTGGTGGAATTCACGCAAGAGAACGGCGAAACGGTATATCTGGGGACGTACACCGCGTACTCCGGAAGTGAAACCACCACTGAATTGTTTGAAACCACTGACTTTCAGACCATCCAGTTGACCCCGCTTCAAGGGGCGGCGTCCGCTTACAAGGGGCTGGCGCTATTTCCGCGTCGCATCAACGGGTATTACGCAGCGATCGGTCGCCTCGATCTGGAAAATCTCCACTATCTGGAGACTAAGGATCCTCGTGTGTGGAACTATGGGCAAACCCTGTTATCCCCGCGGCACGGGTGGGAACTCGTTCAGATTGGGACTTGCGGCCCTCCTATAGAGCTCGACGAGGGGTGGCTTTTACTTATCTATGGTGTGGGGGCAATGCGGCGTTACGGTCTCGGAGCGGTTCTGTTGGATAAATCCGATCCGCGTAAGGTTCTAGCGCGAAGCAAGGCGCCGCTTCTGGCCCCACAGGCTGACACACGCGAAGGTTACGTGCCCAATGTTATCCATAGTTGCGGTTCAATCCGGCATAAGGACCGCGTCATTATACCTTATGCCGTCGCTGAATCGTCAATCCGTTTCGTCTCCGTGACCATATCGTCCCTCCTCGCTGATCTGCGGGGGGGACAATGAAAGGCGAGGCTTATCATAAACGTGCGTCGCTCCTCACCTCCCTTCCGGAGGGTGTGAGGAAGGCTGCATTGACGAGCCTTGGCTCGCTCTCAGCTGAACGCAAAACCTGTAGAGGAATAGACCCATGCCCAACTTTAAAGCGGCGATGATGAGCCCTGAAATAAACCGACATTTCCCATTTGAGCGCCTTACTGGCGCCCGAATAGAGGTAGGATAGTCGCAAACCGAGACTGCGGGAAGCCCAGACGCGAGAGCGTAGAGCCTTACTCGCTCTGGTTTGGC
>NZ_JAIXSV010000264.1 GCF_027484505.1 Asticcacaulis sp.
CAAAGACGCAATAGTTTAAAGTTATGGCGGAATCCCCCTCCGTCATTTCTCGCTTACGCTCAAAATGCCACCTCCCCATGCCTTCGGCACAGGGAGGAGGGTTAGCGCAGCTCTTTGCGTACCACCAGCTTCAAACCCGACCACACGTCGCTGACGGCGCAGACCTTCACATCGACAAAGCCCAGTGGCAGACAGACCTCGCGGATCACGTCTTCGGTAATATCGGTCCGCACCTTCGAAGCCTTCTTGGGCCACGATACCCAGACCATGCCGTCCGGCCTCAAAGCCCCGCGCCAGTGCGTCAGAGCCGCTTCCAGAGCCGCACGCTCGGTGGTGAAAAGATGCACCAGCTCCGGATCATCGGCCCCGAACCCCACACCCTCCGGCAAAGGCTCAAGCCAATCCCTGTAGTCGTCCGGTGCGCCGACCACCGCCGCGCGCATCCCCGACTTGTAGCCGAGTTTCTTGGCTAAAGGTGTGCCGGAATAGCCCGGGGTCATCACTAACTCCAAAGAAAAAGCCGAAGTTCCTGGAACTCCGGCTTACTTTAATCACAGGTGCAGGGGTACTCAAAAGCGCCATTGCTTCGCTGCTTGAGCGCCTACCCTGCTTAGAATTGCAACCTGTACCCACCCGCGTCGGTCATCAGCAGACGCGCATTGGCCGGGTCGGGTTCAATCTTCTGACGCAGGCGATAGACGTGGGTTTCCAGCGTGTGCGTGGTCACCCCGGCATTATAGCCCCACACCTCGGTCAGCAATTCTTCGCGGGAGATCGGCTTGCCGCCGGCGCGATAGAGATATTTGAGGATGTTGGTTTCTTTTTCGGTCAGGCGAATCTTCTTCTGCACCTGATCAATCAGCAACTTGAGCGCTGGTTTGAACTCATAAGGCCCGATACGGAAGGTCGCGTCCTCTGAGGTTTCGTGGCTGCGGACCTGAGCGCGGATACGCGCCAGCAGGACGGCAAAACGGAACGGCTTGGTGACATAGTCATTGGCCCCCGCATCCAGCCCCAGAATCTGATCGGAATCAGACGCCGCCCCGGTCAGCATGATCACCGGCGTGGTCAGCCCGGATTTGCGCAACAGGCGGCAGGCTTCGCGCCCATCCATATCCGGCAAATCGACATCCAGCAGGATCAGGTCGGCATTGATGGTCTTCCCAAGGCGGATGCCTTCGGTGCCATTCGACGCCTGGGTGACCTTGAACTCTTCGTGCAGTTCAAGTTGTTCGGCCAGCGCCTCGCGCAGTTCGTCATCGTCATCAACGATCAGCAGGGTTTTTTGTTGCACCATAATCCTGTAGCGTTGTGGGTGTTTTTATCAGTTCAGGGTGTAAACCGGCCTATGGTCAAGATTTTTACCGCATACGCCGAAGGTTTTCTAGTCTTAAACTCAGATAGGGTGCGTTGCGCTCTGGGTAAAGGGGGCGTTATTGCCGCCGCTGATAAAAGAGAGGGCGATCTGCGCTCGCCGCTGGGTTTGTGGCCGGTGCGTTATGTCTGGTATCGCCCTGACCGTTTGCCGGTGCCGGAGACGGTCCTGCCGGTGAAAGCCCTGTCGCCCGATGACGGATGGTGTGACGATGTAAGCAGTGATCTGTATAATCTGCCCGTCAAGCTGCCGTTTGCCGGATCACATGAAACCCTGTGGCGCGACGATCATGTCTATGACCTGATCGTGGTGCTGGGGCACAATGACGACCCGCCGGTCAAAGGGCTGGGCTCTGCCATCTTCCTGCATCTGGCGCGTGAGGACTATTCCGGCACCGAAGGCTGCGTGGCCCTCAGTCTGGACCACCTGCGCGAATTACTGAAAACCGCCGACGCCGAAACCTATGTGGAGATCGTCACCTAGCGCGAGCCAAAAATCGCCGTGCCGACGCGGATTTCGTTCGATCCGAAGCGCAGTGCGGTTTCGAAATCGTCGCTCATGCCCATGCTGAGATGCCCAATACCGTTACGCTCGGCGATCTTGCGCAACAAAGCGAAATAGGGACCGCGCGGCCCTTCGACCGGCGGAATACACATCAGACCGCGCGGTTCCAGCCCATAGCCACGCACCGTCGCGATAAAGGCGTCGGCCTCAACGGGCAAAATTCCGGCTTTTTGCGCTTCTTCGCCAATATTGACCTGCACATAGATGTGCGGGGCGCGGCCCTGCTTTTGCGCCTCATCGGCAATGGCGCAGGCGATTTTTTCCCGATCAACGCTTTCGATAATGTCAAAGAAGGCCACGGCATCGGCGGCCTTATTGCTCTGAAGCGGGCCGATCAGGCACAGGGTCAGGTCGGGATATTGATCCTTTACCGGTCCCCAGCGTTCCATCGCCTCCTGCACGCGGTTCTCCCCAAATCGCCGATGGCCAGCTTCCAGCACTGGGCGTATAACCTCCCAGGGCTGGTTTTTGGACACAGCGGTCAGGCAGGCGGAGTCTTCCGGCCGCCCGGTCAGTTTCAGCGTCTTGTGCAGACCTTTGACAATACGCGCGTAATTTTCCGCCAAAGGTGAAGATGACATACCAAACCCGCTACGCCTTTCTGATGAACCGGGCCAGAGACATAGCCCGCCACGCGCATATGTCCAGCGCAAACGGGCGCGACCTGCCGGCTCTGTTTTACGTCACCGATCCCAAACGCACCCCGCATCCGGAAGAGATTGTTGCGCACCTGCCTGCGGGGGCGGGCGTCATCTACCGGCATTTCGGCGACCCCCACGCCGAAGCCCATGCCCGCGTCTTACGCACCCTGTGTGACGATAACGGCGTGAAGCTGCTGATCGGGCAGGATGTGGAACTGGCCGAAGAGGTGGCTGCCGATGGCGTGCATCTGCCCGAACGCGCGCTGTCAAAGGCACCGGATGTGCGTGAAAGGCACCACGACTGGCTGATCACCGGGGCCTGTCACGGCTGCGAAAGGCTCGATCTGGCGGAGGTGACAGCATTGGATGCTATCTTCATCTCACCGGTTTTCGCCAGTCAGAGTCCCTCGGCGAAAGACGTCGCGCCTCTGGGTCTCAAGGGCATTCAGATGTTTTGCGACCTCAGCCCGGTGCCGGTTTTGGGGCTGGGCGGCATTGGTGCGGACAATGCCGAGCAACTGACGCACTCCGGTCTGGCCGGTTTTGGCGCGGTCGAGGCGTTTCAGCTTAAATAATTAAAACTTGAAGGTCGTTTCCAGACGCACGCGCGGCTGATCTTTGTCGGCCGCCGGATCACGCGGTTGCAGCGACTTGGTCTTTTCGCCGAAACCGACCGTACCGCCCACACGTACCGAGGGCGAGATCTTATAGAAGGCACCGGCGTCCACATCGTTCCAGCCAGATGGGCGGGCCTCGTCCTGATTGAGGTCGAGCTTCAAACCCCAGCGGCCCTTGACCGACCACTGATAGATTTTCGACTGCTGGCGCGTAGCGGCATTGGTTTCGGTAGAAACCGTGCTGAGGCTCAACGGCGCGGTGGCTTCGCTGGTCTTGGCCTTGGCGGTCTGGTTATTGAGCGCATAGGCCGGCGCAGACGCGATAAGCGCCACGGCCATAACCGATACCCCTGCTGCCATAACCCGCTTCATAACTCTACCACTTCCGATGATCAGCCCACGGGCCGGTCACGTTCAAACCTCAGTTGGGCTCGCCTTATATGGGTTGTGTGACGGATTTATGTAACCGCCTGACATACCCGCAATTGCCTGCCCGTCCCTATCCTGTACCCTGATTAGGGCATGGATATGTTATAAATCGCTTAAAAGCCTGCACGCGTGAAATCAATAGTGATCGGTGTTATTTGGCCAAGCCGTCAGATTCGCTCAAAAGATGTGATCAAATAGACACGCCCCTGCGGCTCGCAGATTTCCAGCGTAACGCGCCTTTGCCGCACAAGTGCCGCGATTGGGTGCCAGCTTGCCCCGGATTTTGGCCGTAAATGCCCCTCAACGGGTCTGACGGCCCGGAGACGGCTGGAGCCGGGGGACAAGGAAAGGCTTGTCATACCCCCGTTTGCTCATGCTATAGAGCGGTTAACAGGACAGATGCCCGTCTCCTCATTTGGGGATGGCGCTTCGGGACAGAATGCGGAGTGGACGACACACTATGAAGACGATCAAGAAGGCGGCTCTGATTACGCTGGCCGCAGCCCTGTCTCTGAGCCTGACGGGCTGCCTGAGCTTCGGCAAAAAGGATGAGACCACCATCGACGCCAAGGCCGAAAAGCGCGGCTTCCTGGGTCTGGGGGGCTCTAAGCCGACCAGCGAGCAGGCCAATGCAACGATTGGCGTCAATGCCTATCTGTGGCGCGCCTCGCTCGACACCATCTCCTTCATGCCTCTGGCTTCGGCCGATCCGTGGGGCGGCATTATCGTCACTGACTGGTACGCCAACCCGGAAAAGCCGGATGAGCGTTTCAAGGCCACGGTCTATATCCTCGATACCCGCCTGCGCGCCGACGCCCTGAACGTGTCGCTGTACAAGCAGGTCAATACGGGCGGTCAATGGGTGGACGCCAGCGTCTCGGCCCAGACCCAGATCGACATTGAAAACGCCATCCTGACGCGCGCGCGTCAGCTGCGTCTTTCCAATGTGAAATAAGCCCCTTCTCCGGCTGCAAAATTAAGGGCGTTCGGGCTTTGACCCGGACGCTCTTTTTGTTTATGCCGAACGCCTGTTTTTCGCGCCGTTTGCGCCAAAGGTCCGTTGATGTCCCGCTACAATCCCAAAGAGTCCGAACCGAAACAACGCGCCCGCTGGGACGCCGCCCAGACCTTCCTGACCAAGTCGAAGGATCAGGCCGGCGACAAGCCGAAATACTACGTCCTTGAGATGTTTCCCTACCCGTCGGGCCGCATCCATATGGGCCATGTGCGCAACTATGCGATGGGCGATCTGGTGGCGCGCTTCAAACGCGCGCGCGGTTTCAACGTGCTGCACCCGATGGGCTGGGACGCCTTCGGTATGCCGGCGGAAAACGCCGCCATGGAGCGCGGTATCCACCCGAAGGGCTGGACCTACGACAATATCGCCAGCATGAAGGCGCAGCTTCAGCGTCTGGGCCTGTCGATCGACTGGACGCGCGAATTCGCCACCTGCGACCCCAGCTATTACGGCAAGCAGCAGAAGTGGTTCCTCGACCTGCTGAAGCACGATCTCGTCTATCGCAAGGAGTCTCAGGTCAACTGGGACCCGGTGGACAATACGGTTCTGGCCAATGAGCAGGTCATAGACGGCAAGGGCTGGCGGTCGGGTGCCGTGGTCGAAAAGCGCAACCTGACCCAGTGGTTCCTCAAGATCACCCAGTACGCCGATGATCTGGTCGAAGGGCTTTCGACGCTCGACCGCTGGCCGGACAAGGTGCGCCTGATGCAGGCTAACTGGATCGGTCGTTCCAAGGGTCTGAAGTTCAAATTCAACTTCGCAGGCGACGTCGCGCACGAACCGCTGGAAGTCTATACCACCCGTCCGGACACCCTGTTTGGCGCGGGCTTTGTCGCCGTGGCCGCCGATCACCCGCTGGTCAAGGCCCTGCCCGTCACAC
Source organism: Asticcacaulis sp. (assembly GCF_027484505.1). Classification (GTDB taxonomy): domain Bacteria; phylum Pseudomonadota; class Alphaproteobacteria; order Caulobacterales; family Caulobacteraceae; genus Asticcacaulis. The sequence goes on from NZ_JAIXSV010000264.1 coordinate 5,525, forward strand.
CTGAACTGGAAGCCTTTCTCGATCAGGTGAAGAAGGGCGGCACGACGCAGGAAGAAATCGACACCGGCGAAAAGCTCGGTTTCAACACCGGCCTGAAGGTCGTCCATCCGTTCAAGCCGGGTGAGACTCTCGACGTGTGGATCGCCAACTTCGTGCTGATGGGTTACGGCACCGGAGCCATTTTCGGCTGTCCCGCCCACGACCAGCGCGACCTCGACTTTGCCCGCAAATACGATTTGCCGGTGCGCGAAGTGGTGCTGCCTACCGATGCCGATGCGGCCAGTTTCAAGGTCGAGACCGAGGCCTATACCGGTCCGGGCACGATCTTTAACTCCGAGTTCCTCAACGGTCTGGACATCGAAACTGCCAAGGCAACGGCGATTGAAAAGATCGAGTCCATGGGCCTCGGCGAAGGCGCCATCATCTACCGCCTGCGCGATTGGGGCGTGTCGCGTCAGCGCTACTGGGGCTGCCCCATCCCGGTCATCCACTGTGACGACTGTGGCGTGGTGCCGGTGCCGGACGACCAGTTGCCGGTCACTTTGCCCGAAGACGTCACCTTCGACGTGCCGGGCAACCCGCTGGACCGCCACCCGACCTGGAAGCACGTCAACTGCCCGCACTGTGGCAAGGCGGCGCGCCGCGAAACCGATACACTCGACACCTTCGTGGACTCGTCATGGTATTTCGCACGCTTTACGGCCCCCGATGCATCTGAGGCCATTCGCAAAGCCGATGCCGACTACTGGCTGCCCGTCGATCAGTATATCGGCGGCATCGAGCACGCCATCCTGCACCTGCTTTATTCGCGCTTTATCACGCGTGCGCTGAACACCTGCGGCTATCTGGATGTGAAGGAGCCGTTCGCCGGCCTGTTCACCCAAGGCATGCTGACTCACGAAACCTATAAGACGGCCTCTGGCGAATGGGTCGATCCGTCGGATGTCGAGGTCACCAGCGAAGGCAGCAAGCGCACCGCCATCAAGCTGTCCACCGGCGAAGCGCTGAAAATCGGCGACGTCGAAAAGATGTCGAAGTCGAAGAAGAACGTCGTCGCCCCGGAAGACATTTTCGACACCTATGGCGTCGATGCGGCGCGCCTGTTCGTGCTGTCCGACTCCCCGCCGGAGCGCGATGTGCAATGGACGGCATCTGGCGTCGAAGGCTCATGGCGCTTTACCTCGCGCGTGTGGGCCGAGTTCGACAGCCTGCCCGAAGGCGATATTGCGGCTGCGGACGAAGCCGCAGCGCTGGAGCTGCGCAAGGTGGCACACAAGGCCGCCAAGGCCGTCACCGAAGGCTTCGAAGGCTTCCGCTTCAACGGCGCGATTGCCAAGCTGTATGAGTTCGTCAACGCCCTGCGCACCTCTGACGTGCAAAAGACCGGTACGGCGGCACGCCGTGAGGCCCTGACCATCCTTGCCGGGCTGATCGCCCCGGTGACGCCGCATCTGGCCGAAGAAGGTTGGGCACGTCTGGGGCATGAGGGTCTGATCGCGGATGCCGCTTGGCCGCAATACGACCCGGCTCTGGCCACAGACGACGTCTATACCCTGCCCGTTCAGGTCAATGGCAAGAAGCGCGGTGAGCTTCAGGTGCCACTGAATGCCTCCGAAGCGGAAATCCGCGAAATGGCGCTTGCCGACGAGGGCGTGAAGCGTCATCTTGAAGGCGTCACGGTGCGTAAGGTCATCGTCGTTCCCAACCGCATCCTCAACTTTGTCGTAGGCTGATCATGATCCGCAAAGCCCTTCTGGCCTTCGCCCTGCTGAGTGCCCCG
>NZ_JAIXSV010000342.1 GCF_027484505.1 Asticcacaulis sp.
CAGGGCGTATGGCACGCCGCTGCAGCAAGCTTATTCGACCTTCACCTACACCAGCAACGGAAAGCGGGAATATGTTACCGATGCCAAAGGCAATCGGTCACGTTTTGTTTATGATGGCTTCGACCGCTTATATCAGTGGAGGTTCCCTGATAAGGTCACTGCAGGTGCGGTTTCATCCGGTGACTACGAGTCCTATCTCTATGACGCGAACAGCAATCGGACCAGTAAGCGAGTCCGGGACGGGCGCGAAATCCAATATACCTATGATGCGTTGAACCGGTTGACGCTGAAGGACATTCCCGGGACGACCACGGGCGATGTCTACTATGGATACGATCTCCTGGACCAGAAATTGTATGCCCGCTTCGGATCCATAAGCGGAGAGGGCATTACCAATACCTGGGATGGTCATGGTCGTGTGATGTCCAGTACCAATAACATGAATGGCACATCGCGGACTCTAGAGTATAAATATGATGGTAATGGCAATAGGACTCGCATCACATTCCCAGATGGAAATTACTTTTCTTACGAATATGATGGTCTTGATCGAATGAATGCAATCCGAGAAAACGGATCTACTCAGATTGTCAATTTTACATACAATAACAAGGGAGAACGGACCGGTATCGGTGGTGGGATCAGTACCACCTTCAGTTATGGTGTGAATAGCCGACTCACTAGCATTGGCCACGATATGACCGGGACCGACCGCGATGTCAATTATTGCATGGGAACCGTGGTGAACTCCGCATGCATCGCCAGCTACAATGCCGCCGGGCAACTTTTAAACCGCACGGTTAGCAATAAGTTTTATCCCTGGGGTCCCCAAAGCATCGCCAACCGCGGATATGCCATCAATGGCCTGAACCAGTATACATCAATCAGCAGTGCATCCCTGGGATATGATCAGAACGGCAATCTAACGACCGATGGCGGTACAACCTATGCCTATGATATTGAGAATCGGCTATTAAGCGCATCGGGTGCGGCCAATGCCACTTTGTCCTGGGATCCTTTAGGAAGGCTCCATCAGACCACGGGTTCGACCACAACCCGCTTCCTCTATGATGGGGACAGCCTTGTGGCTGAGTACAACGCCAGTGGCAATCTTGCTCATCGCTATATCCATGGTTCGGGTCCTGACGAGCCCGTTGTCTGGTACGAGGGTTCGGACCTTTCCAACCGCCGCCACCTGCGTGGCGACCATCAGGGGAGTATCGTCGCCGTTAGCAACAGCGGTGGCACCAGTATTGGAATTAACAAGTACGACGAGTTTGGAGTTTCGGCGTCGAGCAATACCGGTCGATTTGCCTATACCGGCCAGATTCGGATTCCCGAGCTGGGCATGTACCACTATAAGGCCCGCATGTATTCGCCCGCATTGGGGCGGTTCCTGCAGACCGACCCGGTGGGTTATGAGGATCAGATGAACCTCTATGCCTATGTCGCAAATGATCCTGTGAACCAGAGAGATCCGACGGGAGCGTGCCCCGCTTGCGTGGGATTCATCGTTGGCGGTGTAATTGACCTGGGTATCCAGGTCATCACCCAAACTGTCGTTGAAGGCAAGGATCTAGGTGATGTAAGAGTAGATTGGGTGGATGTTGGAATTGGTGCGGTTGCAGGAGCTACAGGCGCAAGCGCTTTGAAGGCTGCGAATAAGATCATCAAGGCCGAGTCAGCAGCAGCTCGCGCGGAGAATGCTGCGACTCGCGCGGTAACTGCGCGCCAGAGAGCACAAAGCGGTCAAGCCGCTCGACGAGCGCAGCAAGCGCGCAGGGCCACAGATGAAGCTCGGTCCGCAAAAAAGGAAGCACTTTTAGCGACCGCGGCCGCGGTAACAGTAGCGGTTGGTAAAAAGGTTGCCCAGGAGGTAACTCCTTCACCTGAAGAGCCCCCGCCCCCTCCCCCTTCCATTCCTAACATTCTTGGGGGGCATATTGATGGACAGTAAAATGAAGAAACATGAAATCGTGATAAATGCGATAGTGTTTATCCTTCTTATGTTATGCCTTGTCTATGTTGGTTATTTTAGCGAGCTTCTGAAAGGAAAAATACATGAAGCTCATAGATTTATTATTTGTGCAGTCTTTATTTACGGCTCATATAAGTTGAGCTGCGATGTAGTGGCTTTCGTGTACAAGAGAATTTCTCAGAGAGGCGCAAAGACCAGGTAGCGGGCACGACACTAAAGCGGGTTTTTACGCACCGCTACCCTATATATAGGGGTCCGGACACGAAAGTGCGGACGGTGTCCGCTTCGATAGAACATTAAACGAACGCTGGCGAATCGGCTCAAAGGGCCTGTCCGCATAACGTAGATTTTCCGGCTCGGATCAAACTGTCCGCCTAACGCGTCAAGCGGGGGAAAAGCGGACAGAATGATTTTTGGACGGGATTACGGACAGTCGTTCTTTTTACGTTCGCGCGAGCCGGACAACGCCATAAAGACAGCTTGAGTGTTGTTTTATAATGATTTCAGTGCGATTCTCTTGGGGTGACCCAAAGGGGATTTCCATGTCCGCTGAACTTGAGCTTCTTTCTCGCATCCGGACGCGTGCCGATGCGGTGGCCGCGTTTTCGGATGATGGTCGCTGCCGCCGGATGCTGGAAGCTATGGTCTGGCCGCGGGGTCGGGTTTGCCCGGCATGTGGCTGCCATCGG
>NZ_JAIXSV010000125.1 GCF_027484505.1 Asticcacaulis sp.
ACCCGTGCGCGAAGCCCTGGCGCAGACGGTCATCGAAAAGATCATCGAGCGCGACCGCGAACGCCAGAAACTGCCCGACCGCCGCAAGGGCTACATCCAGAAGGCCAGCGTCGGTGGCCATAAGGTCTATCTGCACACCGGCGAATACGAAGACGGTTCGGTCGGCGAAATCTTCATTGACATGCACAAGGAAGGCGCGGCCTTCCGTTCACTGATGAATAATTTTGCCATCGCCGTGTCGATCGGCCTGCAATACGGCGTGCCGCTGGACGAATTTGTCGATGCCTTCGTCTTTACGCGCTTTGAACCGGCCGGTCCGGTCAGCGGCAATGATTCGATCCGCTCGGCGACCTCGATCCTTGACTATATCTTCCGGGAACTGGCGATTTCCTATCTCAACCGCGAAGACCTGTCGAACGCCGATCCGGATGAGCTGAACGCCGACGGTCTGGGTCAGGGGCATGGCCTGTCGAAGCTGGTCGATGACGGCAATGAAGGCATTGCCGCCTCTCACCTGATTTCCAAGGGTTTTATGCGTGGACAGCCGGACAATCTGGTCGTCGTGCCCTTTGGACGCAAGGCCCCGAAAACGGACGATCCGTCCCTGCCGCCCGAAGCGCAGGGGGAATAGTCCAGCCTCCTCCCCTGTGAGCGGCGCGAACGGGAGAGGTGTCGAGCAAGCGAAGCGCCTCAAGACGGAGGGGGCGTTCGGCGGGTTTCGCCCCCTCCGTCTCGTCGCTTACGCGACGATCCACCTCCCCCGCTTTGCAGGGGAGGAGATCAGGCCCACGCCTTTTGCTTCAGCCATTCCTCGGCAATCTGCACCGCATTCAGCGCGGCCCCCTTGCGCAGATTGTCGCCGCTGATGAACAGGGTCAGGCCGTGCGCCACGGTCGGATCGCGGCGGATACGGCCCACCTGCACCGGGTCACGTCCGGACACAGCCAGCGGATTGGGGACATCGGCGATTTCGACGCCGGGGGCTTCGGCCAGCAGGGCCAGCGCCACCTCAGGCGTCATAGGGCGCTCAAACTCAGCATTGATCGACAGGGAATGGCCCGTAAAGACCGGCACGCGCACGCAGGTCGCCGCTACCAGCAGGTTCGGAATTTCAAGGATTTTGCGGCTTTCGTCGCGCAGCTTCAGTTCCTCTTCCGTATAGCCGTCCTCGCCCAGCACATAGTTCAGCGGCACGACATTATAGGCGATCGGCACGGCCCATTTGCGCACCGGTCCCAAATCGACCGCCGCCCCGTCCTGCGCCAGCGCGGCGCAGGCGTCCGCCCCGGCCACGATCTGATCGCGCAGGATTTCAACCCCCTCCATACCGCCACCGGACACGGCCTGATAGGTGCTGGCGATCAGGCGCTTCAGCCCCGCCGCCTCATGCAGCGGCTTCAAGACCGGCATGGCCGCCATGGTCGTGCAGTTGGGGTTGGCCACAATGCCCTTGGGCGTGTGCTTCAGCGCGTGCGGATTGACCTCCGCCACCACCAGCGGCACGTCCGGATCGCTGCGCCAGGCCGACGAATTGTCGATGACGATGGCCCCGGCGGCCGCCACCTTTTCGGCCAGCGCCTTGGAGGTGGAACCGCCCGCCGAGAAGAAGACGATATCAAGGCCGCTATAGTCGGCGGCGGAGGCGTCCTCCACCACGATTTCACGCTCCCCGAAGCGCACGCGACTGCCGGCCGAGCGCGCCGAAGCAAACAGGCGCAGCTTGTTCAGCGGGAAGCGGCGTTCGGCCAGTATGGACAGCATCATGCCGCCGACAAGGCCCGTCGCGCCAACTATCCCCACATTGGGAAACTGCGTATAATGGGATTGATCGTTCATAGGTCACGTCTCCTGCGTCAAAAAAGTTTGGCGGGAGGCGCGAGGTTTTGGGTTTTCTGTGAAACCGGCCCCGCGCATTCCGCGGGGCTTCGTCCAGATGCCTTGGCTTACACCGTCAGCACGACCGGACCGGCCCCGCGAAGCGGGTCGGCTTGGTAGTGGCTTTGGTGGTCGTCATCTGGAACATGAAAGCGGCTTTACCGGGAATGACGGGTTTTGTAAACCGCTCTTATACCTCTCCGGTTTATGGGGAGAGGGCGCAGGCCCCGATCTTGCTTAAGAAAAGCGAAACCATATGAGGTGTCCCATCATGAAACGCATCGCTCTGGCCGTGGCCGCGCTTTCGCTGTTTGCCCTTCCCGCTTCGGCGCAAAACCCTGTACAGATCAGCCGCGCCGGTTCGGGCGCGTCCTGCCCCGGCTGCAACCTGTTTCAGGCCGATTTTTCCGGTAAGACGCTGAAAGGCAAGAACTTCGCTGGGGCGCGCCTGCGTCAGGCGGACCTGTCGAGCGGCGTTTTCAACGGCACGAGCTTTGCGGGCGGTGACCTGCGTGACCTCAACGGGTTTGGCTCGCTGTTCGGCCATGCCAATTTCGCGCGCACCAATCTGACCAACGCCAATTTCGTCGGGGCCTATCTCGAAGGGGCCAATTTTGCAGGTGCCAATCTGAGCGGCGTCAACTTCTCCGGGGCCGAGATGGCGTCGGCGCGCGGCATCACCCAGCGCATGATGGATCAGGCCTGCGGCGACAAGACGACGGTGGCACCGAAGGGTATCCGCGTTCCGGTGTGCTAAACCTATGGGGTGTGGGGTCCGTGACCCCAAGTCTTCTACCCTCAAAGAAAAACCCCCTCGGCAAAACCGAAGGGGTTTTTCTTTGAATATAAAGGTTTGTGGGGCCGCAGGCCCCACACCCCATCCGTTTTAGCTCACCTTGATCGGCAGTTGCGTCCGGATATGCAGTTCCTTCAACTGCTTCTCCGTCACCTCCGACGGCGCGCTCATCATCACGTCCTGTCCCTGTTGGTTCAGCGGGAAGGCGATGACTTCGCGGATCGCCGTCTGCCCGGCCAGCAGCATCACGATGCGGTCGATACCGGGGGCCAGACCGCCGTGCGGCGGCGCGCCGTATTTGAAGGCGTTGAGCATCCCGCCGAACTGGCTTTCGACCACATCAGCGCCGTAGCCCGCGATCTCAAAAGCCTTGAGCATGATCTCCTGCTTGTGGTTCCGGATCGCACCGGAGCACAGCTCATAGCCGTTGCAGACGATGTCGTACTGATAGGCCAGAATGTCGAGCGGGTCCTTGGTGAGGAGCGCCTCCATCTCGCCTTGCGGCATGGAGAACGGGTTGTGCGAGAAATCGACCTTCTTCTCGTCCTCATTATACTCGAACATCGGGAAATCGACGATCCAGCAGAAGCGGAACTGATCCTCGTCCACCAGGTTGAGATCCGTGCCGACCTTGGTGCGCGCCAGACCCGCAAACTTATAGAAGACCTTGGGGTCGCCGGCCACGAAGAAGGCCGCGTCGCCCTGCCCCAGACCCAGCGCCGTCATCAGCGCCGTTGTGGCCTCGTTGCCAAGGTTCTTGGCGATGGGGCCGCCCCATGCGCCCTGATCCTCAGACCAGAAGATGTAGCCGAGGCCCGGCTGGCCTTCGCCCTGCGCCCACGAATTCATGCGGTCGCAGAAGGCGCGCGAGCCGCCCTTGGGGGCCGGAACGGCCCACACGGCATTGGCGCTGTTTTCGAGGATACGCGCAAACAGCCCAAAGCCGCCGCCGCGGAAATGCTCGGACACGTCCTGCATCTCGATGGGGTTGCGCAGGTCCGGCTTGTCCGAGCCGTACTTGGCAATGGACTCTTTGTAGGGGATGCGCTGGAACGGATAGCTGGAAACGCGCTTGCCTTCGCCGAACTCGGTAAACAGGCCGTGCATCACCGGCTCGATGGCCGCGAATACGTCTTCCTGCGTCACAAAGCTCATCTCGATATCGAGCTGATAGAATTCCAAGCTACGGTCGGCGCGCAGGTCTTCGTCACGGAAGCACGGCGCGATCTGGAAATAACGGTCGAAACCCGACACCATCAGCAACTGCTTGAACTGCTGCGGCGCTTGCGGAAGGGCGTAGAACTTGCCCGCATGCAGGCGCGACGGCACCAGGAAGTCGCGCGCCCCTTCGGGCGACGAGGCGGTCAGGATGGGGGTCTGGTACTCCAGAAAACCCTGCGCGACCATACGATTACGGATCGACTGAATGACGCGCGAACGCAGCACGATATTCTTGTGCAGGGTTTCGCGACGCAGATCGAGGAAGCGGTTCTTCAGGCGGATTTCTTCGGGATATTCCGGCTCACCGAACACTGGCAGCGGCAGTTCCGCGGCTTCGGACAGCACTTCGATATCCGACACCACGACTTCGATCGCCCCGGTCGGCAGGTTGGGATTGACGGTCGCTTCGTCGCGCGCCACCACCTTGCCATCGACGCGAATAACGCTTTCAGCGCGCAAGCGTTCGACCTTGGCAAAGCCCGCGCTGTCCGGATTGAACACCAGTTGCGTCAGGCCGTAATGGTCGCGCAGGTCGATGAACAACAGGCCACCATGGTCGCGCTTGCGGTGAATCCAGCCCGACACGCGCACCTCGGCGCCGGCGTCGGTGGCGCGCAGCGCGCCGCAGGTATGGGTACGGTAACTATGCATTGTGAGTCTCTGAATCCGGCTCAAAAAACGGTTGGGGGCTAGGGCACATGACAGGGGCTGATTGTCAAGACTTGTGTCCGGACTCCCGGCAAAAAGCCGCCTTAGGATTTAGTTTTTATTTGCAAGTGAGATTCTTTTTTTAGGTTTGAACCACGGATGCACACGGATGATCGCCTGCGGCGATCGCACGGATAATCAGGCCCACACGCCTCAGCCTTCTCGGACCATCCGTGAGCCTGCCCGCTTAGCGGGCGGGCATCGGTGTCTATCCGTGGTTCATTCTTTTTGTCGGCACCATCCATCGCAAAGATAAATTGCGAACCGCAATTAACCCCCGGCTCCACTTAGGCTTAGGCGATACGCTTCCAGTGCCTCCGAACGTTGGGCGGACTCGGCGACGTGTATCAGGCGGGTTTCCTTCAATTCAACGGTCGGGTGGCTGGCGCAATGTCCAGCAAACCACAGGACTTCTGACAATGATTCATCAGGATGCCACGTGGTCAAGACATGGTGATCATCCGGAATGGGGGCGATACTGAATACCGAGATATTGGCCCAATCGACCGCATCGTGCCATGCTTCACACGCGGCACCCCATGCCAACGCGTAAAGACACCCGCTGCTCACAAGCCATGTAGCCACCTTCTCCCGCCACACCTTGTCAACCGTCATGTCGGCAATGATAACAGCCCGGAAAGGCTTGTTACCCAACTCAGGCAGCGCTTTTGCGGGCGTAATGTGCAGATATTCAAATTCCATGGAACAACCCTAGCCTTTAAAAGCGGGAAACAAAAGCGATGGCCTTTGTGTAAACCATCTGGGTTTTAACCATGGATGCACACGGATGATCGCCTGCGGCGATCTCACGGATAGTCAGACCCACACACCTCAGCCTTCTCGGACCATCCGTGGACCTGCCCGCTTAGCGGGCAGGCATCCGTGTCTATCCGTGGTACCTTTTCCCCAGATTAGTCCCCGGAACGACCCAAAGCCATAATGCGCCTGCCGATTGCCTTCTGCGCCCCATCTTCCTAAGTTAAGCGCATGGCGCATCAGTACCCGCTCGACCTGTCCCTGCCCGCCCCCTATGCGGCGGCAAACTTTGTCGTCTCCGACGCCAATCGCGGGTTGTTTGCGCTTTTGATGACGCCCGCGGACTGGCTGAACCCGCATCTGGTACTGACCGGCCCGGCCGGCTCTGGCAAGACCCACGCCGGCCATGTCTTTGCTGAAACGCACGGGGCGCACTGGCTGAACCCCGCCGCGCCCGTGCCGGACAACGCCACCCTGTTCGTGGTCGATGAAGCCGAGGCCTTCGATCAGGAGGTCCTGTTCCACCTCTATAACCGCACGGCGTCGGATGGCCGCCTGCTGCTGCTGTCGCGGCAGCACCCGGCGCAATGGACCATCCGTGTCCCCGATTTCGAGTCGCGGCTGAAAGCCATGCGCGTCGTCGATATGCCGGAACCGGACGATAGCCTGCTCAAAAGCGTGCTGAAAAAGCTGTTTGAGGCGCGGGTCATCACGCCGTCCGACGACGTGCTGGAATATCTCAGCCGCCGTATGGAGCGCTCCGTGGCGCACGCCCAAAAAATTGTCACAGGTCTTGAGGCATATGCCAACGGCCGCGCCTTTACCCGGTCGCTGGCGCGTCAATTTATCGAGACGAGTGAAAATATGACTTGGTTCGATGATTGGGATGAGATTTAGTCAGGAACATATAAGAAAATAAGGATTCTGAACCGCTATGCCTGCGTCCGAAACCGTCAATGACATTATCCGCACGACCGAGTCGGTGGCGGCTGAGCCTCAGCCAGAGTCTCAAATTGATCTGACCTCGGACGAAGCGCTGGGCGATGCGCTCTATATCAACCGCGAACTGTCGTGGCTGGCCTTCAACAAGCGGGTGATCGAAGAAGCCGAAAACCCCCGCCATCCGCTGCTGGAGCGTCTGCGCTTCCTGTCGATTTCAGCCAACAATCTCGATGAATTCTACATGGTGCGCGTCGCCGGGCTTCAGGGTCAGGTGCGCGAAGGCGTGCGCATCCTGTCCGAAGACGGCCATACCCCGGCCGAGCAGCTTGAGGCCGTCAACAAGGTCGCTCAGGCCCTGATGAACAAGCAGCAGACCATCTGGTCCAAACTGAAGGCCGAACTGTCGGCCAATGGCCTGATCCTGCTGGACCACAAGGAAGTCACCAAGACCGACACGGCGTGGCTGGAAAAGCGCTTCCATGAGCAGCTTTTCCCCGTGCTGACGCCGCTGGCGATCGACCCGGCGCACCCCTTCCCCTTCATCCCCAATCTGGGCTTCTGTATCGCGCTCAAGCTGCAACGCCGCGCCGATGCCAAGACGCTGTATGCCCTTGTGCCCATCCCCACGGGGGTGCGCCGTTTCTGGGAGATCGGCGGCAATTCGCGCGGTCAGAACACGCGGCGCAAATTCGTCACGCTGGAGGGCATGGTGGTCATGTTCGCCCAGCAGATCTTCCCCGGCTTTGACATTCTGGGCAAGGGCGTCTTCCGCATCATCCGCGACTCGGACATCGAAATCGAGGAAGAGGCCGAAGACCTTGTGCGTGAGTTCGAGGCCCTGCTGAAGCAGCGCCGCCTCGGTTCGGTGGTGCGCGTCAAGTTCGGCGCCTCCATGCCCGAAGACCTGCGCGAATTCATCATCGAACAACTGCACGCCCAGCCGCAGGATGTGACGATTGTCGATGGCATTCTGGGGATGTCCGAGCTGTCGCAGCTTATCCCGCCCGACCGCAACGACCTGAAATTCAAGCCCTATACGCCGCGCTTCCCCGAACGCATCCGCGACAATGCCGGGGACATCTTCTCGGCCATCCGCGAAAAGGACATTCTGGTCCACCACCCGTTCGAGAGCTTCGACGCCGTGGTGCAGTTCCTGCGTCAGGCGGCGCGCGACCCGAACGTCATCGCCATCAAGCAGACGCTTTATCGCACCTCCAAAGACTCGCCCATCGTCGCCGCCCTCATTGAGGCCGCCGAGCAGGGCAAGAACGTCACGGCGCTGGTCGAAATCAAGGCGCGCTTTGACGAAGAGGCCAATATGCGCTGGGCCCGCGCCATGGAACGCGCCGGGGTTCACGTCGTCTATGGCTTTGTGGAATACAAGACCCACGCCAAGCTGAGCGTCGTGGCGCGCCGCGAAGGCGAGGCCTTGCGCACCTATTGCCACTTTGGCACCGGCAATTATCACCCGGTGACGGCCAAGGTCTATACGGACCTGAGCCTGTTCACCGCCGACCCGGCGCTGGGGCGCGATGCTATGCGTGTCTTCAACTTCATCACCGGCTATGCCCGCCCGGACGTGATGGAAAAGCTCTACTTCTCGCCCGTGACGCTGAAGCAGGGGCTGATCTATCTGATCGAGCAGGAAATCGCCAATGCCCGCGCCGGCAAGCCCGCGCAAATCTGGGCCAAGATGAATTCGCTGGTCGATCCGGTGATCATCCGCAAGCTCTATCAGGCCTCGCAGGCCGGGGTGCAGATCGACCTTGTTATCCGTGGCATCTGCTGCCTGCGTCCCGGCGTGGCGGGCTATTCGGACAATATCCGCGTCAAGTCGATCGTCGGACGCTTCTTGGAGCACACGCGCATCGTCTGCTTCGCCAATGGCCATGCCCTGCCGTCGGATCAGGCCCGCGTCTTCATCTCATCCGCCGACTGGATGAGCCGCAATCTGGACCGTCGCGTCGAAACCCTGATCCCCGTCGATAATCCCACCGTGCACCGTCAGGTGCTGGATCAGATCATGGTCGCCAACCTGAATGACGAGGCGCAATCGTGGAACCTGTCGTCGGACGGCACCTATACGCGCTTTGATACGACCGGCCTTGATGCGCCCTTCTCGGCCCACGAATACTTCATGACAAACCCGTCGCTGTCCGGTAGAGGTCGCGGCGTCAAGGATCTCCCCCAAGCGTTTGATCATGTCGGTGCCCGAAAGTAGCTTTGCCCCCCTTCCCGTCGCGACGGCCCTGCCCGCCGCCTACTACACGGCCGTTATCGACATCGGGTCCAACTCGGTGCGTCTGGTCATCTATCGCATTGAGGGGCGCTCGATCTGGCCGGTGCATAACGAAAAGGTGCTGGCCGGGCTGGGGCGTGAACTGATGCGCAGCGGTCGCTTAAGCCCGTCGGGCTGCCGCGACACGCTGATCGCGCTGAAACGCTTTCGCTTTATCGTCGATTCCTACCCCCTGTCGCAGGTGCACGCCGTGGCCACCGCCGCCATCCGCGAGGCCGTGGACGGCCCGGACTTGGTGCACAGTATCGAGGCCGAAACCGGCTTCAAGGTCCGCGTCCTCAGCGGGGCCGAAGAAGCCTATTATTCGGCGCTGGGCGTGCTGTGCGGCCATGACGATGCAGTCGGCGTGGTCGGAGACCTCGGCGGTTCGAGCCTTGAACTGATTGATCTGCAAGGTGAAAACGCCTTCAAAGGCATAACCCTGCCTCTGGGGCCATTCGCGCTGGGGGCTCCGGCAGCGGTCGATATCGACAAGACCCTGACGCACATTCGTGAGGTTCTGACGCCCCACAAGGATCGCTTTCAGTTTGCAACTTTTCATGCGGTCGGTGGCGCTTGGCGCAACCTCGCCATCATCTGGATGCAGAAGGCCAACTATCCGCTTCAGATCGTTCAGCAATTCGAGCTGCCCGCGCGGGAAGCCCTCAATATCTGCCGCCTGATTGCCACCCAGTCGCCCGCCTCGCTGGAGCGCATCCGGGGCGTCACCAAGCGACGCATGGAGCATCTGGCCTATGCGGCTCTGGTGCTTCAGGCCCTGATCGAAACCTTCGGCTTCGACACCATCAACTTCTCGGCCAACGGCCTGCGCGAAGGCGTGCTGTTTGAGCAACTGCCCAAGGACGTGCAAAAGCGTGATCCGCTGATCGAAGGCTGCGCCGCTCTGGGCGCGCGTCAGGGCATCAGCAACGATATGGGGCCGGCTCTGGCCCAGTGGGTGTGCGATTTCTATGATACCACCTCCGGCATCGACATACCCGATGTGCGCCTGATCCGCGCGGCGGCCAAGCTGTCGGACATGGGCGCGCTGCTGCACCCCGACCACCGCGCCGACCTCGTCTGCGATCAGGTGCTGCGCGCGCCCATTCCGGGGCAGAACCACGCCGAGCGTGTCTTTCTGGCCTGCACCCTCTTCACCCGTTATTCGGGAGACGCCTACACCAAGGAGCCGGTGCTGATCAGTCGTATTCTGGGCGATGAGGGGCTTGAACGCGCCACGCGATTGGGTCTGGCCCTGCGGCTGGGCTGCGACCTGTCGGCCAAGTCGGGTGCTCTGCTCAGCCACGCCCACCTGACGCAACAGGGCCGTGATCTGGTGCTGGAGGCCAAGAGCGGCTGGGAAGACCTGCTTTTGGGCGAACAGACCCGCAAGCGGGTCAAGGCAATGGCCAATGCGCTGAAACTCAATCTGAAAATGGGAAGTTATTGAGGCTCATGCCACCAGAGTCTGAAAGGCCAGATGCGAAACTGAAAACATGGGCAGGCCTGATAGTAGTGGTTGTCGGCATAGCTGCCTTTTTCTCGCATGGGTATCTGTTCGATTTGTGGGGCCAGAGACTTCAATTTCGCTGGGCATCGCTCGGTTGGTTTGGCTGGTTATCCGTTGTGGCTTTCGGTGCCGGAGCCATGACCGGGGGAATCAAGGATGGACTGAAGACTGCGGCTGGTGTGATTGGCTTGCTGTCCTTAGCCTTGATTGTAGGATTTCTAAGCGGAAAATACAGCTAACCTTCTCCTCCCTGTGCCGAAGGCATGGGGACCGGGCCGCCGGTGCGGGTGGATTTTGGCGCGAAGCGACAAAAGCCGGAGGGGGATGACACAGAAAAAGGCCAGAGGCGCAAGCCCCTGACCTTTTGCAAGCTCTATATTCAGTACACGGAATAACGGAAGAGTCATCCCCCCTCCGCCTCGCAAGCTCGGCACCTCCCCATCGCTACGCGACAGGGAGGAGGGTTGAGACTTACTTACCGGTCAGCTCCTTCACCAGCGCCTTTTGGTCATAGACCTTGTCCAGCGCCTCAAGGATAGCGGTCGAGGCCACGGTGACGGTGCGGTTGATCGTGCCATCGTAATAATAGGCCCCACCCAGTGAGTGGATATTGCCGTCGAAGGCCGCGCCCACGACTTCCGCCCTGGCATTGATCACCGGTGAGCCGGAATTCCCACCGATGATGTCGTTGGTCGAGGAGAAGTTATAGACGATCTTCGGGTCGATCTTGCCCTTGGCGGCAGCGAACTTCGGCGACAGCTCATAGGGGTCATTGCCAGTCGCACGATCATAGAGACCCGCAAACTGCGTAAAGGCCGGCACGGTCTGACCGCGATAGGTCCAGCCCGTCACCTTGCCGTAGGACAGGCGAAGCGAGAAGGTCGCGTCCGGATAGGTCGAGTTGCCATAGGCCTTAAAGCGGATCTTGGCGACCTTTTCGGCAGCGATACGCGTCGGGCCGGAAACCTTTGCCTCATATGCCTTGCGCAGGGCCAGCGCCTGATCGTCGATACGAAGGGCATACTGGATCATCGTGTCGTCTGAGGCCTGAATGGCCGCCAGACCGCCGTCCCACAGGGCCTTGCGCACCGCCGGATCACCCAGCTTGGTGCCTTCGATCAGACGTTTCGACAGGCCTTCGGGCGATTCCTTACCCAGCATCAGCTTGGTGATGGCGTTGTCCGTCGTCAGGTATTCGCGGGCCTTAAGCAGGCGGAATTCGAGGAAGATGCGCTCATGCGCCGGGATGATGTTCGCCTTGTCCAGCAGGCGCTTTTCGACCAGCGGCAGGCGCGTATCGGCAAATTCCGGCAGACGCTCGGCCGATGGCTTGGCGCGCTCCTTGGCGGCACGCACCAGGGTGCGGGCATAGGAGAACAGGCTCGACGAATTGAGCGACGAGTCGAGGAAATAGTAGGGCAGATAGAGGTCCTTGGCCGTCACCTGAACCGCCGCCAGATCGGCCCATGGATCGCCATAGAGCGCCTTGTCTTCAGCGCTCATACCGGCCTTTAACGCGGCTTCTTCGGCGCGCTTGGCCTCCATGACCTTAGGGTCCTGAAGCGCCAGTTGCTGACCGTAGAAGACTTTGAAGCCGTTTTCGAGGCTGGTCAGGGTATCGACCGTGATCTTCTTGTTGGCTTCCGATTCGGCGCCGAACTGGATCAGGCGACCGCGCAGCTCCGAGCGCATCAGTTGCTGCGTCGGAATGGTCACATCGCGCAGGGTCTCAAGCTGAGAGACCGTCAACAGACGGCTGGTCGAGCCGGGGTTGCCGGCCACCAGCACCAGTTCGTTCTCCTTCGGCGCGGTGGTGGCGAATGTCAGGTGCTGCGGCGTCTTCACCGGCTGACCGTTTTCGTACAGGCGCAGGAAGCCGGAATCGAGATTATAGCGCGGGAAGTTGAAATTGTCGGGGTCGCCGCCGAAGAAGCCCGCCTTATATTCCGGATAAAAGACCAGGCGCACATCGGTATAGCGGCGGTATTTATAGAGCTTGTACTCACCGCCCTGATAGAAGCTGATCACCTGACAGCGGATCGTCTTATCGTCGCCGCAACCCGCTTTTTCCAGTTCCGCCGACTTGACGTTCTGCGCCTTGACGAAATCAGCGCCGGTGAGGCCCTTGGTCGCGGCGTTAATGTCCTTGGTCACATCCGTGATCGACAGCAGGATTTCCGCCGTCTGACCGGGGCAGGTCTTTTCCTCGGTGCGCGCCTTGGTCAGAAAGCCGTCATTGACGTAATCGGTCTGCGGCGTGGTCAGGTCCTGCGCACAGGCAATCACGCAGTGGGCATTGGTCAGGACCAGACCGTCCGGCGACACGACCGAGGCCGAGCAGCCCGACAGGCGCACGGCCGCGGCCTGCACCTTGTCCATCCACGCCTTGTCGAGCGTGACGCCGTAGGTTTCCTTGACCTTGGCCGTAGGGAAGTTGTCGAAGGTCCACATGCCTTCGTCGGCCAGCGCCGTACCCGGCGCGGCAGGAGCCATTACGGCGGCCAGCGCAAAGGCGGCCCCATAGGTGAGGACGGATTTCAGCGACATGCGAGCGCATCCTGTGTAAATTTATAACAGGCTGCGGACTTTACATGAGCGCCTTTGTTGCGCAAGAAACCTTAACGGCGGCCAGATTACATTTTTGTTAGAATATCGCGCACCGCGGCGGGATAAAGCCGGTGTTCCTCTGTCAGCACGCGCGCCGCCAGCGTATCGGGCGTGTCGCCTTCAAGGATCGGCACGCGGGCCTGAGCGATCAAAGCCCCTTCGTCCACCCCGGCGGACACCCAGTGGATGCTACACCCGGCCTCGGCATCGCCCGCGTCAATCGCGCGTTCGTGGGTGTGCAGACCCTTGTACTTCGGCAGCAAGGACGGGTGAATATTGATCATCCGCCCCTCCCACTGCGTCACCAGCCACGGCGTCAGGATGCGCATATAGCCGGCCAGACAGATGAATTCGACGCCGCGCGCCCGCAACTCAGCGTCAATGGCGCGCTCGTGCGCCTCGCGGTCCTTGCCGAAGGGCTTGTGATCGACAGCCAGCGCCGCAATCCCCTGCGACGTCGCCCACTCAAGCCCTGCGGCGGCAGGGTCATTGGAGACCACCACGACGCATTCGGCCGGAAAGTCCGGAGCTTTGGCGGCTTCGACAAGGGCCATCATATTGGACCCCCGGCCGGAAATAAAAATGGCGATTCTGGTTTTGCGTGTCATGCAATCCTCCTACTCCCCCAACCTGTTTGGGGGAGGTGGCATCCGCGGAACGGATGACGGAGGGGGGCTCGGATAAGCACCACAACGCAGCGCTTTCACAGCTTGGGCTGCCCCCCACCACCGCATCTCGCCGCATACATGCGGCATCGTGCGGTCCCCCTCCCCCGCTGTCGCAGGGGAGGTATATGTTCTTACCCCGCGACCAGTTGGCCGCAGATAAAGGCGTCTTCGCCCGCATTGAGCAGCGCCGCCAGCACGGCGTCGGCATTGTGCGGCTTCACATAGAGCACAAACCCGACACCACAGTTAAAGGTGCGCAGCATTTCGTGTTTGTCGATATTGCCCGTCTGCATCAGCCACTGGAAGACCGGCGGGAAGGTCCAGCCGTCGAAATCGAACTCGGCCTTAAGCCCCTCAGCAATGGCGCGGCCGGGGTTTTCGATCAGGCCGCCGCCCGTGATATGCGCGCCGCCGGTGACCAGACCCGCCTTCATCAGCGGCAGGACCGACGAAATATAGATGCGCGTCGGCTCCAGCAACGCCTGCGCCAGCGACTTTTCGGTGGCAAACGGCGCGTCGTCGGCCCAGTTCAGGCCCGACCGCTCGACCACCTTGCGGATCAGCGAATAGCCGTTGGAGTGAGGACCCGACGACCCCAGAGCGATGATCAGATCGCCTGCCGCCTGTGCCTCTAGCTTCGGCAGCACCTTGTCGCGGTTGACCGCGCCGACGCTGAACCCGGCCAGATCATAGTCTTCGCCCTCGTACATACCGGGCATTTCGGCGGTTTCCCCGCCGACCAGCGCGCAGCCCGCGCGCTTGCAGCCTTCGGCAATCCCGGCCACCACGCGGCGCGCCGTATCGACGTCGAGCTTTGACGTCGCGTAGTAGTCGAGGAACATCAGGGGCTCAGCGCCTTGCGCCAGCAGGTCGTTGACGCACATGGCCACCAGATCGATGCCCACCGTGTCGTGGCGGTTGGTGTCGATGGCGATGCGCAGCTTGGTGCCCACACCGTCCGTCGTGGTGACGATCAGCGGGTCGTCATAGCCCGCCGCCTTGAGGTCAAACAGGGCACCAAACCCGCCCAGACTGGCTTCGGCACCGGGGCGGCGCGTGGCCTTGGCCAGCGGTTTGATGGCGTCCACAAGCGCTTCGCCCGCGTCGATATCGACGCCGGACTGGGCATAGGTAAGGCCGTTGGATTGGGGCTCGGTCATAAAACTAACCTTAAGTATACGCGCCGGAAAGCGATTTGAGGGTGATTTGAGGATGATTTGGGCGCTCTATAGCGGGCTTGACGCTTTTCGTCCCGCAAAAACTTGCTATAGCTATTCGCAAAATCGTCAAATCGTGCGCCGGGCAGCCGCCGTGCGGTCCTCTCTTTTCATCGCCGTGGAAAAAGACGGGCATCCCCGTCGCGCTTCACGCACAAAGTCGTATTTATGCCCACTATCACCACGACCGCCGCCCTCACCGACTTCTGCGCCAAAATCGCCAGCGCCCCGTTCATCACCGTCGATACGGAGTTCATGCGCGAAACCACCTACTGGCCCAAGCTGTGCCTGATACAGGCGGCGTCTGAGGACCACGCGGGCATTATCGACCCCCTGTCTCCTGACCTTGATCTGAAACCGTTTCTGGACCTGCTGACCGATCCGGCCATCCTCAAGGTGTTCCACGCCTGTCGTCAGGACGTGGAAATCTTCAACAATCTGGGGGCCATGCCCGCCCCGGTCTTCGATACGCAGGTTGCGGCGATGGCGGCGGGCTTTGGCGATCAGGTGGCCTATGATTCGCTGGTCCGTCAGGTGATCAAGGTCGATATCGACAAGGGCTCGCGCTTCACCGACTGGTCGCGCCGGCCCCTGTCCGAGCAGCAGTTGCAATACGCGCTGGGTGACGTGACGCATCTGGCCAAACTCTATCCGAAGCTGGTCGAAAAGCTCAAAGCGCAGAACCGCTACGAATGGGTCGCCGCCGAAATGGCAGACCTGACCGATCCGAAGCTCTACAACACTTCGCCCGACGACGCCTGGCGGCGGCTGCGTCCGCGCAAGCCCTCGCTGAAATATATGGCGGTGTTCAAAGAGGTCGCCGCGTGGCGCGAGCGCGTGGCGCAGGAGCGCGATCAGCCGCGCGGCCGTATCCTCAAGGACGAGGGCGTGGACGAAATCGCCACGCAACTGCCCACCGATGCGGCGGCTTTTGATCGGCTGCGCTCGACGCCCAAGGGCTTCGGGGCGTCCAAATTCGGCATCGAACTGTGCGACGTGATCCAGACGGCTCTGGCCGAGCCGGAAAAATACGCCCCCAAGGTCGATAAGGCCCCGCCCCCGGTGCAGGTCCCGGCCAGCGTGGTGGAACTGCTGAAGGTGCTGCTGCGCGTGCGCTGCGAAGACGAAGGCGTGGCCCCGAAGCTGATCGCGTCTGTGGCCGATCTGGAAAAGATCGCGCTGGATGACAAGGCCAATGTCCCGGCGCTCGAAGGCTGGCGACGTAAGGTGTTCGGCGACGACGCCATCAAGCTGAAAAAAGGCGAGCTGGCTCTGGTGCTCAACGGCACCCGCGTCGAAGTGGTCGAGCTGGATTAGATTCGCGGCCGAAGAATTTAGCCACGAAAAACACGAAAATCACGAACAACGCGGTCAACATTTGGCGCGCCGCGCTGTACATGAAGTCCTGCCACAATGACAGCAGGCCCTTCGGGCAAAAAGGGGGGCAGCCTTTTTGTGCCTTTCGTGTTTTTCGTGGCCAATAAAAAACCCCGCCGGGCGCACCGGCGGGGTTTTTAAGTTCCGGCAATAAGCCTCAGATTAGCCGACGATTTCGGCTTCCGAGAAGAACTGCGCGATTTCGATAGCGGCGTTTTCGTCCGAGTCCGAACCGTGCGCGGTGTTTTCACCGATCGACAGGGCGAACAGCTTGCGGACGGTGCCTTCGGCGGCCTGTTCCGGGTTGGTGGCACCCAGCACTTCGCGGTACTTGGCGACGGCATTTTCGCCTTCCAGAACCTGAACGACGACCGGCGCGGCGGTCATTTGCTCAACCAGTTCACCGAAGAAGGGGCGCTCCTTGTGGACGCCGTAGAAACGCTCGGCCTGAGCCTTGGTGAAGTGAACGCGCTTCTGAGCGACGATGCGCAGGCCGGCGGCCTCGATCACGGCGTTGACGGCGCCGGTGATGTTGCGGCGGGTGGCGTCGGGCTTCAGGATGGAGAAGGTGCGGGACATGGGAAATCCGTTTTGTCTTGCGTTTAGGTTGGGGCGGCTTATAGCGAGGCCGACGGCTTACGCCAACCGCTTTTTTACGACGTTTTTTACAGTCTCATGCTTCAGATCACCAACCTGACCTACGACGCCTATGGTCGTCGCTTCTTTGATGGCGCCAGCCTGACCCTGACGCCGGGAACCAAGGCCGGTCTGGTGGGGCTGAATGGCGTCGGTAAATCGACCCTGTTCGGCCTGATTTTGGGCAAGTCACAGCCTGGCGGCGGCGAAATCACCACGCCCAAAGGCTGGCGCGTGGCCAGCGTCGATCAGGAAATCGCCGCCTCGCCTCAGCACCTGATCGACGCGGTGCTGGCCATCGACACGCGCCGCGCCAATCTTTTGAAGGCGCTCGAAACCGCCGATCCGATGCAGCAGGCGGAAATCCACCACGACCTCTATGCCATTGGCGCGGATCGTGCGCCGTCACGTGCTGCGGAAATTCTCAGTGGTCTGGGCTTTTCCAATGCCGACCTGACGCGGCCCATCTCGGATTTTTCCGGCGGCTGGCGGATGCGCGCGGCTCTGGCCGGGGCGCTGCTGGCCGAACCCGACCTGTTGCTGCTTGATGAGCCGACCAACTATCTCGACCTCGAAGGGGCGTTATGGCTGGAAGCCAAGCTGAAACGCTATCCCAATGCCGCCCTGATGATCTCGCACGACCGCGACCTGCTCAATGAGTCGGTCGATGCCATCGTGCATGTGGTCGGGCAAAGGCTCGACTACTACAGCGGCAATTACGATAATTTCGAGCGGATGCGCGCCGAAAAGGCCCGCCTCAATGCCGCCAATGCCGCCAAGCAGGAGGCCGAACGCGCCCACCTTCAGGCCTTTGTTGATCGGTTCAGGGCCAAGGCGTCCAAGGCCTCGCAGGCGCAGTCGCGCATGAAGAAGCTGGAAAAGCTGCCGCCGATTGCCGCCAATATTCAGGACCGCGTGGCCCCCTTCCGCCTGCCCTCGCCCGAAAAGGAACTGGCTCCGCCGATCCTGCGTCTGGACGATGCCAGTGTGGGCTATGGGGATACGGTCATTCTTCGGAACATCAACATCCGGCTCGATCCCGATGATCGGATTGGGGTTTTGGGGGTCAACGGGGCCGGTAAATCGACCTTTGCCAAGCTGCTGGCCGGGGCACTGACCGAGATGCACGGCACGCAGTGGCGCGACCGCCGCATGACCGTCGCCTGGTTCCATCAGCATCAGATCGAGGCCATGGACCCGGAGGACACGCCGCTGGAGATGATGCGCCGCGCCCGTCCGGATGAGACGGAGTCGAAACGCCGCGGGCGTCTGGGCAGCTTTGGCATGACGGTTGAAAAGGTCGAGACCAAGGTGAAGGACCTGTCGGGCGGTGAGCGCGCGCGCCTGCTGCTCAACATGGTGGCGATGGACGGCCCGCACCTGCTGATCCTCGATGAGCCGACCAACCACCTTGATATCGACTCGCGCCGCGCCCTGCTCGATGCGCTGAACGATTATGAAGGCGCCGTGCTGATCATCACGCACGACCGCTCTCTGGTCGAGCTGGTGGCGGACAAGCTGTGGCTGGTCAATGACGGGACGGTGAAGACCTATACCGGCACGATGGACGACTATGCCAAGCTGGTGGTCGAACGCGCCAAGACGGCCACCCGCGAAGAGGCGCAAGCGGCCGCCAAGGACAAGCCGGCCAGCGTCAATACCAAGGAGGCGCGCAAGGCCGCTGCCGCCGCCCGAAACGCCATCGCGCCTTTAAAGAAAAAGGCCGATGATCTGGAGCGTCAGATTGAGACTTTGGGCAACAAGATCAAGATGATCGACCTGAAACTTTCGGACCCGGACATCTATGTGAAAGCGCCCACTGAGGCCGTCAAACTCGGCAAGGAAAAGGCGAAGCTCGAAGACGATCTGGTGAAGCTGGAAGGCGACTGGATGGAGGCCGCCGAAGTCTATGAGACGGCCAAAACCGAGGCGGGGCTATAGACTTCCCTCCTCCCCACGCTTCGCGCAGGGAGGAGAGAGGTCTGCAAATTGCGAGATTTGCGGCGAATAGCAGGAGCCTAGCGCCGCAGGTACGCTTGTACCTGCAAGCGACGGCGACGAACCAGAGCATTCGTCGGCTAAGTTGAGCCGCCGAATGGCTCTAATTATTTCTAACGCCTCATGTTTTTCCGAAAAGTGGTGTCCACTTTTCGGCATGAGGCTCTAGGCGCCCAAAGACCGCGATTTGCCTAACCGCAGGTGACCGACTTTATGATCCCCGTATCCGTATCGAAGATGATCGTCTGACGGTCGGCGCGGTAATCCATGGTCGCTGCGCAGGTCGAGCACAGGACGCGGCGCTTTGAGGGCTCCAGCGGCACCGGGATCTGGGTGCGCGGCTTGCCCACCAGATATTGCAAGCCCTTGGCCTCACACTTATCGGTATCGACCGGTTTAAATTCCGGCGGCTTTTGCGGCGCCGGGCGCGAGACGGCGGGCGGCGGTGGCGCAACAGGCGGCGGGGCCGGCGTCGAACAGGCGGCCAGCAGCCACAGGGCCGAACCGGCCGCGATCTTTTTCATCATTGCACCTTCTCCCAACGACCGGCGTCGTTTTGTTTCCAGTAGGCCAGATCAAGATTTTGGGCCTTCAGCGTCTTCCATTGGGCGCGCGCCCAGTTCAGATGCGTCTCGTCGTGCCCCTCGAACAGGATCAGACACCTCTGATACGGCGACAGTTCGGGCAAATTCATGGCCGACACCGAGAACAGCACCTCGGCCCCGTTGGCATTGCCGCCGCTGTCGCCCAGCAGCACCGGCTGGCGCGCCGCCTGAGGCTCGCTCTCCAGCCCATGCGGCAGCAAGGCCTCATCACGATACGCCCACAGGTGCTGATCCAGCCCCTCCAGCGTATCGCCCGCCTCACCCAGCACATAGGCCTTCCAGCCCTTTTGCAGGGTTTTCTCCAGCAGGTCCGGCAGGGCGGCTCTCAGCGGCGTGCGTTCGAGATGATAGAACCAAATCTGGGTCATGGCATTCTATACCTCGCCAACGTGCTGGGGCCCCTGCCTCGGCATGTGCCCCCCTCCGTCTTTTGTCGCTTCGCGTCAAAATCCACCTCCCCCGGCACGCCGGGGGCGTATGAATCACGCCTCGTAATAGGCCTCAACCAGCGCATTGAGCGTGCGCACGCCAAACCCGGTGCCGCCTTCGGGCACGGTGGTCAGCCGCTGCTCATTGGTCCAGGCCGTCGGAGCGATGTCGATATGCGCCCAAGGCACCTCATTAACAAAGCGCTGGAGGAACAAGCCCGCCGTGATCGAACCCGCCGGACGGCCGCCGATATTGCGGATGTCGGCGATCTTGGAATCAATCTGCTTTTCGTACTGCGCAGGCAGCGGCATCCGCCAGGTGTTTTCCGACACCGACTTGGACGCATCGGCCAGCCTGTCGGCCAGATCGTCATTGTTGGAGAAGACGCCCGCATAATCCATGCCCAGCGAGATGATCATGGCCCCGGTCAGGGTGGCCAGATCAATCATGAACTGCGGCTTGAAGCGGTCCTGACAATACCACAGGGCGTCGGCCAGAACGAGGCGGCCTTCGGCGTCCGTATTGATGACTTCGATCGTGGTGCCCGACATGGCCTTGACCACATCGCCCGGACGCTGGGCATTGCCGTCCGGCATATTCTCGACCAGGCCGACAATACCGACGGCATTGACCTTCGCCTTGCGCCCGGCCAGCGCCACCATGGCCCCGACCACGGCCGCCGAACCGCCCATATCCCACTTCATATCTTCCATGCCCTCGGCGGGCTTGATGGAGATACCGCCGGTGTCGAAGGTCACGCCCTTACCCACAAAGGCCACTGGCTGCGCGTCGCCCGCACCGTTCCATTGCATGACGACCAGCTTCGATTCCTTGCGCGAGCCCTGCCCCACGCCCAGAAGCGCGTTCATACCCAGCGCCTTCATCTCGGCTTCGCCCAGCACCTCGACCTTAAGGCCGAGCGTCTCATAGCCCTTGATGATTTCGGCGTAGGATTCGGGATAGAGGACGTTCGGCGGCTCCGACACCAGATTGCGCGCCAGAATGATGCCCTCAGCGACCGCCTTCAACGGTTGATAGGCCGCTTCGGCAGCGGCCACATCCGCCGTCACCAGCGTGATCGTCTTCAGCGCCGGAAGCTTGTCCAGCTTGGCCTGACCGAAATACTTGTCGAAGCGATAGGCGGCGAGCGTCAGGGCAAAACGCACCGTCGCCACCTCTTGCGCCGCAAAGCCCGACAGGTCGAGCGCCACCGAGGTCAGGCCCGACGCTTTCAGGCCATGCCACAGGCTGCCTGCCACCGATTCGAGCGTCTGGCCTTTCAGGTCGCCCAGAGGTCCGGCCCCCAGCGCCACCAGAGCCGTGTAGGACTGATCCGGCGTGGCCGATACCGTCTGCACCTTGCCCTTAGCGCCGGTAAAACCCGCTTTTTTCAGCGCCCCGGTGAAGTAGCCGCCCGTGGCGGTCTCCAGCGCCTGCGCAGCGGTGCTGAGGGTCAGGCCCTCGCCGACCACAACGGCCAGGGCGTTATCGGCGGGAAGGATGGCGGACAGTTCGATCTGCATGGAAACTCCATCTGATACCAGCGGCCGAAAATGCTGAGCGCACAGGGCCGCTGAAGACACGCGTAAGCTACGGGCCGCTCACACACCCCATGTCACTCAGGGCAGGGGCCCGCAATCCGCGCCCGTTTAAGCACCATTTGCCCGGCCGTGGCAAGGCGGTCACAGTTGTCTCAGGGCAAACAAACAACCGATTTTTCTACTGCACTGCGGTAGATGGCTTGCTATTGCCTCACTATGCAGTCAAAACAGACGGCATAGAGAGTGTCCGGCCATAATTTCGACATGGCTGCCGCTCACGTGCCATCTTTGTTTCTTTTCATTTTTTCAGGCTGGCCATTGCGTACGATCGAAGGTTACATCTCGCGCCAGATGCGCACGCCGATTCTGGGGGCGATTGCCGCCCTGACGGCTATCGCCATCCTGTCGCAATCCCTGACTCAGTTCGACGTCATTGTTGAACGCGGGCAGAGCCTGAGCACCTTCCTGAAAATCACCTTCCTGGCCCTGCCGCAGTTGTCCGGCCTGATCTTTCCGGTGGCCATTTTTGTCGGCACGCTGGTGGCGCTCAACCGTATGCATAACGACCATGAAATCGTGGCCAGCTATGCCAACGGCATGTCGTTGTGGCGTATCGCGTCTCCGGTGGTGCGCTTTGGCGTCTATATCACCCTGACGGGCCTGCTGATGACCCTGTTCATCCAGCCCGCCGCCTCCCGCGCCATGCGGGAAGAACTGTTCAAGATCAAGACCGACGTCATTGCTGCCGCCGTGCGCGAGGGCGACTTTTCGACGACGCCGTCGGGCATGACCATCTACGTGCAGCGAATTGATCAAAGCGGCCTGTTGCGTCAAATCTTTATCCGCACGCCCGGCGCCAACGGGCAGGACCGCACCTATATGGCGCGCGAAGGCCGCGTGATTACGCCGGCCAAGGGTGGGCAGGTCCTAATCCTGCGCGATGGCTCGACGCAGCAGTTGTCGCCGCAGGGCGTGCTGAACCATCTGACCTTTGCCGAATACTCCTTCGACATTTCGCAGTACGTGATTTCCGAAGATTATCTGCACTTCAAGGATTCCGACCGCTTCCCGCATGAACTCTTCTTCCCCAACCGCGCGATGGAGTGGGAAAACGGTAACTGGACAAAGCTGATGGCCGAAGGTCATGCCCGCATTTCGGGGCCACTGTACAATCTGGGCTTCTGCTTGCTGGCTGTGGTGGGCGTTCTGGGGGGGGCGTTCAGCCGTCAGGGCTATGGCCGCCGCATCGCCACTGTCTCTTTTATCGCCGCCGGTATCCGCATCGTCGGCTTTGCTATTGAGGCCGGTTGCGCCAATACCCCCGTGGCCAATATTCTGCAATATGTCGTGCCGGTGGCGCTGATCTGGGCTTGCCTGGCCATCATCCGCAAAAACGACCGCACCTGCGTGCGGAGCAAGGCCACAGGCGCGCAAAACCTGAGGGAACTCAGACCCCTCGGAGGTCAGGCATGAACCCGCTTACCGCCGTTCTCACTCTGCTGAGCTATGCCAATCCATGGCGTCGGGAACGTCTGACGACCTACATCATCACGCGCTGTCTGATGGCCGTCGGCACGGCTCTGGTGATCGTCTCCAGCATTATCTTCCTGATCGACTACGTGGAAGTGTCAAAATCGCTGGGTCAGCGCGGTGACCTGAGCAGCCTGCAGATTGTCGGGCTGCTGCTGCTGAAATCTCCCAATATTATTCTCGTCCTTCTGCCCTTTGCCTTCCTGTTTGGCACCCTTTCGGCCTTTGTGGGACTGAACCGCCGTTCCGAGCTGATTGCCATGCGCGCCGCGGGCATGTCGGCCTGGCGCTTTGTGCTGCCGGTAGCCGGCATGGCGGCCATTCTGGGGGCCCTGACCATAACCGTCCTCAACCCCATCGCCACCCGGCTGGCGGATGAGTACGATCGTTTTGCTGCGTTCCAATCGCAATCTGATACCCGCGCCAAAACGGGCGAGGTCTATCTGAGGCAGGGGGACGGCAAGCAGCAGACCGTTATCCATGCTCGCAAACAGAGCGATGACGGACGCCTGATCGACGCCAGCTTCTGGACCTTCGCTCTGGACGAAACCGAAATCCCGCGTTTTCTGACACGTATCGACGCCTCAGAGGCGGTTCTGCGCCCCGGAACCTGGCAACTCAAGAATGCGCGCGTCAGTAAACCCGGCGAGTCCCTGTTGTATTACAACACCCTGTCTATCGACTCGAATTTGAGTCCTGATCGGGCGTTCAGCCGCTTTGCCGTACCGCAATCGACCAATTTCTGGCAACTGCCCGGCACCATAATGCAGATCGAGTCTTCCGGCTTTTCGGCCGCAGGCTACATTCTCCGCCTGCACCAGTTGCTGGCCACGCCGCTGATGTTCGCCGCCATGACCGCGCTGGGGGCCGCCTTCAGCCTGCGCCTGATGCGGATTGGCGGGCTGGCGCGACTGACCCTATCGGGTATCGTGCTGGGCTTCATGGTGTTTTTCCTTAATCAGCTCTGTGGTTCGCTGGGCAAGGCCGAGGTTATCCCTGCCTTTCTGGCCGGCTGGGCCACACCGCTGGTCGCCTTTTTGACGGCCCTGACATTGCTTGTTTACACTGAGGACGGCTAGGAAAAGGAATTGACATCTGAGGACGCCCGGTGCGCCCTCGCCCTACTCATATGAAAAACTGTCCTGAGTGTCCTGACTCTGAAACTCGTTCGGCTTTCGACATGAAAAATGAAGCGAAATTCAAATTCACGATACCCGACAGTCGTCTGGCAACCTATTATTAGCCAAATCACCCGAAGCGTTTGTCCCGCGTTCCCTTCCATCAGGTACACCCCACATGAGAAAAGCGTCGCTCAAGCTGAGCGTAGGAGTCCTGACCTTAGTGGCCGCCGGCGTTGTCAGCGGAGAAGCCGCCGCGCGCCCGGAAACCGATGCCGAAGGTGAACTGGGTGTAAGGGGGGTTCGCTTTTTCGCCGATGACAGCGATATGGCCGCACCGACGGTCGAGGCTGTCGCGCGCCCGGCACCTGTTGTGACGACGGCCCCTGTCCCTACCCCGGCTGCACCGCCTGCGGCCGTCAATCAGACGATTGCCGACACCTCCGAAGTCCCGCATGTCACGCGCCCCCGGCGCTCTGCCGCCCCCGCTGCGGAGGCCGTCGCCCTGCCCGCCCTGGCTCAGGCCGTAACGGATAGCCCGCCGACATCTGCGCCTGCCCCGGCTCTTGCCACTGCGCCCGTAACGATGACCGCACGCCTGAGCGATGAACAGGTGTTGAAGGCCGAACGCGACCGCCTGAACGGCAAGGATAGCCCCAACGGCAACAAGCCTGCGGAACCACCGCTGCCGGACGATGGGCTGGGTGAAGAGGGGGCGTTTATCACTGCGGACGAGGTCACATCTCCGGAAGACAACATCATGCTGGCGCGCGGGAAGGTCGAGATGCGCTGGGAAGGCCGCCTCATTCGTGCTGACGAGGTCCGCTACGATCAGACGACCGGTAAAACCGTGGCAACCGGCAATGTGCAAACGATCAATCCGGACGGTTCGGTGCAATATGCCGACCGGCTGGAGGTCGATAACGAGCATTCGTCCGGCACCGGTGATCGTATCGCTTATATCGACGGCGAAAAATCCAAGCTGTTCGCCAACAAGGTTGAACGTCTGGATGAACAGACCAACCGCCTCAGCGAAGCGATTTTTACCCCCTGCGAACTGTGTGTAAAAAACAATGTCACGCAGGAGCCGACCTGGCATATTCAGGCCAGTTCGATCACGCAGGACAAGAAACACCGCGTGGTGATCTATCGCAACGCTATCATCAAGGCCAAGGGCGTCCCCGTCCTCTATCTCCCTGTTCTGTGGCACGCCGACGTGACGGCCAAGCGCAGCTCAGGCTTCCTGATGCCAAAGCCCGGCTTTTCAGGGCGGCGCGGAGCGACGCTGGAGTTGCCGTACCTGTGGGCGGTCTCGCCCTACACGGACATTATCATCAGCCCGGAATTTTCCAGCAAGCTCAATCCACTGCTGTATCTGGAACTCAACCGCCGCTTCTACTCCGGTGATTTACACAGCCGCTTTGGCGTCACCAACGAGCGCTTCTTTGATAATGATGGCCGCAAATGGGGCGAAAGCGCTACCCGTGGCTTCATGCTGCTGGATGGCAAGTTCGATATCAACGAAGACTGGCGCTGGAACTTCACGGCGCAGCGGGTATGGGACAAGACCAGCAACGGCCTGCTGTCGTGGTCGGCCGACACCAATGGTAACCCGGTCTCGACGCCCATTCCTGCGGGTCTTCCGATCTCGAACTTCTACGAACGCTATAAGGTGGATGAAGGCTTCCCTTATGCCGGGGATTTTTCGAGCAATTCGCGCCGCCTGATCAGTCAGATCAATCTGGTGCGTCAGACCGATACGGCCTTCTTCAGCGCCTCGCTGATTTCGTTCCAGAGCCTGGCTATTGGCGGTCAGCACCGGCTGAGTTCCGATCTGGCAACAAGCCCAGTTCTCTATCTGGCAGAGCGCGACCGGTTCCAACCCGTTGTCGCCCCCATGATCGACGCCTATTGGTCGCCGGACAAGGAAATACTGGGCGGGCGTCTGACCCTGTCGGCCAATGCCGTGTCGATCATTCGCAAGACAACGCCTTCAACGGACATTTTCCCCGGGGCCGATGCCATAGTAACCAAAGGCAACACAACGGTTGATTATCGTGGGTCTGTTGATACGGCGCGCGCCAATATCGGCCTGTCGTGGCGGCGCGATATGGTCACCCCCGGCGGCCTCAAGTTCGCGCCCTTCCTCGATGCCCGTCACGACGAATACTATCTGCGGGACTATCTCAATAGCGATCAGATAGCCCTATACGCGAAAGACTACCCCCTTCCATCGTCAGGCGTTGCGGATACTCGCCGCATATCGCGCAGCCTCGGTACGGTCGGCCTCGACCTCTCCTATCCGCTGCTGCGTAAGTTCGCCGGCTTATCCGTGGTGGTCGAACCCATCGCGCAAATCGCCCTGTCCCCCGATTCGCAGGTTGAGCCCTTCCTCACCAACGAAGACTCAAATGCGTTCGAAGTCGATGCGACCACCCTGTTCAAGGCCAACCGTTCCCCCGGTTTCGACCTTTACGAGGGTGGCAAGCGTCTGAATGTGGGCCTGAAGACCCAGCTCAGCTACGATTCAGGCTTCCGTTTCTCGTCGCTGATCGGTCGTGCCTTCCGCAAGACCCCGGAAGAAAACTTCTATCGCCTCTATAAGATCGGCAATACGACCTACAAATACGACGCCTCCAGTCTGGCCAACACCAGGTCCGACTGGATCGTACAGGCGGATGTCGATACGGGCCGGGGCCTGCGCCTTTACACCCGTCAACGCATCGGCGATGATGGCACGATCCGCCGGGGCGAAACCGGGGTGAGCTATTTCAGTGCCAATACGCAGCTCACCCTGCGCCACCAGTACGACAAGACGGCTCTGCTTGGCCTGAAGAACAACTATAATTTCACCGTCGTCGATGGTGAACTGGTGCCGACCGTGGGCTACCACGACCTGCAACTGTTCGGGCAGCACTTCTTTAACTCCCGGTGGGGCGTCTCCGCTCAGGTCAGCCGCGACATGCTGCGTGACCGCTGGCTGCGTTCCGAAGCCTCGGTCATCTATAAGGATGACTGCGCACGTCTGGAGCTGGTCTATCAACGCGATGAAACGGCCCTGCTCGGCAATAATGGCAAAGCGAATGAGTCTATTTCGGTTCGGATAAGTCTTGCCACATTGGCGCCATCGGACGATGATTTTGTCAATGTACGCTAAGAGCCGTATGGTTTATAGATTGCCAGACCCGGCCGCAGCGCCGCTTTGTTGAAAAGATTAAAACGAACGACATGACCTCCGTTGCCTTCCGCCGTTCCGCGCTGCTGCTTTGCACCTGCCTCACCCTGTCGGGCCTTCCGGCCGTGGCACAGACGACCGCCCAACCGTCAGCGCAGGCGCGCCCGCTGGGCGAAGGGGTCGTGGCGCTGGTCAATGACAAGTTGATCTCGTCCTACGATCTCAAGCAGCGTATGCTGTTGCTGATCATCACCTCGGGTGTGCAGGTCACGCAGCAGAACTACGCGGCTTTCCAGCAGCAGGCCCTGCGCGCTCTGATCGATGAGCATCTGCAACTGGCCGAGGCCGACCATTTCAAGCTGACCGTCTCCGATGAGGAAATCGACGAGGAAATCGCCAATATGGCGCAGCAGTCGGGCCTGTCGAAGGATCAGCTTCTGGCCGAACTGAAGCGCGCCGGGATCGAAGCGCAGACCCTGCGCGATCAGATCAAGGCCGAAATCGCCTGGGGGCAACTGGTCAATGGCCGTTTCCGCCCCAAGGCGCGCGTCGGCAAGGATCAGGTCGATTCCTTTATGACCAAGCTGACCGAGGACAGCCAGAAGCCGCAATATCTGGTGGCCGAAATCCTGATTGATCCGGAAGTCGCCGGCGGCCAGAAAGAGGCCGAAGCCGGGGCGCAGCAGTTGTTTGAGCAGATCGCGCAAGGCGTCGCGCCGTTTCAGTCGGTGGCACGGCAATTTTCCAACGCCCCGTCGGCGGCCAATGGCGGCGACGCGGGATGGCTCGTTTCCGGCACCATCGACCCCAAGGTCGAAACCGTGCTTAAGGGCATGAATCCGGGGCAGATGACGCGTCCCATCGTCACGGACGAAGGCGTCTATATCTACTATCTGCGCGAAAAGAAGGAAGGCAAGACCGACGCCAAGGTCCGCCTGAAACAGGCCGCTGTGCCGCTGACCGGTGGGGATTCGGCGATGCGGGCTCTGGCCAGCTTCCGCGCCAAGTATCCGACCTGTGACGCCCTTAATAACGAAAAAGGCAATGGTCAGGTCAGCGTCGCTGATCTCGGCTTTACAACCCTCAGCGACTTAAAGCCGGAATACGCCTCTGCCCTGCAACCGCTCAAGGTCGGGCAAAGCACCGAGCCGATGAAAAACGCGATGAATATCAATGTGGTCTATGTCTGTGACAAGACCGCCGCCGGTGATGACGTCCCTTCGCGCGAACAGGTCGAACAACGCCTGACGCAGCAAAAGGTCGCCATGCTGGGCCGTCGTTATCTGCGT
This sequence comes from Asticcacaulis sp., assembly GCF_027484505.1. GTDB lineage: Bacteria > Pseudomonadota > Alphaproteobacteria > Caulobacterales > Caulobacteraceae > Asticcacaulis. Next base: position 28,277 of record NZ_JAIXSV010000125.1, read on the forward strand.
GACATCCGCGACGGTGCCACCATCGAAAGCCGGTAAGGGCGTTGCGCCCGCCCGTGACGGCACCGCTGGTCCTCAGTCTGGGTGATCCCTGCGGCACCGGACCCGAACTGGTGCATAAGGCGTGGGCGGCCCTAAGGTCAGAGACGAAATACGCTTTCGCGGTTCTGGGCGATGCCGATCTGCTGGCATCTTTGGGGCCGGTTCAGCGTATCAATGACCTGTCCGAAGCCGTAGCGGCCTTTCCCGATGGCCTGCCGGTTCTTGACCGCCCGCTGAGCGCCCCCGCCCTTCCCGGTCAGCCCGATCCGGTTCACGCGCCGCAAATTACCGGCTGGATACGCGAAGGTGTGTGCCTGTGCCTGTCCGGCGCGGCGCGCGGCCTCGTCACCGCCCCTATCGCCAAGTCGGTGCTCTACGCCACCGGGTTTGCCTTTCCCGGCCATACGGAATATCTCGGTAACCTGACCGCTGACGCCCCCTATTCCGGCACGCGCGGCCCGGTGATGATGCTGACCGCGCCCGATGCCGCCAATGACAGCGCCCTGCGTGTCGTACTGGCCACCATCCACATCCCCCTGTCGGAGGTGAAAGCGCACCTGTCGGCGGAGACCGTTCGCACCCTTGCCCACGTCACCCACGAAGCCCTGATCCGCGACTTTGGCGTGGCCAAACCGCGGCTGGTGCTGGCCGGGCTCAATCCTCATGCGGGTGAAGACGGCACCATCGGGCGCGAAGAAGTCGATCTGCTGCGACCGCTGGTGACGGCCCTGCGCAACGAAGGGCTGGACATCTCCGGTCCCCTGCCCGCCGATACGCTTTTCCACGCTGAGGCGCGTCGCACCTATGATGCGGCCCTGTGCCTCTATCACGATCAAGGCTTGATTCCGCTCAAGACGCTGGACTTCTGGGGCGGCGTCAATATAACCCTCGGCCTGCCCATTGTGCGGACGTCTCCGGATCACGGCACCGGTTTTGCTATTGCCGGCAAAGGCGTGGCCCGCCCCGACAGTCTGATCAACGCCATCCGGGCCGCCCACGACATCAGCCTGAACCGAGCCCAAACCCTCTAAATGACCCTGCCCTCCCTCCGCGAAAGCCTCGAAGCCCACGGCCTGATGGCCAAAAAGAGCTTCGGTCAGCACTTCCTGCTCGACCTCAATGTGACGCGCAAGATCGTGCGTCTGGGGCAGGAAGGGGGCAACAGCTTTGACGGTGAGGTGGTGATCGAGGTCGGCCCCGGCCCTGGCGGCCTGACGCGCGCGGCGCTGGAAAGCGAAGCCGCCTATGTGCTGGCGGTCGAAAAGGACGCGCGGTTCATCGACTTGCTGACGGAGTTGGATACGGCCTACCCCGGCCGTTTCGGCGTGGTCGAAGCCGATGCGCTGAAGGTCAATGAGCCCGCTCTGCTGACAGAGCGCGGCCTGCCGCCGCACGCACATCTGGTGTCCAACCTGCCCTATAATGTCGGCACACCCCTGCTGATCAAGTGGCTGACCGGGCCGTGGCAGCCCAAATCCCTGACCCTGATGTTTCAGCTTGAGGTCGCCCTGCGCGTTGTGGCCCCGGTCGGCGACGATGATTATGGCCGTCTGGGGGTCATCTCTCAGGTCCTGTGCGACTGTGAAAAGCTGATGGACCTGCCGGCACGCGCCTTTACGCCGCCGCCCAAGGTCGATAGCGCCGTGGTGCGCCTGATCCCCAAGCCCGAGCGCCCCGATGCGCGCGTCATTCGCAATCTGGAAACCCTCACTGCGGCTGCCTTTGGTCAGCGCCGCAAGATGTTGCGGGCCTCGTTAAAGGCGCTGGGCGGAGAGACCTTGCTGGCCAAGGTTGGGATTGACCCGACCCTGCGCGCTGAAAAAATCAGTCCGGCGGACTTTTTGCGGTTGGCCGAAGCGCTTTAAGGTCTTGGGGCCAGTTGGCCCCAAACCCCATAAAGGCCCGCACCCACTCCGACAGTGCCTTTTGCTCCCAGTTACGGGTGAAGGGCCCGTGGCCCTTCGGCCTTCAAAACCGTTTCCACAGGCCGACCGTGAGGGCGCTGGATTTCGGCACATTCTCGCCGCTGACCGTCTGACGCAGGCCAAACTGCACGCCCAGGGTCTGTTTGGCATCGAAAAAGCGCACGGCGCTGGTTTCCACGTGCGTCCATTTGGCTTCAAAACCGTTCAGGCGATCCGTCTTGCCCGCAAACACCTGAGCCATAACGATCCATTTGGGCGAAGGCCGCGCCCCGACGGTCAGATCCACCCGCCATTGATCGGCGTTTGACCCGCTGCGCGCGCGGCGAGCGACCTGCGCATCGACAAACATCGGCACCTTGCGCGCCTCGAAACTATGGCCGCCATAGAGGCGCACTTCGATATCCGGGTCCTCATCGCCGGGCACCGAGAACTCATCGCGCCGCCCTTTGCCGAAGCCATCCAGCGATACACTGGCGCTCAGCGCACTGTTATCCGAGCGATAGAGCGGGGTTTTCAGCCCGATTTCGATGGAACCCAAACCTGAGAAACTGTCCACAGAGGTTTGAATATCCTGAATATTCGCCTTGGCAAACACGCTCAGCAGGTCGTGCACGCCGCGTTCGGCAAAGACCGTCACACGCTTCTCTTCCCAGTGCGGCAGATCGATCGCCGCCGTGCCGGAGGCGTCGAAGCCCTTGCTGGTGCTGACCACCTCCGCCTTGACGATGACTTCGCTCGCGCCGGTGTCCGGCCCCCAAGCTGAGGCGCAGACGGACGCCGGCCACAGGGCCAGCATCAATGCCAAAATCCACCGCCCCCACCTGCTCAAAACCGTCCCCCTCAGCAATCCCAACCGGGATAATGACGCTCCAGCCGCCGCATCAGCCCCGGCCACAACAGACCGGAGACAAAACCCACCCCGGCCCCTAACGGTGCCACCTTGTCCTGAACGTCCTGTGGCGCTTCCAGCACCCCGTGGCGTCCGGCCGACAGGGCGGCAATCTGCTGCCGACAGGCCTGCTCCAGAAAATAGATCAGGGTAAAGGCCTCGGCCGCTGAGGCACCATAGGCCAGCGCCCCGTGATTACGCAACAGCATGATCTTCTTTGGCCCCAGATCGGCGACGATACGCTGCCTTTCATCGTGATCGAGCGCCACCCCCTCATAGGCGTGATAGGCCAGGTGCGGCCCCAGCAACAGGGCGTTTTGCGTCAGGGGCAGCAGGCCCTCCTTTTGCGCCGATACGCCGGTCATGGCGTCCGTATGCAGGTGGATGACCACATGCGCATCCGGGCACGCCGCGTGCAGGGCGCTATGGATGGTGAACCCCGCCGGATTGACAAAGGCATCCGTCGCGCCCACGATCTGCCCGTCCAGATCGACCTTGACCAGAGCCGAAGCCGTCATTTCCTCAAAAAAGGTGCCGTAGGGATTGATGAGAAAATGATCGACCGATGACACCACCGGCCCATCCGTCCCGACCACAAGCGAGTCCTTTGCCGGAACGCGGGCCGAAATATGGGTAAAGATGGTGTCGTCCCAACCAAATATGGCCACCAGACGATAAAGCGCCGCCAGATCTTTACGGATGGCCCATTCGGCGGAGCTAATCAGCGGATGAACCGAGGCGGTTTCAGTGGTCATGAGGTCGTCTCCCTGTATCGTTTTGCCGATGACAGGGGATTGACGTACCGTAAGTCAAGCGGATTGCATGGCTTGCCGGGTTATCTACGCAATATCAGACCCTTGTAACGATCAGCTTACCTTCGCTGACGCCGAGAATGCGCACCTTTTCGGTCAAACCGATGGGGGCATCCTCCCGTTCACTCTGAGCTGGCCATTCGACGCCATCGAAGATGACACGACCATTGACGCGCTGACCTTCGAGGTCATCGAAGGCGTGAATCACCGTCGCCTCCTGCCCGATCAGGCGGTGATGCGGGTCGTTGATGTCGGCCCCTTCCGCGGCGGGTGGTTTCAGAAACCGCCGCGACAGAAGCGTCATGATCAGGGTCAGGACGCAGAAAATAACGATCTGCACCAGAAGGTTGGCCGGTGCCCCGGTCAGTGTGATCACGGCGACGATCACAGCCGCTGCGGCGGGCCACAAAAGCCACTGCGTACCGATGACGATTTCGAGCGCCAGCAGCGACCCGCCAATAATCAGCCATGCCCAGAAAAGCTGCCGCCCCTGCGACTCCGCCAGCAAAAACTCCAGCATACTCCCCTCCGTTACTTGCTCCGCGTGGCCGGAGCCTGATCCGTGACGGTCTTCAGCAGTTCGGCCACACCCGCGACGGACCCCGACAGCGAGGCCAGATCGGCCGGCAGGATCAGGGTCTTGGTATTGGGCGAATTGGCGAAGCCGGCAAAGGCCTCTACGTATTTTTGCGCCACGAAGTAGTTGATGGCCTTGGTATCGCCCGACGCGATGGCGTCCGACACCATCTGGGTCGCCTTGGCTTCGGCCTCGGCGGCGCGTTCGCGCGCTTCGGCGTCGCGGAAGGCGGCTTCCTTGCGCCCTTCGGCCTCAAGCACGGCGGCCTGCTTGGCCCCTTCGGCGCGGGCAATGGCGGCCTGACGCTCACCATCGGCTTCGATGATCAGGGCGCGGCGTTCGCGCTCGGCCTTCATCTGACGCGCCATGGCGTCAGTAATATCGTGCGGCGGACGCAGGTCCTTGATCTCGATGCGCGTCACCTTGATGCCCCAGGGCGATGTCGCATGATCAATGACGGTCAGCAGGCGTGTATTGATCGAATCGCGCTGCGACAGCACTTCGTCCAGCTCCATCGAACCGACCACTGTGCGCAGGTTGGTCATGGCCAGCTGCGTGATGGCATTGTTGAGGTTATCGACGCGATAGGCGGCGGCGGCGGCGTCCATCACCTGCGTGAAGACGATCCCGTCCACCTTGACGATGGCATTGTCCTTGGTGATCACGTCCTGCTGCGGCACGTCAAACACCTGCTCCATCATATTGACCTTCTTGCCAACCACTTCGATGAACGGCGTCAGGAAGGAGATGCCAGGCTTGAGCGTGCGGGTATAGCGGCCAAAGCGTTCAACCGTAAATTCGCGGCCCTGCGGTACGATCTTGATGACCGAAAACAGGATGAAAAAAGTCACGACGATCAGAACGCCGGCAAAGATACTGAACATGGAGACGCCCCTCAGTGGTTAGAGCGCAAGCCGATAAAGTGGATACCACTTTTCGGAATAATTGCGCGACCAAACAAAATCTTAGAGCCATTCGTTGTCTCAACTGAGCTAACGCATGGCTCTAGGTGCACAGTGTAGCGCAACCGGGAGGAATAGCTACGAAAACCGGAGGTTACGCCGCCGATTTTCGTAGCGCAAAAAAGGGTAAGCCTTAGCCGCGCAAACCGCGCGAACGCGTCACCACATCCTTCAGATCGTCCTCAATCAGCAGACGCAACGCTTCCTCATAGGCCACAAACCGCGCTTCGTCGGCATCGTCCGCCGCCACCGGTTGGCCCGCCGTCCATTCGGCCACATAGTCGATCAGCACCAGATGAAAACCATCCGGATGGGCCTCGCTGCCCGGTTCGATGATCTCATAGACGTCGATCAGCGGCCCCAGTCGCGCCTCAACCCCCGTCTCTTCGCGCAGCTCACGCAAGGCCGTATCTCTAAGCGGCTCGAAGCGCTCGACCTTGCCACCGGGGATCGACCACTGGCCTTTGCGCGGTTCGCGCCCGCGACGAATTAGCAGAACTTCATCGTCGCGCCAGCAAACAACGCCTACTGCCGGGACCGGACGCTCGATTTTGGCTTGCACTTGGCGATTCTCCCGCTAAACCGCCGTGATATATAACACACCTGTTTGCCGGGATACGCCGCATGACCGCCACCGCCGATTTCGCCCAATGCCCACCCGTCGCGCCCGAAGTGATCGCTGAGATCAAGGCCGTGGTCGGTGACGCCGGCTGGTCTGATGACGCGTTGCGCGTGACGGCCAAGCTGACCGAATGGCGCGGCAAGTGGAAAGGCCACACGCCGCTGCTGGTACTGCCCAGGACCACCGAAGAATTGTCGCAGGTCGTCAAAATCTGCAACGCACACGGCGTGGCCATCACCCCGCAGGGCGGCAATACAGGGCTGGTCGGCGGTCAGATTCCGTTCGGCGAAATCCTTGTCTCGCTGGAACGCATGCGCGCCATCCGCGACGTCGCCCCCACCGATGACACCATGGTGCTGGAAGCCGGGATCACGCTCCTTGAGGCGCAGGAGATTGCCGAAAAAGCCAATCGCTTCTTCCCCCTGTCGCTGGCGGCTGAGGGCACGGCCACCGTCGGCGGCGTGATCAGCACAAATGCCGGCGGCACCGCGGTGCTGCGTTACGGCGTGACGCGCGATCTGGTCTCCGGCCTTGAGGTGGTTTTGCCCAATGGGGAGATTTTCAATGGCCTGAAGCGCCTGCGCAAAGACAATACCGGCTACGACCTCAAGCAGATGTTTATTGGCGCCGAAGGCACGCTGGGCATCATCACCGCCGCTTCGCTCAAGCTGTTCCCGGTGATGAATTCGCGCTGCGTGGCGATTGTCGGCTTTGAGACGGCGCAGAAGGCCATCGACCTGCTGGGCCGCGCCAAGCAGGAAACCGGCGGTCAGGTCGAAGCCTTTGAACTGATGGGCCGCTATGGCCTGTCGCTGGTGCTGAAAAACATCCCCGACACGCGCGAACCGCTGGAAGGGGAATATCCCTGGTATGCCCTGATCGAGGTGGCTTCCGGCGATCCTGAGGGTGCAGAAGGGTCGATGGAGCGCCTGCTGACCGCCGCGTTCGAAGAAGAGCTGATCGTTGATGCGGCCATAGCGCAGAACGAAACGCAGGCTGCGGCCTTCTGGCGTCTGCGCGAAGAACACTCCGCCGCCGAAAAGGTCGAGGGCGCGGCGTGGAAGCATGATGTCTCCGTGCCTTTGTCACAGATGGCCGACTATATCGAAAAGGGCGCGGCGGCGGTCGAAGCCTTCCTGCCCGGCGCGCGTCTGGTCACCTTTGGCCACGTGGGCGATGGCAATGTCCACTTCAACGTTATCGTCCCCGAAGGCATGGATGCCGCCGAATTCAACGCCCTGCGCGATCAGGGGGCCAAGGTGGTGCACGATCTGGTGCATCAGTACGAAGGCTCGATCTCGGCCGAACACGGTCTGGGGCGCATGAAGACGCAAGAGGCGCTACAGTACAAAGACCCCACAGCGGTCGAAGCCATGCGCGCCATCCGCCTCGCTTTAGACCCGAAGCGCATCATGAACCCGCACGTCCTGTTCTAAGACGGATACGCGCTTCGGTTTTGGGTTGCGCTAACGCTTCGCTCCTTGAGCGCGAGTGCATCATGAACCCGCACGTCCTGTTCTAAGGCGGATACGCGCTTCGGTTTTGGGTTGCGCTAACGCTTCGCTCCTTGAGCGCGAGCGCATCATGAACCTGCACGTTCTGTTCTAAGGCGGAACCAAATCCGGCTCAGCCGACCTTTGTCGGGTCCAGAGCGGCCTTGGCCTCTTCGTTGCGCGCCTGAATGCGGTGCTTGGCCATGCGCGCCACAGCCGTCATAAGTTCGGGAATGACGAACGGCTTGGGCAAAAGCTCGTCGGCACCGGCATCCTTGGCCGCCGCCAGCACGTGCATAGCGCCGATCTTGTCATTGATGCCTTCGGACATGGCCAGGGTGCGGATGTGCGGATAGTCCTTGCGTAACTGCATGATGCCCTCGACCCCGCCCATGCCGGGGATAAGCACCGCCGTGATCACCGCATCGACCAGCCCCAGATTGTGGTCAAACAGCACGTCTTCCATCGTGTTGGCGACACTGACCCTGTAGCCCACCTGTTGCAGGGTCATGCCGATAAAGGTGCGCAGTTGCACGTCCGGATCAACAACCAGCACATGGAAGTCCGTCTGCCGAGCCCGGTGAAACTTGAGCGTCTCGCCCAGCAGTATTTTCAGTTCAGACGGATCGACGGGCTTGGGCAGCATGAAATCCGCGCCGGCTTGCAAGGCTTGTTCGCGGACCTTTTGGGTCGCGCCCGCCCCCTTCCAGACAAAGGACATCAGGGCAATCGGCGTATCCTGCATCAGGCTTTTGAGGCTGCCGACCTTTTTCAACATGTCCACGCCATCGACATAGCCGTCCATCACCAGCAGTTGAAAGCGGTTATGCTGTAGTGTGCGTGTCGCCATGACCTCATTGAAACACAGCACAGACGTCCAGTTCTGCCGGCTCAGTTGACGCGCCATCTCACGCGCCTGATCCCGGTCGGAATCGAGCACAAGCACGCTGCCGTAAGTTGCGGAAGGCCCTCTTTCCGCGTTCATCTTTGCCCTTTAGCTCACAGTGAGGTACGCAACGCCTAAAATAAACACAGAACAGGGAGCGAAATTTGCAGTTAAATTCCTTAAAAATTTAAAAATATAACATATTACCCAATGAAAGCCGCCGCAAAACTCGCCAAAAACGCGTATTTTTATTTTATACTTATCAAATCTTTATTTGAGAAATACCCAAACGGACAATCCCCAAAGGTTCCCTCGATATGACCACCGCAGAACTGCGCCCGTCGCTGCCCGCAAAGCCCTTTGCAGCGCCGGGATTCGCCGTTAAACAGGCGGCATGATCCTGCTGCTGTCCCCTGCCAAATCCTTAGACGAAACGCCGGTTTCGCCGCCTCTGTCCGCCAGCGAGCCGCGCTTTACGCGTGAGACCCAGAGCCTGCTCAAGGTGATGAAGGGCAAAAAGCCCGCTGACCTTCAGCGGCTGATGGATATTTCGGCCAAACTGGGGGAACTGAACCATCAGCGCTACAAAGCGTTTGCCGATCAGCCCGCCCTGCCCGCCGCCCTGATGTTCGACGGCGATGTCTATACGGGTCTAAAGGCGCGTGACCTCGATGCCGAGGGGCTGACCTTTGCGCAGGACCATGTGCGGATATTGTCGGGGCTTTATGGTCTGCTGCGACCGCTCGACCTGATCCGGCCCTACAGGCTGGAAATGGGCACCGGTCTGGAAACGACCAAGGGTAGCACCCTCTACGCCTTCTGGGGCGACCGCATCGCCAGGGAAATCGTGGCGGATGCCAAAGCCGCCGGCAGTGACACGGTGCTAAATCTGGCCAGTCAGGAATATGCCCGCGCCGCCCTGACCAAGGCGTTGAAACTGAAGGTCATTGAGGTGAAGTTCCTGGAGATCAAGGGCGACAAGACCTCGATGATTTCCTTCTTTGCCAAGAAGGCGCGCGGCCTGATGGCGCGCTACGTCATCGACCACCGGATCACCGATCCCCAAGCGGCAAAGGCCTTCGACTCCGAAGGCTATCGCTTCGTGCCGGAACAGTCGTCAGAGACGGTGTGGACCTTTTCGCGGAAGCACACCGACGTCTAACCCACAAACCCCGCGGCGCGTTTCAGGCGGTCATTGATCGCCTCCCCCAAACCGTCCGACGGGATCGGTGCCACGCAGATACGGGCGGGCTTATGGGCATCGGCTTCGCGCAGGTAAGCGAACAGGTTAGCGGCGGCCTCCGACAGGTTGCCCGTCAGGCTGAGGTTGAGGATTATCCCCGCGAAATTCACAGCCTTATCCACCGTCCCGAAGGCCAGATACACACAGTCGCCGGGCGGGTTTTGCACATTTATATCCACAGGCGCGTCCGGCGCATAATGCAGGCTGAGACGGCCCGGTGAGCGGTGCCCTTCGGTGGCATCATCGGCCAGCGGCCCGACCACGGCCTCGACATCTGACCGCGTCACGGCACCTGGGCGCAGGTAACGCACCTCCCCCAGAAGGCTGACCACCGAGGATTCCAGTCCGACCTGACAATCACCGCCATCGACCGACGCCCCGACAAAGCCCCCGGTTTCGCTCAGCGCATCGGCAAAGCGCGTCGGGCTGGGGCGGCCCGATCGGTTGGCCGAAGGGGCCACCACACCGCCCGCAAAGCCTTCGAGAATGGCGCGCGCCAGCGGATGCGACGGCACGCGGATCGCCACGCTGTCGAGCCCGGCGCGCGCCAGATCACAGACCTTTTGCGTGTCGCGCACCGGCACCACCAGCGTCAGGGGCCCCGGCCAGAAGGCCTGAGCCAGAGCCCGCGCGCGATCGTCAAACACGCCAATAGCTTCGGCCGCCTCCAGCGACGCCACGTGCACGATCAGCGGATTAAACCTTGGACGGCCCTTGGCTTCGAACACCTTCGCCACCGCCGTGGGATCATCGGCACGCGCCCCCAGCCCATAGACCGTCTCGGTCGGCAGGTGGATCAGTTCCCCGCGTCCCAGCGCGGCAATGGCATCAGTAACCGTTGACATAACTACATCTCTCCTCCCTGTGCCGCAGGCATGGGGAGGTGGCGGCGAGCGCAGCGAGGCCGATGGAGGGGGATGACTCGATAGCCGACCAAGGCCCGAAACCCTTGAAACAGAAGCGCTATCCCCGTCCACCCTCTGCGCTGCGCCTGAGGGTCCCCCTCCCCATCGCTACGCGGAAGGGAGGAGAAAAGGATGGCGCGCCATATCACACCATGGCGCGCGCGTAAGCCCTATTTCGTCGTGGCCGTGACCTTGAGATCCAACGACACCGCATTGGGCACGGCATCCGTGGCCGTCCATTCGCCGGAGCCCACCCCATAGTCCAGGCGATTGAGCTTGGCCGTGGCGGTCATCACCGCCTGTTTGCCGTTGATTTTCAGCGTAAACGGCAGGTCTAAGGGTTTGGTCTGGCCGTGCAGGGTCAGGCGGCCCTTGGCGAGATACTTATCCGGCCCCGTCTGGCTAAAGGTCGTCGCCTTGAAGGTCGCCTTGGGGGTAGCGGCCGTGTTGAAGAAGCTGTCGCTTTTCAGCGTGTCGTCGCGGGTCTGGTCGCCGCTGTTGACCGAGGCCAGATCAATCACCACGGTCGCCTTCGACTGATCAAGGCGTTGCGGATCGAAGGTGATATCTGCCGTATAGCTGCCGAAACCGCCCTTGATGGCCTCACCGTTAAAGGTGGTGGCGAAGTGGATATAGGAGGCCGCCTTGCTGACCGTCCACACGGGCACCGCTGTGGACGCCTCTGTGGATGACGAGGCCGATTCTGTGGATGAGGCCGCTTCGCTGGTCACGGGTTCGGCTGAGGCCACTGTTTCCACCACTTCCGGCGCAGCGACGGGGGCCGGTTCCGGCACACTGGCCCCGCGCATCATAAAGGTGGCCAGCACAAACGCGCCCACCACCGCTACCGCCGGCACCAGCCAGCGCAGGTTCAGCGCGCTTTGCAGGAGGGTCGGCTTCGGCTCCAGCCCCGGCAACATGCGCGTCACCGTATCGTCCTTGTGGATGAAATGGTGCATCAGCGCCGCGCCGACATGCAGCGGGATCAGGACGTAGAAGATCAGCTTGGCAAACAGCCCATGCAGCGCCTCAAACACCTCATGCGTGTCGTGGCCCAGCGGCAGGTGCGGGATCGGCACGACGCCGAACCACAGGGTCGGCACCGGCACCTTGGCCGTTGACACCAGCGCCCAGCCGCTCAGGGGCAGGCCGATCATCAGCACGTAGAAGCCGATATGCACGGCCTTTGCCGCCGCCATCTGCCATTTGGGCCCCTCGATCTCCGGCGGGGCCTTATAGGCCACACGCAGGCCGATCCGCACAAAGGTGAGCAGGAGGATCAGAAAGCCCACGGACTTGTGCATCTGATAGCGCGAGAACAGACCACCGTCCTTGTCCTCCAGCGTCCAGCCCAGAAAGACCATGTAGAAAATCAGGGCGGCCATGGCCCAGTGCAGATAGCGCGAGGCGCGGTGATAGGTGGCGGGCGTCATGGGACGACTCCTCAAATGTGCGTTGCTGAACACTATGCCGATGCGGCATGCAAAATCAACGGCTATATGTAACCACCAAAATTACATATCAAGACCTGCCCTGTTTTCATGCGGCTTTTGTCTTATGCCGTAAGGGAAGTTCACGGAACTGTGAATTTCCCTGCCGCCACGTCATGCGTCATCAGGAAATCAGTAGAATAAAAGCTGAGGAAATCCCATGACCTACCGTGCCCCGCTCGCGGATCTCAAGTTCAGCCTGACGGCGGTAACGGGCATTGAGCGCCTGTACCAGAGTTCCGCCTATCCCGATTTCGACGGTGATCTGCTCGACGCGATTCTCGACGCCGCCGGGCAGTTGTCGGAAGAGGTGCTGGCGCCGCTCAACCGCGTCGGCGATACGCATGGCGCCAAGCTCGAAAACGATAAGGTCACCGTCGCGCCCGGTTTTGCGGAGGCCGTGTCCGCCTTTGCCGAAGGCGGCTGGGCCGGTCTGGGGGCCCCGGCCGAACACGGCGGGCAGGCCATGCCTAAGGCGCTGGAAATGGCGGCCTATGAAATGTTCCACGCCGCCAATATGGCCTTTGCGCTGTATCCCACCCTCTCACAGGCCGCCATTGAGGCTTTGCACCACCACGGCACCGAGCGTCAGAAGGCGCTCTATCTGCCGTATCTGACCAGCGGAGAATGGTCGGGCACGATGAACCTGACCGAACCGCAGGCCGGCTCCGATCTGGCGCTTCTCACCAGTCAGGCCGTGCCGGACGGCGATACCTACCGCCTGACCGGGCAGAAGATCTACATCACCTGGGGTGATCACGAGACGCGCGACAATATCCTGCATCTGGTGCTGGCGCGACTTCCCGGTGCACCTGAAGGGACGCGCGGTATCTCTCTGTTTTTATGCCCGAAATACCTCGTCAATGACGACGGGTCGCTGGGCGAGCGCAATGCTCTGCGCGCCGTTGGGTTGGAACACAAGCTGGGCATCCATGCCTCGCCCACCTGCGTCATGGCCTTTGAAGGCGCGAAGGCCGAGCTGGTCGGGCAGCCGCATCAGGGGCTGATGGCCATGTTCACCATGATGAATGCCGCGCGTCTCGCCGTCGGCGTGCAGGGCGTGGGCATTGCCGAACGCGCTTACCAACTGGCGCTGGCCTATGCGCACGACCGCCGTCAGGGCAATTCGGTCCTGACCGGCGAAAAGAAGGCCCCGATCTTCGATCACCCCGATGTGCGCCTGATGCTGGCCCTGTCGAAGGCCAGGATCGAAGCGGCGCGCGGTATCTGCCTGCTGACGGCCATGGCCGCCGACGATTATCGCCTGAACGCCGACGCCCGCGTAAAGCGCCGTGAGGACTTTCTGGTCCCCGTCGCCAAGGCCTGGGCGACCGATATCGGCGTCGAAGTGGCCTCGGCCGGGGTGCAGGTGCACGGTGGCATGGGCTTTATCGAAGAGACCGGCGCGGCCCAGCATTACCGCGACGCGCGCATTGCCCCCATCTACGAAGGGACCAATGGCATTCAGGCCGGCGACCTTGTGGGCCGCAAGCTGGGCGACGATGCGGCCTCGGCAATGGAGCTTAAAGCGGATATCCAATCCTATATTCAAAACAACAATTTAAGCGACGATCTTAAGGCATCCGTCGCACAACTTGACACCGCTCTGACGGCCTTTGAGGCCGCCAGTCTGTGGCTGGTGGGGCAGAAGAAAGCCCGCCCCGCAGACGTTCAGGCCGGGGCCACGGCCTATCTGAAACTGACCGGCGACGTGGTCGGCGGCTATGTCCTGCTGCGCGGCGCGGTCGAAGCGACGGCGCGCCTCAAAGCCAATGACGGCGATCCGGCGTGGCTGAGGGCCAAGGTCGAACTGTGGAAGCTCTATGCCGCGCACATCCTGTCGCACGCGCAGGCGCTGCACACCGCCATTACCGCCGGGGCGGCCTCGCTGGAGGCCCTGTCCGAGGGTCTCTGAGGCTCAGGGCTTGCTCTTGGTCTGCCCCGCTGCCGCCGCGCCGGCGGCTTCTCTGGGGGAGAGTTTTTTCGGCGCAATCACCACCGGTGGCGGCGCGGCCGATGAGGTCACGCCGACCTTAACGCCGGGGGCCTGTCCCCGCGCGACGAACAACTGCTCGATGGTCTGGCGCACAAAGACCGCATGGGTGACAAGGCCCAGTTCAAGACGCTGCGCATTGACCTCAACCTGTTTGGTCAGGATGCCGGAGACCAGAGTCGCCCTGGGCGCATCGGCCCCCGGCGCGCGCTCGGTGTGTTCGGTCATAAACACAGGGCCGCCGGAATTTCCCGGAATGGCCGTCAGGTCGATCAGGAAGGTCGGGAAGCTCGATACCGGCCCCACCGGATAGGAGGCCAGCCGACCCGCGCGCAGGATGGGAAAACCGATCGTATTGGCCGAATAGCCGTGCGGATAGCCGAGCGTCATCATCTCGTCGCCGGGCGAGACGTGCCACTGATCGAAGGAGCGCTCATCGGCCAGCCAGCTCAAAGGGATGGCCTTGTCCTTATAGGACGGCGGCACCTGAACGGCGATGACGGCAATGTCCTGCTTGGGGTTTTGCGTCCACAAAGGCCCGGCATTGGTGCGGATGGGGATGCGGGTCGGGCTATATTGCCAGGTGCCGTTGGCGGCCTTGACGCGCCAGCCGATACGCACCTCGTTCTGGGGCATACGCTCAAAGACGTGGGCGGCGGTGACCAGCACCACTTCGGGGGCGGCCCCTTCGCGCGGAACGGACACAAGGAAACCCGTGCCGACCATGCGCTTCTGATCATTGACCGGCTGGTCAATCTGAACGGTGGCTTCGATCAGGTCGAGGGTCAGGTCAGCATCCATATCCTATGTCTTACCCCCCAAATGGGCCAAAACCATGCCCAAACCACCGCCACAAATAAACAAGGCGTAAGTTGACGTCCGGCAGTGGATCGTATCAACCTGTTGCCCATTCATCCTTGCGTCCCGAACGCAATTTGTCAAAGGTGCTCCCATGAAAAACCCGCCGGTTCGTGGCCTCAATCGCCGAAATTTCCTGAATTATAGCGCCGGTGCCACCGTCGCCCTGAGTGCCGGTGCGCTGGGTGCCCCTTCCTCCGTCTTCGCCGCAGAGAGTCTGATGTCCCAAACCCCCGCCCCCAAGCCCCTGAAGAAGCCGCACACGATCGAGCAACTGGGCTTCAAGCGCACCGACGACTATTTCTGGATGAAGGACGACAACTGGCAGGCCGTGCTGCGTGATCCTGCCGCCATCAAGGCCGACGTCAAGGCGCAACTGATCGAGGAGAACGCCTATACCAAGGCCCTGCTCAAGCCGACCGAGGCGCTTCAGACGACCATTTTCGAAGAAATCAAGGGCCGCATCAAGGAAGACGATTCGTCGGTGCCCGCGCCTGACGGCGCGTGGGAATATTATGTCCGCTACAATATCGGCGGTCAGCACCCGATTAATGCCCGCAAGCCGCGCAGCAAGGACAAGATCAGCAGCGAAACCGTGCCCTTCGCCAAAATCCCAGCCGATGAGCAAATCCTGCTGGACGAAGACGCCGCCGCCAAGGGCCACGAATACTACGCCACGGCCACCACGACCCACAGCCCGGATCACAAACTCTATGCCTGGGCCGAGGATACCCAAGGCTCGGAAGTCTATAAGATCTACGTCAAGGACCTCGCCACAGGGCAATTGCTGGGCAAGCCGGTCGAAAGCGCCACGGGTGACTTCGTCTTCACGCCGGATTCGCAACATATCTTCTGGACCTTCCGCGACGATAATGGTCGCCCGTCCAAGCTCTACCGTCGCCCGGCCAAGGGCGGTGAGGACGTGCTGGTCTATGAGGAAACCGATCCGGGTTTCTTCATGGGGGTCGGCCTGACCTCGGATGAGCAGTTCATCCTGATCAGCATCAATGATCACGAAACCTCAGAGGCGCGCCTGATCCCGGCCAAGACCCCGACCATTGCCCCCGTGGTGGTCGAAGCGCGTCACACGGGCGTGCAATACAGCGTTGATCACTGGGACGATCGTTTTGTTATCCTGACCAATGCCGACGGCGCGGTCGATTTCCAGATCATGACCTCAACCGCTGCCGTCCCGGCGCGCTCAACATGGAAGCCGTGGATTGCGCACCGTCCGGGCATCTACGTCACCGGTTTTGGCCTGTTCAAGGGCCACATGGTGCGTACCGAGCGCGAAAACGCCAATTCGCGCATCGTCATCACCAAAAAGGCCGACCTCAGCGAGCACGAGATCGCGGTGAAGGAAGAGGCCTATGCGCTGGGCCTGGGCGGCTCTATGGAATACGACACGACGGTGATGCGCTACACCTATACCTCACCGACCACCCCGGCCCAGACCTATGATTACGACATGGCAACCAAGGAACGGGTGCTGCGCAAGACGCAGGTCGTGCCATCGGGCCATAACCCCGCCGACTATGTCGCCAAACGCCTCTACGCCAAGGCGTCTGACGGAGTCGAGGTGCCGGTGACAGTGCTGATGAAAAAGGATACCAAACTGGACGGCTCGGCGCCTCTGCTGCTCTACGGCTACGGCTCCTACGGCATTTCGATGGAGCCGACCTTCTCGGTTTCGACCCTCAGCCTCGTCAATCGCGGCTTTATCTACGCCATTGCGCATATCCGCGGCGGCACGGAAAAGGGTTATAACTGGTTCCTGGACGGCCGAAAGTTCAAGAAAAAGAACACCTTTACCGACTTTATTGCCGCGGCGGAGCATCTGATCGCCAATGGCTATGGTTCAAAGGGTCGCATCGTGGCGCAAGGCGGTTCCGCCGGCGGTATGCTGATGGGGGCCATTGCCAATCTGCGTCCGGACCTGTGGGGCGGCGTGATCGGTCAGGTGCCGTTCGTCGATGTGCTCAACACCATGAGCGACACCTCCCTGCCGCTGACGCCACCGGAATGGCCGGAATGGGGTAACCCGCTGGAGGACAAGGCGGCTTACGAATATATCGCCTCCTATTCGCCCTATGACAATGTGACGGCCAAGGCCTATCCGCCGGTTCTGGCCACGGGCGGCCTGTCCGATCCGCGCGTCACCTACTGGGAGCCTATGAAGTGGGCTTCGAAGCTGCGCGAATATACGACCTCAGGTTCGCCCATCCTGCTCAAAATCAATATGGAGGCCGGGCACGGTGGGGCTTCGGGACGTTTTGATCGCCTGAAGGAAACCGCGCTTAACTACGCCTTCGCTATCTGGGCGCTGGACAAGGGCTGGACCAAACCGGCGTAACTATCGCCCTCCTCCCTGTGTCGCAGGCATGGGGAGGCGATTTTTGAGACCTAAGAATGACCGATATTCGCCCGGCTGAGGCCGCTGATTTTGCCGCCATAGCCGAAATCTATAAGGACGGGGTGCTGAACGGGACCGGCACCTTCGATACCGAGCCGCCGGGTGAGGACGCCATGCGGGCGCGCTGGCAGGAATTGCAGGGCATGAACCTGCCTTATCTGGTGGCCACCGAAGGCGGTAACGTCATCGGCTATGCCTATGCCTCGCCGTTTCGGGCGCGCAT
>NZ_JAIXSV010000241.1 GCF_027484505.1 Asticcacaulis sp.
CAGATCGCCCCACAACGCCTTGGCCATCGCGGCAAACCGCTCTGCCATCGGACCATCACGCAGCGGCGTAGCCCGATCGGCGGCCTGACGTAAGGCCGGATCGAGCGGCACTTCGCCCAGAAACGGCCGTTCCAGCGTCTGCGCCATCTTTTGCGCGCCACCGCGGCCGAAAATCTCAATCGGCGTACCGTCGGCACCGACGAAATAGGCCATGTTCTCGATAATCCCCAGCACCGGTATCTGCGTCTTGTCGAACAGGGTCACGGCGCGGCGCGCGTCGATCAGCGCCATGTCCTGCGGCGTCGAGACCACCACCGCCCCGTCGATCAGCGTCTTTTGTGTCAGGGTCAGTTGCACATCGCCCGTGCCCGGCGGCAGATCGACGATCAGCACATCGAGCGGGGCCTCCGCCGTGCCCCATTGCGTCTGAGTCAGCAACTGCGTCAGGGCCTGCGACGCCATCGGCCCGCGCCAGATCATCGCCTGATCGGCATCGACCAGAAAGCCGACCGAATTGACCTTCAGGCCAAAGGCCACCGGCGGCAGCATCTTCTTATCATCACTGAATGACGGCGGTGTATTTAGCCCCAGCATGACCGGCCCCGACGGCCCGTAAATATCGGCATCCAGCCAACCGACATTCAGCCCCAGCGCCTTCAGCCCCAGCGCGAGATTGAGCGAAACGGTGGACTTGCCCACCCCGCCCTTGCCGGAACCGACCACAACAACATATTTCACATGATCCGGACGGGCCGTAGCCACCGGGGCTTTGGGCTTGCCCTGATCGGCGGCCTGCGGCGACAGTTTGGCCTGCGGGCCGGGACGCGGCGTATGCGGTTCGGCCACTTCGGCGGTCAGGACGACCTGCGCCTTTTCGATACCGGGCAGGGCCGCCAGAACCGCTTCGGCAGCCTCGCGCACCGGCGCATAGCGTTCGACCTGTGCCGCCGACACCTCCAGCATGAAACCCGCGCGCGTGCCCGATACGGTCAGACCCCGCACCAGCCCGGCCGTGGCCAGCCCCTGCCCGCTCACCGGGTCGATGACGGTATTGAGCGCGTCGAGTACCTGCTGTTTGTCGAGATCAGCCATATTTGTCTTTCCGTAGAATGCCCTGCGCCGTATAGGCGGAAATAGAAACGACACAACCCCTTTTGCAGACCCTGCCGATGCCAGACCCTCACATTCTGTTGCTGGGCGGCCCGACCGCTTCGGGCAAGACGGCGCGCGCGCTGGATTGGGCGGCCAAAACCGGCGGGGTGATCCTTAATGCCGACTCGATGCAACTCTATGCCGATGTGCCGTTGCTGACGGCGCGGCCGGATGCGGCAGAAAGCGCGCAGGCCCGGCATGAGTTGTATGGCTTTTTACCCCCGGATCAGCAGTGGTCCACTGGCGACTGGCTGCGCGCTGCGCTGCCCTTTATCGCCGCCGCACAAACGGGCGAAACGCCCCTGTGCATCGTCGGCGGCACGGGGCTCTATTTTCTCACTCTGGTGCGCGGACTGGCCGAAATCCCGGAAATCGAGCCTGAGGTGCGTGAGCGTGCCCGCACCACCTACGACGAACAGGGAGAGGCCTGTGTGCGCGACATCCTGCGGTCGCTCGATCCCGTAACTGAAGCGCGTCTGGCCCCTAATGACCGACAACGCCTGTGCCGCGCGCTGGAAGTGGTGTGGCAGACGGGGCGGGCGCTCAGCGACTGGCAGACCGACACCCACCCCATTCTGCCGCCGGGCAGCTATCGCTTCGACATCCTCAAACCCGACCGCGACGGGCTCTATGCCCGCTGCGACCAGCGGTTTGACCTGATGCTGGAACGCGGCGCACTGGACGAGGTTCGCGCCCTGATGGAAGCCGGCCTACAGGCCGACTGGTCCATTCTGCGCGTGCTGGGCCTGCCGGAACTGTGGGCGCATCTGAAGGGCGAAATGACGCTGGATGAGGCCCGCACTCTGGCCAAACAGAAGACCCGCAACTACGCCAAGCGGCAGACGACCTTTTTCGGCAATCAGTTTCCTGTCACCTGATCCAAAATCAGCCCGCGCGACGCTGAGCGGGATTGCATCCGCGTGTTTTATCATATAATTAAAAAACCTCATTTGCCTATTGTCTGACTAAAAGGCAGGGTTTAATCAGGCTGTTACGGCATCCGGCGTGAACCGGCGCCAAATGACTATGGGAAACGCAAAACAGCTCCTTTATGGGAAAGGCCTGACGCCATGACTCTCCGCAATTCGTCTGCGCTCGCAGCGCTTGTTCTGACGCTGATGGGCGTCAATGCCGCCCAGGCCGCCACCGCCACCAGCGAAACCTTCGGCAAGCTGTCCGACGGCAGCGAGGTTAAGGCCGTGGTGCTGAAAAACGCCAAGGGCGTTTCGGCCAAGGTCATCACCTATGGCGCAACCCTGCAATCGCTGTGGGCCTCGGATCGTCAGGGCAAGGCCGCCGAAATCACCATCGGCTATGACGATCTGAAGGGCTATGTCGAAACCCCGCAATATCTGGGCGTCACCGTCGGTCGCTACGCCAACCGCATTGCCAAGGGTAAGTTCACGCTGGATGGCAAGACCTACACGCTGGCCACCAACAATAATGGCAACCACCTGCACGGCGGCCTGAAAGGCTTTGACAAGGTCAACTGGACCCTGGCTGCGGTCAAGAGCGGTGGCAAGACGGGCGAGGCTTCGGCCACCTTCACCTACACCTCACCGGATGGCGAGGAAGGCTATCCCGGCACCATGAAGATTGAGGTGACCTATAGCCTCAATGAAAACAACGATCTGACCATCCGCTACAAGGCGACGACGGACAAGCCGACCATCGTCAACCTGACCAACCACGCCCTGTTCAATCTGGCGGGTGTGGGTTCGGGCCGCTCGGCGCTCGAAGCCTCGCTGCAACTGGAATCCGACGGTTATCTGCCCACCAATGAAACCGCCATTCCCTACGGCAATATCGCCCCGGTCAAGGGCACACCGTTCGATTTCACCAAGCCGGCGGTGATCAATGAACGCGTGCGCGACGCCCGCGATCCGCAAATCCTGATCGGCCTCGGCATCGACCACAACTACGTGCTGCGCGGTGGTGTGACCAAGACTCCGAAACAGGCCGTCACCCTGATCGACGCCAAGTCGGGCCGCGGCCTGAAAATCCTCACCACCGAGCCGGGCATCCAGATGTACACCGGCAACTTCCTCGACGGGAAGGTTCCGGGCCGCAACGGTCAGGTCACCCGCATGGGCGACGCCGTGGCCTTCGAAGCCCAGCACTTCCCCGACAGCCCGAACCAGCCGCAGTTCCCGACCACCCGTCTGAACCCCGGCGAAACCTACACCCAGACGACGGTTCACCACCTCTTCGTCGCCAAGTAATCCAAGAAGTAAAGAATCCCCACACCGATGTCCGACCGCAACCTCTCCCGTTCCCAGACCAAGCTCCGTTCGCGCGCCTGGTTCGACAATCCTGAAAACGCCGACATGACCGCGCTCTACCTTGAGCGTTACATGAATTTCGGCCTGTCGCTGGAGGAGTTGCAGTCGGACAAGCCGATCATCGGTATCGCTCAGACCGGTTCTGACCTCAGCCCTTGCAACCGCCATCACCTTGAACTGGCCAAACGCATCCGTGAGGGCATTATCGAAGCGGGCGGTATTCCGCTGGAATTCCCGGTCCACCCGATTCAGGAAACGGGCAAGCGCCCGACGGCGGGGCTTGACCGCAATCTGGCCTATATCGGCCTCGTCGAAGTCATCTACGGCTATCCGCTGGACGGCGTCGTGCTGACCATCGGTTGTGATAAGACGACCCCGGCCTGCCTGATGGCCGCCGCCACGGTTAACATCCCGGCCATCGCCCTGTCGGTCGGCCCGATGCTCAATGGCTGGTACAAGGGTGAGCGCACCGGTTCGGGCACCATCGTGTGGAAGGCCCGCGAGCTGCTGGCCGCCGGGGAGATCGACTATCAGGGCTTTATCAAGCTGGTGGCGTCTTCGGCCCCTTCGACCGGCTACTGCAACACCATGGGTACGGCGACGACCATGAACAGCCTGGCCGAAGCGCTGGGGATGCAGCTCCCCTACTCGGCCGCCATCCCGGCCCCGCACCGCGACCGTCAGGAATGCGCCTACCGCACAGGCAAGCGCATTGTGGACATGGTGCACGAGGACCTGAAGCCATCGGACATCCTGACCAAGGACGCCTTCATCAACGCCATCCGCGTCAATTCGGCCATTGGCGGCTCGACCAATGCCCCCATCCATCTCAATGCGCTGGCCCGTCATATCGGCGTGGACCTGAAGATCGAGGAATGGCAGCAGTACGGCGAAGAGGTGCCGCTGCTGGTCAATCTGATGCCGGCGGGTGAATATCTGGGCGAAGACTACCACCACGCCGGCGGCGTCCCCGCCGTGGTGGGGCAGTTGATCAAGCACGGCCTGATCCATGAAAACGCCCTCACCGCCAACGGCAAGACCATCGGCGAAAACTGCCGCGATGCGGTCATCGAAGACGAGCGCGTCATCCGCCCGTTCGAGCAGCCGCTGAAGCTGGCCGCCGGGTTCCGCGTCCTGTCGGGCAATCTGTTCGACTCGGCGGTGATGAAGGTCTCGGTCATCAGCCCGGAATTCCGTGAGCGCTACCTGTCCGATCCGGCCTCGCCCAACGCCTTTACCGGCCGCGCCATCGTGTTTGACGGCCCGGAAGACTATCACCACCGCATTGACGACGAATCCCTGAACATCGACGAACACTGCATCCTGTTCATGCGCGGTGCCGGCCCTATCGGCTATCCGGGTGCCGCCGAAGTCGTCAATATGCGCGCCCCCAACTACCTCCTGAAACGCGGCGTCACCTCGCTGGCCTGCATCGGCGATGGTCGTCAATCCGGCACGTCGGGCTCGCCATCCATCCTCAACGCCTCGCCCGAAGCGGCGGCAGGCGGCAACCTCGCCATCCTGCAAACCGGCGATCAGGTGCGCGTCGATCTCAACGACAACACGGTCAACGTCCTGATCTCCAATGCCGAAATCGCCGAGCGCCGCGCCGCGCTTGAGGCCGCCGGTGGCTTCCAGTATCCGGCGCACCAGACGCCGTGGCAGGAAATGCAGCGGGGCGTCGTCGGTCAGATGGGCTCGGGCATGGTGCTTGAAAACGCCGTCAAGTATCAGCGCATCGCTCAGGTCGGTGCGGGCGTACCGCGCGACAATCACTAGATCATTATGATTCCTAGTAGAAAGATAATGATCTAGATTTTTGTTTTGCCCCTCGCCGGGCGGTGGCTGCGCCACCTTGGCCGCCGCCTCAATGGCGGCTTGAGCGGAATGATTCCATCAGAAATCATTCCGCTCTAAAACCTGCAACTGTCTCTGTTTGATCAACCGCCGGGGATCACCCTCCGGCGGTTTTTTATTACCACCTGATCAGAGTTAATACTTTTTATCCCGCGCAAATGTTCGTCAGGTCCTGACGTATAGCGGACATCATTTTCCGTGCAATATATTACCGCCAAATACAATAAATAGCCCAATTCATAACCAAAACGAGCGCATTAAACACGATCTTTACACTTAAGCATCTATACGTTCTGTAATCGCGTTATCTGTTGCGGGTGGTTACCTATGTCGATTCGTTTGCGCCTGATGGCCCTGATTGCTGCCTTCGGCGTCATGGCCCTGCTGATTACCGGCCTCGCCCTGGTGTCTCTGGATCGCTACAAGACCATGATGAGCGAGTACGGGGCTGCCTACAAACACGCGTATGACATTGAACGCATCAACCGCATGGTCAGCTCAATCGTGATGGAGTCGCGCGGCATCTACCTGTCCAAGGACACGGCCGAAGCCTCGGTATTTGCGGGCCACCTTACCCGCAATCTCGATCAGCTGGAGCAGGCGCTGAACGACTGGCGACTGTCAAAAGACGCAGAAGAGCGCGAAGATTACAAACTGATCGAAGCCGCCGCGCGTGACCTGATCGCCAGCCGCCGCACCGTGGTCAAACTGGCGAACGAAGGCGATATCGCCAAGGCCACAGCCGTCGGGACGGGCGACCGTGACAATCGCATAACCCTTCAGCAGAGGCTCGACAGTCTGGTGGTCCAAGCGCACAAGGAACTGGCGCAGACTCAGGCCGAAGCCGTCGCCTTTTCACAACAGCGCAGTCAGACCTTCCTGATCATGGCGCTGGTCTCCATCGCCGCCATACTCGGTCTGTCGGCCTGGGCCATTCTGCACTTCATCACCCGCCCTCTGCGTCATGTGGCGGGAACTATCATCAGCCTGTCGGAAGGGCATCTCGACACGCCCGTCCCCGAAGCCGAGGGCAAGGATGAGGTGGACGCTCTGTGGCGCGCCATAGGCCGGCTCAAGGCCCACGCCATCGAAGCGGAAAAGATCGTCGCGGCTCAACGCGAAGCCGAACGCCTGCAAGCGCTGGAAGCGCGTCAGCTGATACTGGACTGACCCGATTTGCGGTAAATGGTCGAGCGGTGGATACCAAGCGCCCGCGCCGCCGCACTGACATTGCCGCCATGCGCCTCAAGCGCGCGCCGGATGGCCGCCGTCTCCACATCATCCAGCCGCTCCTCGGTAAGGTTCGTCATCGCCGGGGCCGTGCCATCTTCATCGCAGCGCGCGTGATAGAGCCGCCCTTCGTGGTCGCGCAGGTGCAGCGCGCCAGGCCGCAAGCCCCCGGCATCAAACAGGTCGTCAAAGCGCAGGCTGTCAAGATCGTCCCAGTTGCGCCCGGTGAGCGACAGACCACGACGGTTGGCGGCAACCACCACCCCGTCGCGGAAGACCAGTATGCCTTCGCGCGCCGCGCCCAGCAGGCTGGAATCGCTGTGGAAACGCAGGGTCTGGCACGACTCAAAGCCTTCGCGGAACAGACGGTGCTCGATCTGTTCGACGGCCAGCCGCATCAGGCCCAGCATGTGTCCACCCTGCATATGGGCCGGGGTGGAGAGGTCAAGCACCCCCAGCACAGCCCCACGCGGGTCTATAATGGGTGTCGCCGCGCAGCTTAACACGCGGTGCGCCTGAAAGTAATGCTCAGCGCCGTTGACCGCCACGGGGCGGCGCTCGGCAATGGCCGTACCGATGGCATTGGTGCCGGTGCCGTCCTCGCTCCACAGGACGCCGGGGCGCAGGGCCACCTCCGCCGCCTTGCCCGCAAAGCCCGGATCACCCACAGCATCCAGAATTTCGCCGCGCGCATTGGTCAGGATGACGATGCCCGAAAGCTCACGCGCCTCGGCGTGCAGGGCGTCCAGCTCCGGCCGCGAAATGCGGCGCAGCGCCTCGTGCTTTTCGTGCAGCAGGCGCACATCGGTGGTCGAGGGCGCTTCGGTGCGCGGGTCGGCGGCGGCGTTCAGCCCCATATCGGCGCAGCGTATCCACGAGCGAAGTATGGCGTGCCCCACCTGATCGACGGGCAGGCTGTGCTTTTCGAAGAAGGCCTTGCGCGCCGCCTCGACGCGGGCCGGATCGTTGGTCATGGTTTCCTGCCGCTTTTATCGTTTGCTCCGGTCATTATGCGCCCGGTTCAGGCCGCTGTCACCTGTCGCAGAATGCGACATATTCGACACCTGTGATGCAGCCTGCGACAGCAGGGATTTGCGGGGTTTCACAATGCGCGTGATGCTGCGGCGCATCATGTTTGTCCGTCCTTGCGGGCCTGCCTGTCACGGGCGCAGGCTGGGTGCCTCAGGGGGCGTAGCCCAATCAAACAAGGACAACTCGCATGACCAAGCATGAACGCGATCTCACCGCCGCCACACCGTTCAAAACCCGCTACGGCAACTTTATCGGCGGGGAATGGGTCGAGCCGGTCAATGGCCGCTATATGGACAATATCTCGCCGGTGAACGGCCAGAAGCTATGCGAAGTGCCGCGCTCCGACGCACAGGACATCGAACGTGCGCTCGATGCCGCCCATAAGGTCAAATCGGCCTGGGGGCGCACCTCGGTGACCGAGCGCTCCAACATCCTCTTGAAGATCGCCGACCGCCTCGAAGCCAATCTCAGCCTCGTCGCCGAAGCCGAAACCTGGGACAATGGCAAGCCGCTGCGCGAAACCACCGCCGCCGACATTCCGCTGGCCATCGACCATTTCCGCTATTTCGCCGGCTGCATCCGCGCGCAGGAAGGCTCGATCGGCGAACTGGACCACGACACGGTCGCCTATCACTTCCATGAGCCTCTGGGCGTCGTGGGTCAGATCATCCCGTGGAACTTCCCCATTCTGATGGCCGCATGGAAGCTGGCCCCGGCTCTGGCGGCCGGTAACTGCGTGGTGCTGAAGCCCGCCGAACAGACCCCGGCCTCGATCCTTGTCGTCGCCGAACTGATCGCTGACCTGCTGCCGCCGGGGGTCCTCAACATCGTCAACGGCACCGGTATCGAGGCCGGCGCGCCGCTGGCCAAGAGCCCGCGCATCGCCAAGATCGCTTTCACCGGCTCGACCGGCGTGGGCAAGGAGATCATGCGTTCCGCCGCCGACAACCTGACCAACATCACGCTGGAACTGGGCGGCAAGTCGCCCAACGTCTTCTTCGCCGATGTGATGGACGAAGACGACGCCTTCCTCGACAAGGCGCTGGAAGGCTTTGCCTTCTTCGCCCTCAATCAGGGCGAGGTCTGCACCTGTCCGTCGCGCGCTCTGGTCCACGAGTCGATCTATGACAAATTCATGGAAAAGGCCATCAAACGCGTCGAAGCCATCACCCAGGGCGACCCGCTCAACATGGGCACGATGATCGGCGCTCAGGCCTCGCTGGAGCAGTACGAGAAGATCCAGAAATATCTCGATATCGGCAAGGCGGAGGGTGCCAAGGTGCTGACCGGCGGCGAAGCCAACCACCTGTCCGGCGACCTGAAGGACGGTTTCTATATCAAGCCGACCATCTTCGAAGGCCACAACAAGATGCGCGTCTTCCAAGAGGAAATCTTCGGTCCGGTCGTCTCGGTTACCACCTTCAAGACAGTGGAAGAGGCCATCGAAATCGCCAACGACACCATCTATGGTCTGGGCGCCGGTGTGTGGAGCCGCGACATGAACACGGCCTATCGCGCCGGTCGCGGCATTGAAGCGGGCCGCGTGTGGACCAACTGCTACCACGCCTACCCGGCCCATGCGGCCTTCGGTGGCTACAAGCAGTCGGGCATCGGGCGCGAAACGCACAAGATGATGCTCGACCACTATCAGCAGACGAAGAACATCCTCGTCTCCTATCAGCCGGCCAAGCTCGGCTTCTTCTGATCGGAAACGCAAAAAGCGCGGGGGCTTTAGAGCGAAATGACTTCTAATGGAATCATTTCGCTCAAGCCGCCATTGAGGCGGCGGCCAAGGTGGCAAAGCCACCGCCCGGCGAGGGGCTAAACAAAAGCTGGATCATTATGTTTCTACCAGAAATCATAATGATCCAAAGTCGCCGCGCTGTTTTTACGCGCGCCCATCCGTCGCATGGCGGTACGCACCGCCCCGGCTCAATATCATCCTCGTCCCCATCCGCAGGAGAAACGCACAATGGCCAGAACCATGAAGGCCGCCGTCGTCCGCCAGTTCGGTAAGCCCCTCACCATTGATGAAGTGCCGGTGCCTGAACCGGGTGAAGGCCTGATTCAGGTCGCCATTCAGGCGTCTGGCGTCTGTCATACCGATCTGCACGCCGCCGAAGGCGACTGGCCGGTGAAGCCCAATCCCCCTTTCATCCCCGGTCACGAAGGCGTCGGTTACGTCTCGGCGGTGGGTAAGGGCGTCAAGCACGTCAAAGAAGGCGACCGCGTCGGCGTGCCGTGGCTCTACACGGCCTGTGGCCATTGCCGCCACTGTCTGGGCGGGTGGGAAACCCTGTGCGAATCCCAACTCAACACCGGCTATTCGGTTAATGGCGGCTTTGCTGAATACGTGGTGGCCGATCCGAACTTCGTCGGTCACCTGCCCAAAAACATCAGCTTTACCGAAATCGCACCGGTCCTGTGTGCGGGGGTGACCGTCTATAAGGGGCTAAAGGTCACCGACACCAAGCCCGGCGACTGGGTGGTTATTTCCGGCGTCGGCGGTCTGGGCCACATGGCCGTGCAGTATGCCAAGGCCATGGGGCTGAACGTCGCCGCTGTCGATATTGATGACGCCAAGCTCGACCTCGCCCGCCGTCTGGGCGCGACCGTGACGGTCAATGCCAAAACGGAAGCCGATCCCGCGGCCTATATTAAAAAAGCCACCGATGGCGGGGCGCAGGGCGTGCTCGTCACGGCGGTTTCGACTACCGCCTTCAAACAGGCGCTCGGCATGGTGTCGCGCGGCGGGACGGTGTCGCTCAATGGTCTGCCGCCGGGGGAATTCCCCCTCGACATCTTCGGCATGGTGCTTAATGGCGTCACGGTGCGCGGCTCGATTGTCGGCACGCGCCTCGACCTTCAGGAATCGCTCGATTTCGCCAGCGATGGCAAGGTCAAGGCGACCATTGCCACGGAAAAGCTCGAAAATATCAACGACATCTTTGCGCGTATGCACAAGGGGCAGATCGAAGGCCGCATCGTGCTTGACCTGACCGCCTGAGCGCCTGTGACGCGCAAGCCGACGCCCTGCCCCCTCCCCCGCAGGGCGTTTTTTTATACCCGCGCAACCCGCCCTTGTCTTGAGATCGCTTTCAGAGAATAGTGTTACGCGTGCTTATGTGGAGGGGACATGCCATTCTATTCCGAGACAAAACCGGTCGCCGAAATGGGACTGAAATACGCTCCGACCATGCCGTCTGCGCTTCTGGTGGCGGTGCTGGACGGCGACATCGAGCGCGAAGGGCGCACCACCGCCGTGCTTTGTGAGAGCTTTGTATATGAAGATCAGATCGAGGGTCTGAGGTTTCGTGTGCCGAAAAGCTATATCACCGACTTCGCCTCCATCCCGTGGCTGGTGCGCGGCCTGATCCCTGCCTTTGGTCGCCATGCCAAGGCGGCGGTCGTGCACGACTGGCTCTACGCCGTGGGCGAACCCGACATGCGGGCGCGTGCCGATCGCGTCTTTCTCCATGCCTTGCGTGAACTGAAGGTGGCGTGGGTCAAACGCCTTATTCTGTACGCGGCGGTGCGACTGGGCGGCAGCAGCGGTTACAATAAGGAACGCCGCATCTGGAACCGGACCTTTGCGGACTGGCGCGATGGCAAGCGTCTTGAGATTGCCCCGTTCGAACGCCATACGGCCTTCAGCGGCGAAACCAACGGCCCGCAGCCCCTTTGACACAGCTTTCGAGAAGGGCCTCTATCGGCATAGGCCGCTCGATTCACTCCCACTGCGCAGTCGAAAACCAAAGCAATACCTTCCTCACCTGAAGCCATTAGTCACAGCACGACCTGAGCCTAAAATGTTTATCGGATACGGCCTCTGAATTGACGGATGCAGTGAGCTAGCTTAGATGCTGGAGAAACAAACCAGTCAATGTTATCGTCAGAAAAAGTAAAATCTGCTTCACTAATTTTCCCCCATGCACCATGTTGACCAGCTAAAAACATCATAGCAGACGCGATACAAACCGGTTGGTGGCGAAGCACATAATGCTTTTCGCCTCGTGACAAAATGTATATTTTTGGCTTTCGTATTTGATTTAATTTGACACTAAATTCAAGCCGACAGTAATCATCCAAGCATATAGACATATTGTCCGACGGGGGAGAAAGATCGCAATTAACAAATCCCGTATAATGGATTTCAATTTTTTTCTTGCTTAAAACCGAAGCAGTTTTAACTGGGGTAACAATCTCAGAAAGGGCGAATATAGTACTTAAAGAGACCGTCTCATTTTCCCCACCATCGCTGTAAAATTGGAACGTTGAAGAACTATCCGGATTCGGATCAAGTAAACTCCAGCCAATTGGCCTCAAATGCGAGTACCGCGTATCACCGGGTTGAAAAATTTCACACGTATCATCGGTTACAGCTTTAGAGCTTGAACAACCGGTGAAAAAAATGGCCCCTAGTATGGTTAGAAAAAACGTCTTCATCTTCTCCTCCGCCCTTCGACGGGCAACCACAGGTAGCTGAGCCTGCCAATTTATCCATTGTTACGCTCATGCCAGATGACAACGGTTTTAATTCACGGTCAACTCGCATGACTTTCTGCGGCCGTTTGATGGGGGGCGAAAAATCCCGCGTGCCCTCTTTCGCCGGGCGGACGAACCGCCTATATTAGAGATGTTCCCTCGGGAACTATGGGGATAAACGCCCACGTAATAAGCGGACTGGACCCGGGTGCGATTCCCGGCGGCTCCACCATTTCCCTCCGTTTGCGGAGCTTATATGGGGCCGATCAGCATCGACAGACGTGTAAAGGTGTAGCCTTCCCTCAGTTTGAGCCTCTGTGATCGGCTCAAAATTATAGTTGCGAACGATAACTTCGCTTCGGATCAAGCTCTTGCTGCGTAATGCGGCGGATCTAATCCACCTAAACTCCTAGGGCTTAAGCTCCCTAGGCGGGGCCCGGCGAGGGCCTGGCAACAGAACCTCGCCACTTCCTCCAAATTCCGATCAGGCCCTCGCCAATTGTAAGTGAAGATGGGGGACGCCTGGCAACAGAAGTCCAGCACCTTCCCAACATTTCGAGGGCCTTGCAACAGAACCTCGCCACCCTCCCACTTATTGCGATGAGGCCCTCGCGTTCTCAAACCAAGATTTGGGGCCTGGCAACAGAACCTCGCCACTTCCTACCTCCAAAGCCATCACAAGTCGGGGAAATCTCGCACCGGCAGGCATTTTGCTGTTTTGTTTCAGCCGCACCGTGTTAAGTCTGGGGCAGATTTAATCCCCCCAGAGCGTATTTCGTTCATTCTGAATCGAAATAACGCTCTAAATTTCTGGTTTAACGCGCTTTTTTATCCGAAAAGTGCATTACACTTTTCGGAAAGCGCTCTAATGCAGGTGCCCCGCCCGACATGACCGATACGCCGTCCGTCATTGACCACATGGATTATGCGACCCTGACCCAGAACGCGCTGCGCGGTGTGATCCGCGAAGCCCTGATCAAGGCGTCGCACCCGCACGGCCTGCCCGGAGACCACCATTTCTACGTCACCTTCCTGACGCGCGCCGAAGGCGTGACCCTCCCGGACGACCTGCTGAAACGCTATCCGCGCGACATCACCATCGTGCTGCAACACCAGTATCGCGAACTGAAGGTCGATGGCGACCGCATCAGCGTGACCCTCAGCTTCGGCGGCGTGCCAAAGGTGCTGCGCTTCCCGCTGTCGGCCATCACCCGCTTTTATGACCCCAGCGTGCAGTTCATCCTCGAATTCGACGTCGAGGAACCGCTGGAGGCCAATGACGATGAGGGCCTGATCGCGGAGCCGACCGCAACGGCTGATATGGCCAAACCGACCGAGCTCGATCCCGACGCCCCGCCCCCCGATACGGGCCCGAAGGTCGTCTCGCTCGATCAGTTCCGCAAGAAATAGCCGCCGCCTTCGCAGGGTTTCGCCACATGCGCCGACCGTCTGCCCGCCTGATAGCCCTGCTCACCGCCGGCTGCCTCGTTTTGGGGTTGAACCTGCCTAGCGTGGCGGCCACGCCGGTGCCGCCCGTCGAAGCCCCACCCGCCGAAGTCACGCCCGCGCAGGTCAGCCCGCCCCCGACACCGCGGGCAACGCGTACAGCCCCGCGTCGGGCCGCCCCTCCGCCCGTCGTGACCGAACCCGCCCCGGTCAATCGTCCGGTCAGCCCGGAAGACATCGAATCCTTTACCGACGCCACCGTCTCGGCCCTGATGCAGCGCGATCATGTGCTGGGGGTCACCGTCGCCGTGGTGCAGGGCGGTACACCGCTGCTGATCAAGGGCTATGGCTATGACCGCCTGACGCCCCACCGGCCGGTCGATGCCCGCACCAGCCTGTTCCGCATCGGCTCGATCACCAAGACCTTTACCTGGATCGCCGTGCGGCAGGAGATCGAGGCCGGGCGAATCCAGCTCGATGGCCCCGTCGCCGCCTATCTGCCCGAAGATATTTTCGCCAGGGACCGGCGGTTCAAACCCATCCGCATGCGCGATCTGATGGCCCATACGGCGGGGTTTGAGGACACCTCTCTGGGCCACCTCTTCCGGCTCGAAGACGGGCGCATCGAATCGACCGACACCTATTTCCGCCGCCACGCGCCGCAGCGCCTGCGCGAACCGGGCAGCTTCGCCACCTATTCCAACTACGGCGCGGCACTGGCCGCACGTGCCGCCGCCCGTACCGCCGAGGCGAAGGACGTGCCGACCCTGATGGAAGCACGTATATTCCGGCCGCTGGGCCTCGGCTCGACCACCCTGCGCGAGCCCTATGACCCGGCGCTGATCCACCCCAATGCCGCCGCAGAAGGCCTGCCCGCACCCATGCCGGGCGGCCTGTCCGACCGCCTGTCACAGGGCTTTATCTGGGATGGCGCCACCTTCCGGGCGCAGCCCTTCGACCACGCCCTGCCTATGGCCGGGGCGCTGGGGGCCTCGACCACCGCCGCCGATATGGCACGCTACATGTCCATGTTGCTGGGCAACGGCAGTCTTGACGGCGTGACCCTGTTCGGTCCAGCCTCGGCTCAGGCCTTCCGCTCGCCGCTACTGACCATGCCTAAGGGCTATAATGGCTGGGCGTCCGGCCTGCGTATAGGCGAAACGGCGCAGGGCCTGAAGACATACGGCCACACGGGCGCGACCCTGTGGTTCAACGCCAATATGATTCTGGTGCCCGAACGCAATCTGGGCATCTTCATTGCGGCCAACACCGAAACCGGCGACACGCTGACGCGCGCCTATCCCGAACTGCTGATCCAGCACGTCGAAGGCGGCGTAACCCCCGCCCCACGTCAGCCGCCGCAGACCTATGCCGCCGATCGTGCCTATTTCGACTCCTTGCGCGGGGCCTATGTTTCGACGCGGCGTGCCTATGGCGGGCTGGAAGGCGCGGTGACGCGGCTGATCAACACGGTGGAGGTCGATGCCGATGCACAGGGGCGTCTGATCGTCTCCGCGCCCGACGGGTCCTCGGCCTATGTCGCGGCGGCAGCGCGTGGCTTCTTCATTCCGCAGGAGGCCAATCCGCTGGGGCCACAGATCGGCAATGATGGCCTGCATTTCCTGTTCAGACCGCAGGGCGGCCGCGCCACCGCCTTTGAAACCAGCACCAATATGGCCCGCTTCGAGCGCGTCGGCTGGGCGCACCGGCCTTCGACCCTGTATAATCTGACGGCGCTCATGCTGGGTTCGTGCGTGCTGGTGCTGATGGGGCTCAGCCGCGTGGGTCAGCGCGATCACCCGACCGAGGCACAGGTCACCGCGACGTGGATGTCCTACGCCACCGCTGCTGTGTGGATACTGGCCATCGCCCTGTTCAACACCTGGCGTCAGGGCCTGAGCGGCGACCCCAGCGCCCTGTTCACCCACTGGCCCAGCGGTCAGTTACAGATGGCGTCGTGGCTGGCGGTCCTGGCCTCTCTGGCCACCCTGTTTCAGCTCGGTAGCCTCTACCGCGTCTATGAAGAGGCCCATTATCACGCCGACGGCTGGGCCCTCTGGCAAAAGGCGGCGCATACGGCGCTCAATATCGGCTGGCTGTGCTATGCCATCCTGCTGATGAGCTGGGGCGCGCTCACGCCGTGGGGGTAATTCACCGCTTCAGCGCATAGACGCGGATATGGATTTGCTCGCGTTCGCCTTCGAAGCGTTCGACCAGCAGCCGCGCCACCTGACTGTCATCGTGGAAGACAAACCCCTTGATGGCATCGAGCAGCGCCTTGGCGAGGTTATCGAGGTCCATCCACGGCGGATCACCGACATGCTCCATGCGAATTTCGACCGCATAGTCGCCCCAGGCCGGACGCGACCCGCGCCACTCCTTACGGAAAAACTCATAGACCAGCGGCTTGTAATATTTGGCCTGCGTCGTCAGACCATCAATGAAGAGCTCAATCCCCTCATCGGTTTCCCGCGCCCGCACCTTGCCAAACACGCTCCAGGTCACGGCACGGCCCTCACCGGCACCGTGATGTCGCAGACGGAAAAATCCGCACCTTTTTCGGCCCGCTTCGCCTTGACCAGCGCCACAAAGGCCGCGCCGGTAGTGTTCATGATCTCCAGTTTCGGGCGCTCAGCCGCGGGCATATCAGCCAGCAACCGCACCTGAAGCATCGCGTCGGGTTGCGCCGGGGGTTCGCCCACCTTCAGGGCCGCCAGCGCTTCGAAGCCGGACACGACCCGGCCCACGACCGTATAGTCGCGGTCAAGTCTCGGCACGCTATCGCGCATCAGATAAAGCTCGCTATTGGCCGAGTCAGTGGCCTCGCCCCGTCCCATGCCCAGCACGCCGCGGCAGTGCGTCCCCCAGGCCCGCACAGCCCGACTGCCATCACTGGCGGGCGACATATGCCGGTCCGTCATCGCCACATAGGGCACCGCGCCGATAAAGCCGGTCGTCGCCCCATCGGGTTGCGCCACCACCGTGTGCGGCACCGAGTCGCTCAGCCTGAACACCGCCTCCAGCGGCAGGTCCGGCAGGGTGCTGCGACCACCGTCCTTATTGTTCGGATTACCGGTCTGGGCCACGAAATGGTCGATCACGCGATGGAAAAGCAGGCCGTTATAAAAGCCATGCCGCGTTAGGTCTTTGATGCGCGCCACACCCTGCGGCGCCATTTGCGGGCTGAGGGCGATGATGACCCGCCCCTGCGTCGTCTCTAGGATCAGCGTATTGTCGGCATCAAGCGGCGTCCAGTCCTGCGCGGCCGCTGCCGTCGCCAGCAAGCCTAACGCCGCAATGATCCCCGCCCCCCAAGCCTTCATCACGCCTTCTCCACGAAGCTGTCGATGACCTTCTTCTCGCCCGAAATGTCGAAATTGACCACCAGCTTGTTGCCCTCGGTTTCGACCACATGGCCATAGCCGAACTTGCTGTGGAAGACGCGAGTGCCCACACTGAGGCCCTTAGACGGTTGCGGCTTGGCGGCCGGTTGCCGGTGCGGTTGCGGCTTTTTCTCCAGCCGGCTCATATCGACACCGGACAGGCGGTCACTGAAGCGGCCCTCGGGTTTCGTTTCGCTTTTCGTATGGTTCGGCTGATAACCCGCC
Organism: Asticcacaulis sp.; assembly: GCF_027484505.1. GTDB lineage: Bacteria > Pseudomonadota > Alphaproteobacteria > Caulobacterales > Caulobacteraceae > Asticcacaulis. The sequence goes on from NZ_JAIXSV010000241.1 coordinate 17,093, forward strand.
CCATAATTGTCTTTGGCCCAGCGGCTTTCCTGCGATTGCCAGCCCGCCTGATTATAGCCGGTCTGCGACGTCGCCTCGACGTGGTCGATGGGCATTTCGTCGATGAAGCGCGACGGAATCTGGCTGGTCCAGCGACCAAAGACCTGACGATTGGCCACAAAACTGACCCGCGCAATTTCACGCGCCCGCGTCAGCCCGACATAGGCCAGCCGCCGCTCCTCCTCCAGCCCTTTCAGGCCGTTTTCGTCCATCGAGCGTTGCGACGGGAAGACGCCCTCTTCCCAGCCCGGCAGGAAGACCACCGGAAATTCCAGCCCCTTGGCGGCGTGCAGGGTCGAGATTCGCACGCTGTTTTCACCATTGTCGCGCTCCAGGTCCATGACCAGCGACACATGCTCCAGATAGGCTTCGAGATTTTCGAAGTCCTGCATGGCGTTCATCATTTCCTTGAGGTTGTCGATGCGCGTCCCGCCCGACGTCTTGTCAGCGCGCTGCATGTCGTAATAGCCGCTCTCGGTCAGCACCATGTCCAGCAGCGCATCATGCGATATGCCTTTCAGCGCCGCCACCCAGCGGTCGTAATCGCGCAGGAACCCGACCAGAGGCGTTTTGGCCCGCGCCGGCAGTTCATCGGTCTGCACCAAATCACGCACCGCAGCCATGACGCTCTGCCCGGCCAGGCGCGCCTGCATCAACAGCTTCTGCACCGTGGCGTCGCCTATGCCGCGTTTGGGCACATTGACGATGCGCTCAAAGGCCAGATCGTCGTCTTCGGACTGGATCAGGCGCAGATAGGCGATGGCGTCGCGGATTTCCGCCCGCTCAAAGAAGCGCGGGCCGCCCACCACCACATAGGGGATTTGCAGCATCAGGAAGCGTTCTTCAAAGGCCCGCATCTGGAACGAGGCACGCACCAGAACCGCCATGTCCGAATAGGCACGGCCCTGCTTTTTCAGACGCTCGATATCCTCAGCGATGCCCTGCGCCTCGGCGGCCCCGTCCCACAGGCCCTGCACGCGCACCTTTTCGCCGCCCTGCTGATCGGTGAACAGGGTCTTGCCCAGACGCGCGCTGTTGGCGCGGATCAGGCCCGACGCCGCCGACAGGATATGCTGAGTCGAGCGGTAGTTGCGCTCCAGCCGGATGACCTTCGCCCCCGGATAGTCGCGCTCGAACTTGAGGATATTATCGACCTCGGCCCCGCGCCAGCCATAGATGGACTGATCGTCGTCACCGACGCAGCAGAGGTTACGATTGGCATTGGTGAGAATCCGCAGCCACAGATACTGCGCGATATTGGTGTCCTGATATTCGTCCACCAGCACGTATTTAAACCGCCGGTGATAGTGCGCGAGGATGTCCGGATGTTCGCTGAGGATTTTCAGCGTGTGCAGCAAAAGGTCGCCGAAATCACAGGCGTTCAACACCCTCAGGCGTTCCTGATACTCGGCATAGAGTTCCGGTCCCTTGTTGAAAGCGAACTGCGCGCCCTCGTCGGCGGTCATCTTGGCCACCTTATCCGGCGTCAGCCCCTTGTTCTTCCACTGGTCAAGGAAGTGCGCCATCAGCTTGGGCGGGAAGCGCTTGGTGTCGATGCGCCGCGCCTCCATGATCTGCTTCAGCAGGCGCGTCTGATCGTCGTCGTCGATGATGTTGAAGCTCGACTTCAAGCCCACCAGCTCGGCATGACGGCGCAGCATCTGGGCGGCGATCGAGTGGAAGGTGCCCAGATTCGACAGGCCTTCCGCCGACGGCCCCACCAACCGCGTCGTGCGTTCGCGCATTTCGCGCGCCGCCTTGTTGGTGAAGGTGACGCAGAGGATTTCCCACGGTTTGGCCAACCCCTGCGCCAGAATATGCGCAATGCGCGTGGTCAAAACGCGCGTCTTACCCGTACCCGCGCCAGCCAGAACCAGCACCGGCCCTTCGGTCGAACGCACGGCGTCGGCCTGTTCAGGGTTCAGACCTTTGAAAAAATCGCTGCTGAAAGAGGCCCCGTTGACCGAGGCCCGCTGACTGATGGGGATGGAAACGTCTTCGTTCATGTCGCTCAGTCTAGCCCGTTCGCCGGGCGGAACCAAACGGAAACATCACGCCTCAGAGCTTATGCACAGGGCCAGACCGCGCTCAGACGGCCTCGGGCTTACGTTTCTTGCTGCCGCCTGCCTTTTGCTGCACGAAGGCCAGCGCCGACAGGCGACAAAAAGAGGCCAGCAGGCTTTCGCCGCGCTTCGTATCAAGCTCGGCGATCAGCGCCGCCAGACTGATTCGGCGCTCCTTGGCCATCGTCTCCAGCACCGCCCAGAACTCCGGCTCCAGTGCAACAGAGGTCGCGTGTCCGGCAAGATTAACCGATCTCTTTCTTAAACCCGGCATAGTGTCCCTCCTGTCCAGGCAACGCTTTGCAGCATCAACACGCCCCCGGCGACGCTGCACTCTTTGTGAATTCAATGGACGATATCGGTATAAACCCAACAATTCTGATTTATTATTGTGGTAATATTAAACCGCTACATCCATGGCCGTGAAAAAACTATGTAAACTCTTGTCATTTTACATAAAAACGTCAACTGTTTTCGGAATTATCCACATCCTTACGCTTCTGTCCGTCGAGCAGGCGCTCGCGACGCGCCTCGTCTTCACGCGCCGCACGGCGCAGATGACCCGGCAACCCGAAAGTGACGCGGTTCTGAGCCGCCTGCGTCTTATCGCGCTCGCGCTGTCGCGTCTTGCGCGCCTTGTTCAGATTGATCACGTCACTCATGAATTTTACTCAGGGTCTTACTGGCGGCCGCACACTTCGGACCGGTGCATTTTTTAAACGCAGCGTCAACAATCGTTCATTATACAGCGCTGCCGTTGCAAATAAAAGAAAATTAAGCTGCGTTCGAAACTAAAGCCTTTATAATTTTCATCAAAACATCGTTACGCCAAAAACGCAACCCCTTGCTTTATTCTTCTTTTCCGGAACTTACGCATGACCCTCATTCTCAACATTCTTTGGTTCATCTTCGGCGGCTTTGTGGCCGGTCTGGCCTGGTGTCTGGGCGGTTGTCTGCTGGCCATCACCATAGTGGGCCTGCCGTGGGCCGGGGCCGCCTTCCGCATCGCCGGTTTCAGCTTCTTCCCGTTTGGCAAGGCCATTGCTGACCGTGACCTGATGACCGGTCAGGGCGATCTCGGTACGGGCGGCATGGGCGCGCTGATGAACATTGTGTGGATTCTTCTGGGCGGCTGGTACATCGCACTGGGGCATCTGGTTCTGGCGCTGGCTCAGGCGGTGACCATCATCGGCATCCCCTTTGCCCTCAAAAATGTGCAACTGGCGTGGCTGGCGCTCGCCCCCGTCGGCAAGATCGTCATTGAAAAGCCCTGATCCCCTCCTGTAGATATCCGGAAAACCTGTTCCGGAGAGTCAGATGGATTTGGATCGACGCACCCTGATGACAAACGGGCTGGGCCTCGGCGTGGCCGCCACCTCCGGTGCTATGGCCCTGACGCCGGGCGTCGGCACAGAGCTTAAGGATCTGCGCGGCACCCCTCTGCCGCCGGAAACGACGGAATATGTCGATCTGTGGCCGAAGGGTCCGGCAGGCCTGCTCAAGACCGAACTGAGCGAAGTCGTCAAAACCGCTCCCACCCCGCCCCTGCGCCGACTTGTCAATGGTGTGACCCGCCCGCGTCTGGCCGTCTATCGCCCGCAAAAGCCGAACGGCGGCGCGCTGCTGGTCATTCCGGGCGGCGGCTACACCTATATCTCGGTCGATAACGAAGGCCACAATGTTGGCCGCGTCTTTTCGGCGCAGGGCCTGACCGTCTTCGTCCTCTATTACCGTCTGCCCTCCGAAGGCTGGGCGCAGGCGTCGGATGTGCCCTTGATGGACGCCCAGCGCGCCATGCGCCTAATCAAGGCGCGCGCCAAAGACTTTCAGATTGATCCGGCACGCGTCGGCGTGATGGGATTCAGCGCCGGGGGCCATCTGTGCGCCTCACTGGCTACCGGCTATGGCGCCCCCGTCTATGCCGCCGTCGATGCCATAGACGCGCAGGACGCACGCCCGCATCTTTGCGCGCCGATCTATGCGGTTATCTCGATGAAACCCGGCCTGACCCACGCCGGATCACGCAGCAACCTCATCGGGGCCAATGCCAGCGAGGACATCACCGCCCGCTATTCGACGGAAAACCACGTCACACCGCAGACACCCCCGGCCTTTCTGCTGCACGCCGAGGACGATGGGGCGGTGCCGGTCGAAAACACCCTGGCCTTCCGCGCCGCGCTGAAATCCGCCGGGGTCAGCGTCGAAACGCACCTTTACCCGAAGGGTGGGCATGGCTTTGGCATCCTGTCTCCCACCGTGCCGTGGAGCGACCTGTTCCTGCATTTCGCGCGACAACAGGGCCTGTATAGCCAGACAAATGCCTGAGACCGGCTCCAGAAATGACCGTGAAAACTTATCCCAAGGTCAACTGTAACCTTGTTAAATACTTTTCATGACTCAGGTTTAATTTGACCCGGATCGCCTGTTGCGAGATGTGTGATCAGGCAGGGTCCGGCTTTTCGGACGCCTGCGGATGTTGGAAACCCTGTTGATGCGCGTACTGGCCTGCACATCCCTGACCCTGCTGCTGCCTCTGGCCTGTCCGGAGATGGCGCTGGCCGGTGAAAACCGGATCGAGCTGCAAAATCTGGCCGCCCGCGTAGTGGTGGTGACGCAGGCGCGTCAGGACATTGATGTGCGCGTCAAGGCTGGCCCCCGCAACATGCCTCAGATCACGCTGCGCCGTCAGGGCGACCGCGTTATCGTCAACGGCAATGTCAGCGGTCGGGATCAGTCGTGCGGTGGCAGCGGCACCAGCCTGTTTGCCTTCAATATCGGCGACCGTAGCGTCACCACGGTCAAGGTGGCCGGCATGGGACACCTCAACCTGTCTGACCTGCCGACGGTCTATGTCTATGCCCCGCAGGATATGGAGATCGTCAGCAAGGGCGCGGTCTATGGCAATGTGTCGGAGGCCAGCAGTCTAAAGCTCAGCGTGCAGGGTTGCGGTGACTGGAACGTCGGGCCCGTGCGCGGCGCCCTCACCCTGATCAATAGCGGCTCCGGCGACACCCATGCCGCCAGTGGCGGCGACAGCGAAATCGTCAGCACCGGATCCGGTGATGTGCATATCGGCGGCGTGCGTTCGCTCAAACTGTCGCAGTCAGGCTCCGGCGATGTCAGCGTCGGCTCCGTCAGCGGCACCCTGTCGGCGGCAAGCGCCGGGTCAGGCGACATCAGCATCGGTGCGGTCAGCGGTCCGGTAGAAATCAGTATGGCCGGGTCCGGCGATGTGGTGGTGGCCAAGGGCCGCAGCCCGACTCTGAAAATCGCCGTGGCCGGGTCGGGCGACGTGCATTTTGGGGGCGAAGCGAAGATGGTCGAGGCCGCCGTGGTCGGCTCAGGCGATGTGTTTGTCGCGCGCGCTACCGGCACGGTTCAGAAGAAAGTGCTGGGGTCCGGCGACATCAATATCGGCGGCCAATAAACAACCCCAGTAATCAAGCCTATGCGGATTAGCTAAAATCGTCTGTGTCGCGCAGACGCCGACGCATTACCGCACGCAAAATGGATACGCCCACGATCAACGGCGACAAGGCCATGATGTAGAGCTTGCGCCAGATGGTATCGGCGCGCTTCAGGAAATAGTAGACCAGACCCAGCCCCTTGTTCGTTTCGACAAATAGGGGGTCAACGCGCGAGGTATGGCCCTCGTGGATGACCTCGGCCTTGGGATGGAACAGCACGGTGCCGCCCTTTTTGCGGATGCGCCAGCACAGGTCCACGTCTTCGACGTGCAGGAAGAAACGCGTATCAAAGCCACCCACCGACAGAAAATCCGCACGGGCGATGCAGAAGCAGGCCCCCGACACTGCGGCCACTGGCACCGGAGCGTCCGGCAGAAGCTCGTCCTCACGGTGGATTTCAAAGCCACGCAGGAAGGGTAGATAGCGGGACAGGCGCATCAGCGATACCAGTGTGGTTATCGGCGTGACCTCACCGCGCCGCGATCCACGCTGCTCAGATCCATCAGGGTTCAGAACGCGAGCCCCCACGAGACACGGCCGGGGCGTGCTCAGCGCCGTATCGACCAGCGCTTCGACCGCTCCGTCGCACAGTATGGCATCGGGATTGAGGAAGACCACCCACGGTTGGCTTGCCAGCTGAGTCCCCATATTGGCGGCGCGCGCAAAGCCAATATTACCGTGCCCCTGCACCAGCAGCACCCGCTCATAGGCTTCATCGATCTCACGCAACAGTTCGATGGTGCGTTCTGATGAGCCATTGTCGATCAGGATCAGTTGCTTCACCGCCGCTTCGGCCAGCACCCGTTCAATGGAGTCGAACAGGATACGACCGGAGTGGTAGGCGATAATAACGACCGCCACGCCACGCGTGTCACGTGCCGGCAGAACAATGTCCGTCCCCGGCACGAGCGCTTCTGCCTCACCTGCCGCCAGCCTCTGGGCCTTAAGCAGGTCACTAATGGTAGGCGGCAGGGCAGGTTTCATCTAATCGGCTTCAATATGACTTACTTCAAATCAGGCGGCAGGCTTTCGGTACGCAACTGTTCAGCGGCATTATCGACCGACAAAACGGTCTGCCCTTCCTGCCCCAGATAACGCAGGGCCACTTCCCCGGTCTCAGCTTCTTTGCGTCCGACCACCGCGATGACCGGCACCTTAGCCAGCGAATGTTCGCGGATCTTGTAGTTAATCTTCTCGTTCCGCAGGTCTGTGTCAACCCTGAGTCCAGCCGAACGCAATTTTGACGCAACCTGTTGCGCGTAATCATTAGCATCAGACGTGATCGGTGCCACTACCACCTGTATGGGAGCCAGCCACAGCGGGAACTTACCCCCATAGTTTTCGATCATTATGCCAATAAAGCGCTCAAAAGAGCCCAGAATGGCGCGGTGTAGCATCACCGGACGCTGACGCGAGCCGTCTTCGGCCACATACTCAGCCCCCAGACGCTCCGGCAGCACGTAGTCGAGCTGAATCGTACCACAGGTCCAGGTGCGGCCAATGGCGTCGCGCACGATGAAGTCGAGCTTGGGCGCATAGAAGGCCCCGTCACCTTCGGCGATCACCGGCTCCACCCCCGCCGCGCGGGCGGCCTCGGCCATCTGCGCCTCGGCCTTGTCCCAGAACTCATCAGACCCGGCGCGCACCTCCGGACGGGTGGCCAGCGCGATATGCTCGGCCTGCATCCCCAGATCGGCGTGGACCTGACGGCAAAGGGTGATGAACTTCGTCGTCTCCTCGACGATCTGGTCTTCGCGGCAGAAGATGTGCGCGTCGTCCTGCGTAAAGCCGCGCACGCGCATCAGGCCGTGCAGCGAGCCCGACGGCTCATAGCGGTGGCAGGCCCCGAATTCAGCCATTCGGATCGGCAGTTCCTTATAGGAACGCAGGCCGACCTTGAAGATCTGCACGTGGCCGGGGCAGTTCATCGGCTTCAGGCTGAGGGTTTCGCCTTCGACCGTCTCACAGACGAACATGTTGGGGCGATACTTGTCCCAGTGGCCCGACTTTTCCCAGAAGGTGCGGTCCAGCACCTGCGGCGTCTTGACCTCGACATAGCCCGCCGCATCGAGGCGGCGGCGCATATAGGCCTCCAGCGTCCGCCACAGCGTCCAGCCGTGCGGGTGCCAGAAGACCATGCCGCGCCCCTCTTCCTGCATGTGGAAGAGGTTCATCTGACGGCCCAGCTTGCGGTGGTCGCGCTTTTCGGCCTCTTCAAGGCGAGTGATGTAGGCCTGAAGGTCTTCTTCGGAGGCCCAGGCCGTGCCGTAGATGCGCTGAAGCTGCGCATTGTTGTGGTCGCCGCGCCAGTAGGCCCCGGCCAGCTTGGTCAGCTTGAAGGCCTTGCCGATGAATTTCGACGACGGGAAATGCGGCCCGCGGCACAGGTCCTTCCAGTTGTCGCCGTGGCGATAGACGGTGATCGTCTCCGTGCCCGGCAGGTCCCGGATGATCTCGGCCTTATAGTGTTCGCCGATCTCCTCAAAGTGCTGGATAGCAGCATCGCGGTCCCACACCTCGCGCACGATCTTGTCGTCGCGATCAACCAGCTCCTTCATCTTCTTTTCGATCTTCGGCAGGTCGTCGAGGCTGAACGGCTCATCGCGCGCAAAGTCGTAATAGAAGCCGTCCTCGATGGCCGGGCCGATGGTGACCTGCGTGCCGGGGAACAGCTCCTGCACCGCCTGCGCCAGAAGGTGCGCGGTATCGTGGCGGATGACTTCCAAGAGGGCCGGATCATCGCGCGTCAGGATTTCGATGGAGGCACTGCCCTCGATCGGCCGATCGAGATCGTAAAGCTCTCCGTTGAGGCGGAGCATCGCCGCCTTTTTGGCGAGAGACTTGGACAGACCCTCCGCTATGCTGCGTCCGGTTGCGCCCGGCTCATAGGAACGAACGGCGCCATCGGGAAAGGTCAGGTCAATCATATGTCACTCTTTCAGTATGCTCAGCCCCTACGACAGGCCAGAGCGTTCGGTTAAGCCGCGCCCCTACGACAGGCGACAGCAGTCAGTTTTTGTCGTCTTTTGGCGGCACCGGATCGTATCCGTGGCCCCCGCCGGGACGGCACCGGCAGATACGCTTAAACCCCAACCATGACCCTTTTATAGGGCCATGCACGATCAGGGCTTCGGCGGTATATTCCGAACAGGTCGGCGCAAAGCGGCAGGCCTGCCCGATCAGGGGCGACAGGCTGAGCTTATAAGCCCTGAGCCCTGTCTTCACGGCCTTGGCATAGAGACGCCCCATGCGGCAATACCTTTTTGGCGAAAAGTATCAACTGTTTCCGATATTTTGCGCTCGATGGCAATGCCGACCGCAATCTCATCACATGATAATCACTTGACGATCACGGATTTGTGATCAATCTTCACTCCACTCAAAGAGGAGATGCGGGGATGAAAACACTACTGCCATTGGTGGCTGTAAGCCTTGGACTGGGACCGGGACTGGGAGCGTGCTCCAAACCTGCCGAGGAGGTCGCTGTATCGATGGGCGATTCCATCGTAGGTCCGGATATGGACAAAACAGGCCCATTCGAGAACTTCGAGCGCCTTACCCTTGCCGCCGTGCCTGCCAAAGACACGCCTCCCGATTCCAAACTCATGCGTATAGAGTTGCAAAAGGGTAACGGCGAAGACGTTGCCACTCTTTACGACCTTCTATCCGATCATAAGCCCTATCTCGCAGGCGTGACCTACCATCCCTTCACGCCCATTGTCGCCGAAACCAATGCAGAGCGAAGAGACTACTGGATCGTCGGTTTGAACCTGTCGCGCACCCCCGACCGGTCGGTCTATTCGATCCTGCGTTTTCCGCATGGCTCGGCCTTTACGCCGGGACAAACCGTAAAGGTCGAATATCTGCATCTGGGCTGTTACGATTTGACGATAGCGCGCATGCCCGTATCCGCTCACGATCCGGCAAACCCCGAACGAAACTTCGAACCGGAGTTTGCGGCGGAAGCCGATGGATGCGAATTCAACAGCCTAACCGAAGCCTATAAGGTCACGCCTCTGGTGTTGCGCAAGTACGATCAGATCAAGCACTTCCCCGACGCGCCAAAGCCTAACTGGCTACCGCTGATCGTGACCGTCGAGTAATCAGCCCGCCGTCCCCACCGCTTCAACCGTGGCCTCCAGAGCCAGCAGGGTTGAAGCGTGGCGCGCCGGGAAGTCCTTCACCGATTGGAGGATGGCGAAGTCGGCAAAGCGCTCAGGATAGGCATATTCGCCGCCCTTGAGCATAGTTTTCATGGCGTCGCGCGCGGCGACGACTTCGACGACCGGGGCACCGATGACGCTCTGGCTGAGGATAGCGGCGGCGGCCTGACCCAACGCGCAGGCTTCGACCTCTTGCGCGAAGTCAGTGATCACGCCGTCAGAGAATTTGACGTCCACATGGATGGTCGAACCGCACAGTTTTGCGGTCCGGTCAGCGGCCCCATCGGGGGCCTCCAGCCGCCCGACATGCGCCAGTTGCGTGGTACGGCGCAGAATTTCACGGGAATAGAGTTCGTCGATCATTTGACTTTCCTCCTCCCCTGCGCAGCGGGGGAGG
>NZ_JAIXSV010000159.1 GCF_027484505.1 Asticcacaulis sp.
CAGTTTATCGTCGTCCTGCGCCGCCTTGCATTCGTCCAGTGTCTTGTAGACGCGCATCTGCTCGGTCTGGGCAACCGGCGGGGCCTGCGTTGCCTGTGGCGCATCGCAGCCCGTCAGCATGGCGAGCGCCGAAACGGTTGTCGCCAGCGCCGCGACCCAGCGCGCCTTGCGCCGATTGAGACGGGTCAGATAATCGGCCCTGTAGGCCCGGGTGGAATTATAGCGGGTCATGATTGTGCACGGGCCTCAGTACGACAAGGCCGAGGCGTTGAGCATACCCACGACCAGACTGAGCGCCGACAGCGCCAGAGCCGCCGCGATACAGCCCTTCTCATTCCCCGGTTCGGTCAGACGCGTATAGAAGCTTTTGCCGAACAGGCGAACCAGCAGGTGCAGAACGATCTGCGACACAATGCCAATACCGCCCCACAGGACCATGTCCCCCGCATTGAAGGTCGAATGGCCGACGGACTGGATCGGGAAGGCCAGAGCCAGACTGACCGCCAGAAAATGGATCGCCACGGCAATATTGCCCTTGCGGATTTCCTCCAGCTCACGAATGGGCGTCACCCACAGATAAACGGTTATGCCCACCAGCCAGACAAGCACACCTGTGCCCAGAAACATCAGATAGGCCGGCAGATTTTCCAGCGACTCAAAGTTGATCAATTGTGTCCCTCTTTTTTTGAGTTCAGACAATCATAGGGGCAGATGGGTGTATGGCAAACGGTCTTTGATGTCCTGACCCACAAATACCAGATGACCGGCCCCGCTGTCTTTCAGGCGCGCTATGGCCTCACGGGCGCAGGCGATAGTTGGTCTCTGCCGCCAGCCGCCAGTCCTCATCGGTCTCCTCCTGCGCCCCGCCGACGGCCAGACCGGCATTGTTGATCAGGATGTCAAGCCCGCCCAAGCTGTCGTCCACCGCCGCAAAGACACGGGCCACGCCCTCGCGGGTCGAGACATCGGCGGTCAGTCCATGGATGTCGGCGTCCGCATTGACCTCACGCGCATGCGCCAGCGCGTCCTCCAGTTCCGGCTGGTGCCGCCCAAAGGTGACGACGCGCGCCCCCTGTTCGACCAGCAACGCCACCGTGACCCGCCCGATGCCGGTCGTGCCGCCGGTCACCAGAACCCGGTTGCCGGCATCAAAAGAAAATGCGGATCGCCCCACCTTCCCGCAACTTTGCTGATTGCTTACGTCACCCCGTCGGCGGCCCATATCCCGCTTACCGCGAATATCCGATGGTCCCGTAGCCCTGACGCAGTGTGAATGATGTCCACGCCCTATATGTTTCATCCGGTGAGCGATATGCCCTACCCCGTTGATCAGCTTGTCCTGACACCTGATGATATTAACCTGTCGCGCTCGCCTCTCGCCGGGCACCTGAAGGCGGAAACCTTCGTGCTGGGGGCGTTTAATCCTGGCCTCCTGCGTCTGCCGAACGGCAATCTGCTGATGATGGTGCGCATCGCCGAAGCCCTGCGCGAGCCCATCGTCGATGGCCACGTCCACGCCATCCGCTGGGATGAGGAGACGCAGACCTATGGCCTCGACGCCTGGCCGCTCGATCAGGCGAACACCGCCGATCCGCGCAAGTTCACCCTCGCCGGCGGGCAGTGGAAGGTGATGGCCCTGACCTCTCTGTCGTGGCTGTTGCCCGTCGAACTGAGCCCCGACGGTACACGCGTTCTTACTCTGCATTATGACCGCGCCATTGCGCCGGCCTATAGTTTTCAGTGCTATGGGGTGGAGGATGCGCGCATCAGCCGCGCCGGGGACCGCTGGCTGATGACCACCTGTTCAGTGAGCCCCGAGCGCCATTCAACCACCCTCTATAGCTCGCAAAACGGCCTCAACTGGACCTTTGAAGGGATCGTCCTCGACCATCAGAACAAGGACATGCTGATCTTTGAAGGCTTAATCGACGGCTATTACTGGGCCCAGACGCGGCCTTTGGGGGCGCTCTATTTCGCCTATCCGCCGGGCAGCGACTGGCGCGCCGGGCCGTCAATCAATCTGGCGGTCTCCAAAGACGCCCTGTTCTGGAAACCGTTTGAGCGGCCGGGCCTGCGCCCGCCGTCCGGCACGCTGATCATGGAGCGCATGGGCGGTGGCACCCCGCCTATACTGACCCCTCAGGGCTGGCTGACCCTGTGGCACGGGGTCGAGCCGCACGAGGTTGTGGGCATCTATCGCACCTACTGGTCGTTGCTCGACGCGAACGACCCCAGCCGTGTCCTGCACACCGCAACGACCCCACTGCTGGAGGCTAATGCCGAACTGACGCGGCCCATCGAACACCAGATGTATTTGCGCGATGTCGTCTTTACGACGGGGATTGTTGACGCTGGCGACCACTATATCGTGGCGTCGGGTGAAGCGGATCTCGCCTGCCGCATCACTCATATCCCCAAAAAGCGTTTTCGTATTTGAGTAGACATGCGTCCGACGCTTTATTGTTAAGTGAACGCAAGGTTTAAGTGGTAGCGCGTGGATTTGCGTTCTCCCGCTTTGATCAACGCTCCCAGATCAACCAGCGAAGCCAGATCGCGTGTAGTGGTGGCGGATAGAGCGCCGGTGATGGTCATATAGTTTGCGGCGCTCAGGCCGCCCTTGAAACCCTCTACCCCCTCGGCAAACATGCGCCGTAAGGCTTTTTCCTGACGTGGATTAAGCTGACCCCGCAAGCGTTCAAACAATCGCGTCTTGGCCATGATGAACTCGATATGGTGCAGGGTGCGTGCCTGCGCCCCGATGGCCTTATCGGCGAACCATAACAACCATTCCCCGACATCAAGGGTTCGGCTGGCGGCTTCCAGCGCGAGGTAATAGTCTTTGCGATGCCGCAGCAAGGGGCCGGCGATCCCGGTAATGGCCGGCTTATTAAGGCCCTGAGCCAGCGCCTTTTCGGCAATGGCGCGGCCAATGCGACCATTGCCGTCTTCAAACGGGTGGATCGATTCAAACCACAGATGGGCAATGCCCGCCCGCGTCAGTGCGGGTAGCGGAGTGTCACCGGAAGGGGCGGTTCGGGAAAACCACTCCAGAAACAGCGCCATTTCCTCAGGCATCCTGATCGCGGGCGGGGCCTCAAAATGCACCTTGGGCGCATAGATCGCCCCGGAAACGATTTGCATGGGCTCCTCGTCTTTACGGTAGGCACCGATGTCGGTGAGATCAGCGCGCCCCCTCATCAGCAAACGGTGCCACTGAAACAGTGTGTCTTCGGTCAGCGGGTCTGATAAATGGGTGTAGAGATCGACCATCATCTCGGCGATGCCCGCCTCCGCCGGGCGAACGCGGCGATGGTCCGTGTCAAGACCGAGATGCCGCTGGATAGAGGACTGAACGCTTCCCCGGTCCAAAATCTCGCCTTCAATGGCCGAGGTATCGACCGCCTCACCGCTCAGGATTTCGACACTGATCTCCTGATGATCCCTGTTGGCCAGATGTTTAGCAACGCCCAGGGCCACGCCCGCGCCCTGAAGAAAGGCTGCCTCGGCAGCCCTCATTGTGTGCGCGTCCCAAATAAAATGGGGCCAGTCCGGGTGCTGCCAGTTCCATGTCATGATGTATAACTGCCTTATTTATAGATCAAAATAATGGCATTTTTTGATCTATAAATCCAGTCTTATTGATCATTCCTTGGCGGCAGGTACAAATAAGCCAGACTGATGCGCGGGTCATCATTCTGGCCAAAAGCGTTTTCAGTGGATGAGTAACCGCGACTTACTACGCCGGTTCGACCTCGGCAGCGGCTTCGAGCGCCTGACGGTTGACCTCGGAGGTCGCCAGCCCGTTGAGCTTTTCGTCGGTCGCCTTTTCTTCCTGCAAGGTTTCTTTCAACAGGCGGGAAGCGTCGGAATAACCCAGCTGATCGGCCAGCGTGATCAGGCTGCCATAGGCGGCGATCTCGTAGTGTTCGACCTTTTGCGCACCGACGATCAGCATGACGTCGCGCACCGGACCTTTTTCGATCTCCTCGATGGTTTCGCCGCCCTCAGCGACCAGCCCTTCCATGGCCAGACACTTGACCCGCTTGAGCTTGAGGCCCTGCGCTTCGACGATCTGGTCGATGCGCTCAATCTGGCCTTGTGTTTCTTCCAGATGCTGGGTGAAGCCTTCGGCCAGTTGCGGATGGGTGGCGGCGCGCGCCAGTTTGGGCAGCGCCTTGGTCAGTTGCTTTTCGGCACTGTAGATATCGGACAGTTCGTGGATAAAGGCGTCTTCAAGCGTCTTAATCTTCGGCATATCGGGCTCCGGAATATTTGGGGAATGTCGGATGACCCGGCAAGCTTAAGGACAGCCAGCGAAGGAACAAATACGCCCCCCTCCCCCCACAATCAGGATGCGGTCAATCGGGCGCTTTATTTTCCTCTTGCTTTTCGCCGCGGTCGTCCGGACTGGCCAGAAGCGTTCTGAGAGGTGCGTTCTGCGCCTTACCGCTCAGTCCCGGCCCGAACGCAGCCGGATGCCGTCCTCGCTCGCTTGCGTGTCCACGCCATAGAGGGCGTGCAGGGCCTGAGCGAGGGCCTCGGTATTGCCCGCCTCGAACTCACCGTCGATGCGCAAAGCTGATAACCGCGCATCGGCCACGATCAGCTTGCGGTCGCTGTAGCGGTTCATCTCGGCCACCGCTTCTTTCAGCGGCGTACCGCTGAAGGTCAGCCGCCCTTGCAGCCAGTCACTCACGCCCGCCGTATCCGCCGGATGCACCGGGCCTAAGTGACCGGCGCGGTCCACCGCCACCGCCTGACCAGCCTCCAGCTTCACAAGCTGTGCGTCCGACCTATGGCCGCGCACCTCGACATGCCCCTCGATCAGATTGACATCGGTGCCGGTCTCTTCGCGGCGCACCGTAAAGCGCGTTCCGGTCACACGGACCTGAGCCAGATCGGTGCGCACGTCAAAGGGACGGGCGTCAGGCTTATGCGCCACCTCGAACAGCGCCTCGCCACGCATCAGATCGACCTTGCGCCCGCGCACCTCGATACGGCTGCCTGTATTCAGCGTCACGCGCGACCCGTCGGCCAGAACGACCGCCTGACGCTGGCCTACCTTTGTCTCGTAGACAACCGGACGCTGGGCGACAAACCACACCCCCAGCCCCAGCACGACCGCCGCCGCCATGCCCACAGCCATGGGCCACCACGCGCGTTGCGGGCGCGTCTCAGCGAAATCCGCCGCATCGAGCAGACCCACAGCGTCCCACACGGCCTCCAGCTCGCGCTGCGTCCACGCATCACCCGCCGTCCCGGTCGCGTTCGCCGCGCCCTCTTCAGCGTCGGTCATCGCCTCGACCAGACGCAGCGCCTCCGCGTCCTGAGGCGGTGTCCCCTTTCCCTGAAACGGGATTACTGTTCGTACCATCCGCTGTCCTTGAGATTATGTCGGCATTTGGCCAGAGCGTCGGCGAGCAGACGTTGCACGCTGCGCAGGGGAATGCCCTGTTTTTGCGAAATTTCAGTGAGTTTCAGGCCTTCGACCCGGTGCAGCATCAGCACCAGACGTTCCTGTGAATTGAGTTTGCGGATGGCCTGACGTAAGAGGTCCGCATTCTGACGCCAGCGCAGCTCGTCAAACGGTGTCGGCGCGTCTTCGGGCAGATTGTCCGACAGCTCGACATGCTGATCGCCTTCGCGCCGGCGGCGATGGCGATAGAGGTCGCGGATCACACTGTCGGCGGTCTTGAACACGTAGGTGATGTTAAACTCCGGCGGCGGTTCACGCTGCGCCAGCCTTACCAGCCGCGCATAGATATCCTGAAGGGCGTCGTCCGCATCGTCAGGCCGCAGGGCCCGCCCCAGATAGCGGCGCAAGCGTCCATCCAGCCGCTCGATCAGCCCGCTCACCTGCGCAGCCGCGTTACCCGCCCTGAAGGCTTCGGGGTCCGGCCTCATCGTCCACCTGTCATAGATACCGTACATGGTCCGCCGGTTGTGAACACGCATCTCCAGAGCTTTTAACGCCGCCGCGCGCCACAACCGCCAAAAAACTGTCAAACAGGCTTTTGATGACAGGCTGATGACACGAGCACACCCGACCAACGTTCGGTGAAACGTCATAAATCTATCACGCCGCCTGACTATCAAGCCGGTGGGGATGTGAGTGAAGGCATTTTTGGATGAGCGGGCCACTGCCCAAGGTCTATCTGCCACGCCTGGCCAGCGTTATGACCGCGACCGTCATGACCGCGACGCTCTGGGCCCCAGCAGCGCAGGCCGCGCCCCGGCGATTCGACGTACCGGCCCTGCCGCTGGAGCAAGCCTTGCGGCGCGTGGCCGAGCAGGGGCAGGTGCAGATCCTCTTTTCCGGCGATCAGGTGCGCGCCCACAAGGGTGCCGCCGTCTCCGGTACACTGGAAGCCGAAGCCGCCTTTCGCCGCGTCCTGTCGCGCTCTGGCCTGTCGATCCGTCAGATCGACGCGCGCACCTTTATCGTCGTCTCACCGCCTGCGCCCCATTTGGCCGCGCGCCCCGTACCCACACCGCGAGCCGTGGACACGGCCGAGCCCGTGCGCGAGGTCGTGGTGGTGGCGCAACGCATGATCCTGAACCCGCGTCAGGACACAGACCACTTCGACGCCAGCCTTAGCGCGCCACAAGCCACGGCCATCCTGTCGCGTAGTGATCTGGAGCGCACGGCGGCGCGCAATGTCACCGAAGCGCTGGGCGTCTTGCCGGGTGTCACCGTGCTCAATACCGGCCGGTCTTTCAGCGGCGGCGTCGATTCCGCCTCGCGCGCCGAAGGCCTGTTCAGCGCCTTTCGTGGCCTGAACACCGAATTTAATCTCAACATGATCGACGGCGTGTCGCTGGCGCAGGGCCTGCCTAATTCACGCGGCGTGCAACTGAACCTGCTGCCACCGACGGGGTTTCAGTCGATCGTCCTGAGCAAGGTGCCAACGCCGGATATGGACGGCGATGTCATCAGCGCCGCCATCGACTTCCGCACCCCGACGGCCAGCGACTTCCGCGCCCGCCAGCACCTGTCGCTGAGCGTTTCGGCCTATGACAACCGCCGCGCCGAAGCCTACGGAGACTCCGGCCTCGGCGGCGGTGTCGGCTTCGAATATGCCCGCCGTTTTGGCCGCGATGAGCGCTTTGGCCTCTATCTCAGCCATTTTGAAGACCGTCGGCGCTACGCCAATTCTGAAATCGCCGGCATCATGTCGGCGCAAAACGATGCCGGCTGGGCCTATCTGTGGTCGGACTCGCCCAAGGGCACCCTGCCGGCCGGAGCCGATCCGCAAAGCCTGCTGACCGCTACGGCGCTCAATGTCGGCGTCTCTACGGGCGAGAGCCGCGCCCGCTATGACGTTCTGACCCTGACCGGCCGTTTCAATGATCACTGGGACGGCTGGCTGCGCGCCACGGCCGCCCATAACCGCACCGAGCAAAATTCGACCCTCAGTCAGGTGGTCGGACGCAATCTGAGCTGGACCGACGACGGCCGCGGGCGTTACCGTCTGTCTGTGGGCAGCGTCTCGACGCGCCTGTGGTACGAAACCAATCCCGATCTGGCCAGCCTGTCGGCGGTCAGTGTTGGCGCGCGCCGTCAGGCGGGGGCGTGGGTCCTCACCCCGTCCTTGTTCTTCAGTCAGGGACGCAGCGACCGGCCCGAACGCATCGAAGCCTCAGCGCGTATCGATCAGATGGACAGTTATAACAGCGCCCAGAGACGCCCCTATACCGGTCTTCTGATCGGCTATGCGGACGGTTTCCCGACGCCGCAACTCACACCGGAGTTGCGCGCCGATCTGGATACCGTCGGTGAGCGCCTGCTGGCTCGCCGCGCCGGGCAGTTCACGGTGCAGACCAGCCGTCAGTACCGTCAGGGCGCGCGCTTCGATGCCGAATATACCGCCCCTGACCGCGCCCTGCGGCAACTGGCCTTTGGCCTCAAATGGACCGACAGCGTGCGCGAGGTCACCGACCGGAACTGGACCAATGGCTATTTCGCCGATCTTGTGGGGCGGGGCGGCGTGACCTGGGAAGAACTGGGCCTGATCCGCGGCTATTATGATCAGGCCTTTCCGGGGCGTTTCGACTGGCACCTGCCCAAGGTCGATCATGAGCGGCTGGCCGACTATTTTCATCGCTACGTGACGCCACAGAGCTTCGATACGTGCGCCACGCTGGCCATCAATAACGAGAACTGCAACCGTCAGCATGGCCGCGAAACGGTGGCCGCCGCCTATCTGAGTGCGCGCTGGGTCATAGGGCGACTGGAGATCGCACCCGGCCTGCGCTATGAACAGACGCGCATCGACAACCGCTTCTGGGTCATCCCCGCCCCGCCCACCGGGGTGAGCGAGGTGCCGGGCCACTGGGGGCAAAGCCGCACGACCTATGGTGTCGGCCTGCCCAGCCTGCGCCTCAACTATCGCCCCGATGAAGATCACGTCTGGCGGCTGGCCCTGTGGCGCGGCTATACGCGCCCGGCCTTCATGCTGCTGGGCAGCGGCGTGCGCTATCAGCCCGCCGACGACGGGACGCCCCTGCTGCGGCAGGGCAATCCGTCGCTGAAGCCCGTCACGGCGCTCAATCTGGATCTGTCGGTTGAAGGCCGCACCCCCGGCGGCACGCGCTATAGCCTGGGGGCCTATGCCAAACGGCTGGAACACTATCTGTTCGACAGCGGCGGCAGTGGGGGCGATGTCCTGTTTGGCCGCACGGACCTGCGGCTCCTGACGCCGCAAAATGGCGGGCGCGGCGGGGTGCAGGGGCTTGAGGCCGAAGCGCGCCACGACTGGTCGGTGGCGGGCGGCACCCTGACCGCCGGCGGCACGCTCAGCCGGCAATGGACGCAGGTCGATCTCGGCAGCGACGAACTGGGCCGCAAGATAGCCATGCAGAACGCGCCGGACTGGCTGGCCAACCTCACCGCCACCTATCGGTACAAACGCGCCACAGTGACCCTGAGCGCCCAGCATACGGGGGCCTATCTCTCAAGCTATAATGCGCTGGCCGCGCCCGGCGACTGGGACAATGTGTGGGTCAGGCCCGCCGCCCGGCTCGACCTCGCCGCCGACTGGCAGGTCCGGCCGCGTCTGCGCCTGTCGCTGTCGGCCACCAACCTGACCGGAGCCTACAGCTACTGGGCGCATGTGGGCAAAGACAGTCTGGCCCTGTCGGATATCATCGACTCCGGTCAACGCCTGACGCTCAGCCTGAGATATGATTATTAGGCTCGTATGACCCGGCGTTCGGTCTGATTATTAACCACAAACGGCACGAACAGCACGAACCTCATTGCGCGAACACGTTTGCGCGAAGCGCCCTGTCCCCGTCTTGACGCACAATCGGAAAAAGCCCTTCGGGCAGAAGCGGTACTTGCGCTCGGCGTTCGTGCTTTTCGTGCCGTTCGTGGCTAGAGCGCAAGCCGATAAAGTGGATACCACTTTTCGGAAAAATTGCGCCACAAAACAGAAATTTAGAGCGGGATGACGCTTCTATCTAAAATCATCCCGCTCTAAATTCTATCTTCTGGAGCCCCCGGAAGCCTTGCGGCTCCCGGAGGTCAGGCTTCAGGCGTCTGGAGATACGCCTGAGAGGATAAGCTTAGTACGTATATTTCAGCGTCAGCAGCGTCGTCGAACCGGAGTCCACGATGTCGTTGATCGCCAGGCTGTTCTTGCCGACGTGCGCCCAGTAGGAATAGTCCTTGAACAGGTTGGACACCGACAGGTCGAGCTTCAGACCCGTGCCGAAATCGTAACCGGCGTGCAGGTCGGTGCGCTTCACAGGACGGGTCCACAGTTCGAGACCGGCGACATCATTATAGGCAATGACCGCTTCGCCGGTATAGTTGTGGGTCAGGTCCACGGTCAGGCCCTTCCAGGCGTAGTTGACCTTCACATTGGCCAGATATTCCGGGGCGTTCTGGATCGGGTGCTTTTCACCCTTGCCGATATCGACCTCGGTCCACTGGCGGGTGAAGTTGGCACCGGCCCCGAAGCCCGACAGCCAGCCCGGCAGCATGGCGAGCTTCTGATAGAGCTGGATTTCCAGACCCTTCACCGTGCCTTCGCCGCCATTGGTGGGGTGCGAAAGGCTGACGCGGTCATAGGTCTTGCCGTTATAGGTCAGGAGGTTGGTCGGGGTTTCACCCGTGTTCACCTGCGTCGAGCCGTTGTCGTACATATAGTCCGACAGCTTTTTGTAGTAGGCGCCGATCATGGCGTAGCCGCCTTCGGCGTTCGACCATTCGCCCGACAGGTCGAGGTTCCACGACTGCAACGGCTTGAGGTCCGGATTGCCCTGCACAATCGTCAGGCTCTTGTTGTCGCCTTCACGGGTGGTCGTCTTGTTGCCCAGTTGCACCATTGCCGGGCGCATATAGGCACGCGTCAAGGAGGCGCGGTAAACGCCGCCGGTTTCCGGACGATAGTTGACGAACAGGCTGGGCAGCCATTCGTTGTAATCGGTCGAATTGGACTCAAAGGTCTTTTTGGTGCTGTTCCAGTAGGTGTTCTTGATGTCCGTATGCTCAAAACGCAGGCCCGGAATGACCTCCAGCGCACCGAAATCGTACTTGCCGGTGACGTAGGCGGCGGAGACGTTTTCATCGCCCTTCAGCGTGTTGCCGTTCATATATTCCGGATCGGCCAGAGCCGTCGCCATCGGGAAGTAGGTGTAGAAGATTTCGAACAGGCGGTCCTGATTCACCTTCGGGGCGCGGATATTGTAGAGGCCCGGATAGATCGAGTCGAAATAGTCGGTGGCCAGACCGACATCGGCCCACTTCACCCCGGCCTTTTGCATCACATTGGCCAGATGATTATTGGTATAGTCACGGTTGATCACGCGGCGATGGCTGGCGACGTATTTCAGGCCGGTCTTGATATAGGCAAGGTTGCCGCCGTCAAAATCGTACTGCGCATCAAACTTCAGGCCTGCCTTTTCCTGACCCGAAAACTGCTGCGTCAACTGCCCGGCGCGACGCGCCAGAAGCGTGGTCGAGGCGTTGTTGATCTGGGTTTGCTGCGTGGCATTGAGCATCGGGATCGGATAGCCGTCGCTGTTATAGGCGATGAACATACCAGCATAGGCCACGGGCTGACCGGCCAGAGGCCCCTTGTTGTAATCATCGGACTGGTTGTTGCGCATCGAGGCTTCGATGTGGTTCGGACGGTCATTATCGCCTTCCGAATAGAAGACCGAGGGCGACAGGGTCCAGTTACCAACGCGCTTGACCGCGCCCAGACTCAGGGTGCCGAGATCGGCCTGTTCCGGGTTGGTTTCGTACCAGGCGCGCACCGACGAATTGGTAACGCCGGTCAGGTCGAACAGACCCGGCGTGGTCGCGTTTTCGACATAGACCTTGCTGTTGACGAACTGCGCCAGAGTCGAGTTCTGGTGCGTTTCCGCGAAAGCATACGAGCCGCGCAGATAGATATCCAGCGTGTCATCCACGCGCCAGTCGGCCGAGAAGTTGCCGCCGTAACGCTCGGTAAAGCCCGTCGATACGCCGGTGTTCAGGCCCGTCTGGGCGAGGTTGGCTTCCTTGTCGTAACCCGTCGGGTTCTGGAAGTTGCCGCTGGCGTCTTTCACCGCGTGCAGATACCCCCAGTTGCCGTCCTGCTGCGCCGTCATAATGCCGGCGATCATCGAGTTGGCATAGTTGCGCTTGTCATAGAAGGCGCTGCCGTAGAAGCCGAACTGCTTGTTGGCCCCAAAGCGACGGGCGTATTCGGCGCTGACGCCGCCACCCAGACCATCCTCACCGTAATCGCGCGCGCGGCTCTCGACGCGGCCCGACACGGCCACAGACATGTAGCCGTCCTTGAAGCCAAAGGCCGACGGCGTGCGGAAATCAACCGTGCCGCCGATGGCGTCGCCGTCCATTTCGGCGGTCGAGTTCTTGTTGACCACGATGGTCTTCAGGCCGGACGGCGGCAGCAGGCTGAGCTGAACCTGACGCGAATAGGGCATACCCTGCGCGACATTGACGCCGTTGATCAGGGCGAGGGTAAATTCGGTGTTCATGCCACGCACGCCGACGAACATGCCTTCCCCGCGCGAGGCCCCGTCCACGCCGCCGAAGAAGGAGTTGCCGGTGTTGGTGACGGTGACGCCCGGCAGCAGGGCCAGGGCTTCGGCGACATTGTGCACGGCGGTGTGTTCAAGGTCTTCGGCCGACATCACGCTGATGGTGTTGGCGCTTTTCATCTGGGCCGAGGTGGCCGTCGAACGGTTGGCATAGATGACCACTTCGGTCACATTGCCATTGTCCTTGGCCTTGGCCTCTTCATTGGCCTTGGTCGCCTCTTCGGCTTGCACGGCGGTTGCCGCCAGTCCGAGGCTCAGGCTCATGGCCGAAGCCATCAGCATAAGTTGGGTGGAAAGTTTCATGCCAGTATCCCCTAAAGGCTGAGGGCATACAGCACGCCCTCTCAAGCCAAGGGACGCCGTTCCTGACGCGACGCGCCGAAACTTAATGAAAACTTCACAAACTAAATCAGCCCCAGCCGCCGATCGAGGCTGAAGGCTCCGCCGCCACGCCCGATCAGATAGATCAGCAGGCCGGCCCAGCTCAGATGCGTCGGCCAGGCATCGGGATAGACGAAGATTTCAATAACCGCCGTCATGCCGAGAAAGGCCAGCGCCGAATAACGGGTAAACAGGCCCAGCACCAGCAACACCGAAAACAGGTGTTCGGAGACGGTGGCCGTCACCGCAGCGGCGTGCGGTGGGATCAGCGGCAGGGCGTATTCCTGCTCAAACAGCACATAGGTGCCATCGGTGATGTGGAACAAGCCATCAACCTTGGTGCGCGCCGAGCTGAAGAAGATGGCCGCCACGCCGAAGCGCGCGATCAGGGCGATGACGTCTTCCGGCAGCTTGGCCATAAGTTGGGCGGGCGGATTGATCCAGTCGGTCAGCTTGCGGGTCATAGGGGGTCGCTTTCGGTTGAGAGTTGCAGACAAGTGAGGCCCAGCACATGACTGAACAGGGCCGTAAGGTCGGTCGTGGGGTCGCAGGTCAGGGCCACCTCCGCCGCCCCGGACAGGGTGCCGCCGTCGGCACAGACGCTGAGAAAGGCCGCCATATCGGCGTCAAGGCGACGCACTTCGACACCTTCGCCCACCCGACGCACCAGCAGGGTTTCCGACTCAGGCCGTCGCTCCAGCCCCTCGCCCTCACCCGTCAACAGCGCGTCCCAGACGCTCAGCAGTGTGGTGTCAAATTGGATCAGCCGCGCCGCCGGGATCAGGCGCGCGCGGGCGTGGCTGAGGGCTTCGGGCGACAGGTCGGCAAACACCTCGGCAGATGTTGCCACTCCATCCGCCGCATTCAGCACGCTCAAACGCAGATGGTCGAGCCGGGCCAGATCCGGCAGCCAGTCCATGTCGGCCAGCGCATCCTGCGCCGCCAGCCAATCGGCAAACCCGTCACCGTAATCATGCAGCATCGGATCGGCCGGGTAATGGTCGCGCGCAAAGGCCGCGGCCACCTGACGGAAATTGTCTGAACCCAGCGCCGCCACCACGGCCGGAAAAGCGGCCTCAAGCGCCTCGACCAGAGCCGACGCGATGGTATTGCGATAAACGGCCACGATGGCTAAGTCGGGCGTTTGCACCCACGCCGCCAGCGCCTCCGGATCACCCGTAAGCGCTTCGGCAAAGGCCTGATGAAAGGCGCTCATGCGGCCACCTCCAGATGCAGCCGCGCCTGCGCCCGTTCACGCTCGGCGATCAGTTCGACATAGGCAGGCACCTCACCGTCCCGTTCGATCAGGACCGGGCGCGGCCCCCACAGATCAAGCGCGGCGTCCAGCAACGCCCATACGCGCTCATCGACGGGGCGATCGTGGCTGTCGATCAGCAGTGCCGCGCCGCGCACCGGGTCTTGGCTGTGCCCGGCCAGATGAATCTCCCCCACGGCCTGCGCGGGGAGCGCCTGTAACCACGCAAGCGGGTCGCTGCCGATATTGCGCGCGCTGACGAAGACATTGTTGAGATCAACCAGCAGGCCGCAGCCGGTGCGCTTAACCAGTTCGCTCAGGAACTCGGCCTCTTCATAGTCGTGGCCACGCAGGTTCAGATAATGGCTGGGGTTTTCGATCAGCAGAGCCCGCCCCAGAGCCGTTTGCGCCGCGTCTATGCGTTCACAAATGCGCTGCAATTCCACTGAGGTGCGCAGGACCGGCAGCAGGTCCGGCACGCTGTGGCCCTCAAAGCGCGACCATGCCAGATGCTCGGACACCACAAAGGGCGCAAAGCGGTCGATCAGGGCACGAAAGCGCTTCAGATGGGGCTGATCCAGCGGGTCGGGACCGCCCAGAGACAGCCCCACCCCATGCAGGGACAGAGGATGCGCCGCGCGCACCCGCTCAAGAGCGGCCAGTCGTGGACCACCTTCGACCATGACATTTTCGGGGTGAACCTCAAACCACAGGCCGGGGCGGCGGTCGCCCGTCGCCTCCGTATAGTGTTGCGGCTTCAAGCCCAGCCCCGCGCCGATCATTGTCTCAAGCCTTCGGAGTCAAAGAGCCATTGCCCTTGGGCGTCTTGATGGTGACGCAGGTGCCCTTATCAACCAGCTTGAAGGCCTTGCCGTCGTAATCGACCTTGGAACTGCCGGCGCAGCTGGTGCCCGGACCGGCCTTGCAGTCGTTTTGCCCGGCCTTGGCGATGCCATAGCAGGCTTCCTTGGCCGCCGGGGCCTTGGCGGGCTTTTGGGTATCGGCGGCGGCGGTACCCGCAGCCAGAGACGAGGCCAGAGACAGGGCAGCGGCGATGGCCAGACCGGAACGGGAAACAGACATGGGGTTCTCCTTGCGAGACGACGCCTCATCGCGTCTGGCAGGAGGTACGCAAGGCCCCGCACAAAGGTTACAGAGGGGGCGGGACAAAAAATAAATGAGAAGCTGTGTAACCTCATCCCCGAAGGCCGCGTACTCCCTGATGCCACACCGGCACTGCACCTATTTTGAGAGAGCCCATCATGATCACTGTGAAAACCGGCGCCATCATCGCGTCCGCTGCCGCCCTTATGGCCGCCGCCAGCTTCGCTACCGCCGCCACCGCCCCTGCGGGCAGCAAGGGTGCCGCCGTGGCCGCCGACGACATCGTCCATTGCTATGGCATCAACACCTGCAAGGGCACGGCCGACTGCGCCACCACGACGCACGAATGCAAGGGTCAGAACGTCTGCAAGGGTCATGGGTTCAAGGCCATCAAGGCCAAGGAATGCCTGGCTCAGGGTGGCGTGATCGGCGATATCGGTTAAGTATGCCCTGCGGGGCCGGTGTCGCACCGGCCCTTCTCCGGACCTGTCCATGCCCACTTCCCTTGCCCCCTTTCCCGGCTTTGGCCTCGGCCTCAGACCGCCCCATTACGAAGCCATTCTGGCCTCACCGCCCTCGATCGACTTTTTCGAGATCATCTCGGAAAATTTCATGATCGACGGCGGGCGGCCCCTACATGTGCTGGATCGTGTGCGGGCCGACTATCCCATAGCGATGCACGGCGTCTCCATGTCGCTGGGCTCACCGGATGGACCGGGACCGGACTATCTAAGGCGGCTGCAAACCCTGATTTCGCGCGTGGACCCCCTGTGGGTGTCCGATCATCTGTGCTGGACCGGCATCAATGGTCGCAACAGCCACGACCTTCTGCCCCTGCCCCTGACCGAAGAGGCGATGGCTACCGTCTGCCGCCATATCGACCGCGTGCAGAGTTTCCTTCAGCGGCCGCTGCTGATCGAAAATCCCTCGACCTACGTTACCTTTGCCGAAGATGCCTACACGGAATGGGGCTTTCTGACAGAGCTATGCCGTCGCACGGGCTGCTACCTGCTGCTGGATATCAACAATGTCTTCGTCAGCGCCCACAATCACGGCTTTTCGGCGCAAGCCTATCTGGACGGCCTGCCGCTGGAGCGCGTGCGTCAGGTGCATCTGGCCGGCCATTCGCAGGGCGACACCCTGTTGATCGACACCCACGATGCGCCCGTCCCGGACGGGGTGTGGGGGCTGTGGGCTGAGGTCGCCACGTGCCTTAGCCACGCCGCCGTGATGATCGAGCGCGACGACGAGATTCCACCCCTTTATGAGCTGTTGAGCGAACTCGATACCGCCCGCCGCCTTGCCTCAGTTGGGGTGTGCGTATGAGTCTGGTGGCTACCCAACAGGCGTTTCTGGGTCAGATTCTGGCCAACCCCGCCCCCACGCTAAGCGAAGGGATGCGTGTCTATCACCACGCCTATCGTGCGCGGCTGTCGGGGGCAATGGCGGAAACCTATGCGCAGGTCTGGGCGTGGCTGGGTGATGACGCCTTCCATTCAGCAGTCCTCGCCTATATCGAACAGCATCCGTCCAGCCAGTGGTCACTGGACGATTATGGGCAGGACTTTGCGGCCTTTCTGGCCGGACGTTTTCCCGATGATCCCGAAATCGCCGAGCTGGCGTGGCTCGATGCCGCCCTGCGACAGGCCTTCGCCGCCGAAGATGCGGACCTGCTCGATGGGACGGCCCTGATGCAGGTCGGCGACTGGGAGACGGTGCGCTTTGTCCTCAATCCGGCCCTGCGTCACCGCCCCATCCGCTCCAATGCCCCGGCCCTGTGGCGCGCCCTGTCGAAAGACAAGACACCGCCGGAGGTGCTCTATTTCGAAGCGACGAGTGGTCTGTGCGTGTGGAAGACAGCGCTCGCTTCGCGCTTTCGCACGCTGGAGGCCGACGAATATGCCCTCATCTGCGCGCTGGCGGTCGGTCAGGGTTTTGCCGCGGCTTGCGAAACCCTGACGCGCGACGCCCCCGACCGAGACCTCACGGCGCAGATCGGCGCGTGGCTGGGTCAATGGCTGGCCGAAGGATTGGTCACCGGCCTTGACGCGACAGAGACAAGCTCATGAGCCTCAGTCAACCCGATCTGTGGCAGCAGCAGATGCGCGCCGCCCAACGCGGCGATGCGGAGGCCTATCGCGCCCTGCTCACCGCCCTGCGCCCGTGGCTTTCGGCCTATTTTCGCCGTCGCCTGCAATCGCCCGATACCGAAGACCTGACCCAGATCACGCTGGTCGCGGTGCATGAAAAGCGCCACACCTATGACCCGACGGCCCCCTTCATGCCGTGGATCGCCGCCGTGGCGCGGCACAAGCTGATCGACCACGTCCGAAAATACGGGCGCTACGTACATGTTGAGCTGAACGAAATGAACGAACCGGTGGATGAGGCCTCTCTGGGCCTGCCCGCCGCCATAGCGCGGCGTGACGTTCAGGTACTGTTGTCGCAACTGCCCGTCGATCAGGCACGCGTCATCCGCCTGCACAAGGTCGAAGAACTCAGCCTGGAGGACGTGTCGCGTTTGACCGGCAAATCGGTGGCCGCCGTCAAGGTCATCGTCCACAGAGGATTGAAAAAGTTACGGGACAGCGTCGGCGTGCCCCGGAAAGTGTACGAAGATGAGCAACCATAACACCCCCGACCTGATCGAGTCCTTAAGCCAGTCCGTCAACCCGGTTGCCCCGATGGGCCGCCGTGGCCTGTGGCTGTGGGTGGGCTTAAGCCTGCTGGCGGGCACCGCCTTTGTCCTGACGGTTTACGGCGCGCGCCCCGAAATGCGTCTGCTGCTCAGTGAAGGGCGCGTGGCGGATAACCTGTCGGCCTATGCCAAGACGGCCTTTTTTATCGGCCTTGCCGCGCTGGCCGTCTGGCAGGTGCAGGCCACGGCGCGACCGGAAGGGGCACTCAACCGCGTGCAAACCGGGCTTTTGGGGCTGGCGGTCATTGCCCTGACCACCCTGACCGGTATGGATGTCGCATTGAGTGGCCTGCCCGCAGCTATGACAGGCCTGTCGGACGGCGCGCCGGTGTGTTTCCTGACCATACTGGTCGGCGGCATGGCGGGGCTGGGCTTGGGCTGGGCCGTATGGCTGCGCCACGCCGCGCCCGGCAATCCCGCGCTGTTTGGGGCACTCAGCGCCTTTGCCGCCTCGGCCCTGATGACGGTGGCCTACACGCTGCATTGCGATCACGACGCCCCGGCCTATCTGCTGCTGATCTATCTGGCCCCCAATCTGGTGGCGGCCCTGATCGGCAGCGTCGCCGGGCGCTGGCTGTTCCGATGGTAAGGCCGCCACACGACCTGATCGAGCGGCTGAGCGAAGACCTGCGCCCCGTCAAACCGCTGAGCGCCGGGCGGCTTTTGGGCCTCGCCCTCGTCTTCACCGCCATGACTCTGTTTTGGGTGGTGGGCTTTTATGGGATGCGCCCGGAATTTACCGATATTGAGGGGGCTTTGCTTCAGGCGCGGTTTGCCCTGCTCAAACCGCTGTTGTGGGGCTGGGCCGGACTGTCGGCGCTGCACGCCGCTAACGCCCTGTCACGCCCCGAAGGCCGCTGTCACTGGAGCGACCTCGCCCCGCTGCCCGTCATCCTGTTGAGCCACGGCCTTGCCCTGTGGTGGCAAGTGGCAAGCTCAGGGTGGGACGGCGCCACAGCAGGCGGCTTCGGCGGCGCGGCCCTGTGCGGCCTGACCATCCTCCTCAGCGCGTGGGTGGCCATGCGGCTGGTCACGCCAATGTGGCTCAGCCGCACCGCCTCGTCTCAGCCCCGTCTGCTGCGACTGTGCGCGGCGCTGGGCTTTGCCGGGTTGGCCGCCGCCGCCTATGCCCTGCATTGCCCGATGGATCAGCCGCTCTATACCCTGTGCGTCTACTTGCCCGCTATCGGCATGGTTTTGCTGGTCGAGGGCGGGCCGTGGTCAAAAGGTTGAACCTCAAAGCCACAGTGACGGTTTAATGCCCGCCAAATGGCATGGCGCGCGAGGCCTATAAAAAAACCGTCACATTTGCCCACTAGAGCGGAGGCTGTCATGTCGCCCGCCCCTTTGCCCTTCCTGTGGATTGCCGATGAGCGTCAGCGCCTGTCGCGCTTTGTCGCGGGTAAGGTGCGCGACCATGGCCTGTGCGAGGACGTGGTGCAGGAAACGCTGGCGCGACTGGTGGCCTATGTGCGCGACCACAAGGTGGACAATGTCGCCGCACTGGCGCGACGCATCGCGCTCAACCTGATCAGCGACCATTTCAGAGCCGAGCGTTTGCGTCCCACCGAGGCCATCGAGGACACTCTGGCCTGCGACAACCCCTTGCCGGAGCAGGTTCTGATGCACAAGCAGCGTCTCGAAGCCTTCACCGAAGCCCTTAAGGACATGCCGCCGTTGCGTCGCGAGGTTCTGATCCGGCGGCGATTGCATGGCGAAACCTGCAGTGATATTGCCCGGAGTCTGAACCTGTCGGTGGACGCCGTCGAAAAACACATAACGCGCGGCCTGCGGCAATTGCATGAGACGCTCGCCCGGGCTGAAAAGAAAAGAAAACGCTATGACGCCTGAGGGTGCGGACACCGACGATCTTCTGTGGAACACCGCCGCCCGTTATGCCGATCAAACCCTGACACAGGGTGAAACCGACGAAGGGCTGTACTGGCGGCGCTCCGATACGCGCCATGAGGCTGCCTATCAGCGCCTGCTGCGGATTGCGCAGGACCGCGCCCTGCATGATGCCCTGACGCAGTTTGATCAGGAATCGTCCGGCGCGCCCGTGTCCCGCCGCGCCCTGTGGCAAAGGCCGGTTGTCTGGGGCGGGGCGGGTCTGGCGCTGGCCGCGTGCCTCAGCCTGTTTCTCCTGCCGCCCTTCATGGCCGAGTGGACGACGCCATTGTCCGTTTACAGCACAAGGCCCGGCGAGGTGCGTGAACTGACGCTCGCCGACGGCAGCCATGTAACGCTGAACGGCGGGTCGCGTCTGGAAGCGCGCCTGACCGGCTACCGCCGCCACGTGGCGCTCAAAAGCGGTGAGGCCTATTTCGACGTGGCGCACGACGCCTCGCGCCCGTTCTATGTCGGGCTTAGCGGCGGCAAGGTGCGTGTGCTTGGCACCGAATTTAACCTCAGCTATCTGCCGAACGGCGTCGAACTGGACGTCTATGAGGGCAAGGTGCGCCTGACCGGTGATGAGCGCCGCTATGGCGATTTCACGCGCGGCATGCGCGCCAGTCTCGAAAGCGGCCACGTCAAACCCTTAAGCCGCTTCGATCCGCAGGGCGACGACTGGCGCCGCGGCTGGATCGAGCCCGACCACTGGCCGCTGGAGCGCGTCGTGCAGGCGCTCAGCCGCCAATCGGGCCTGAGCATCCGCTTTGCCGACGAGGCTCTGAAACAAAAGCCGATTGTGGGGCGCATCCGCCTCGATGCCCCCGAAGCGCAACTGGAGGCGCTGGCGCTGGTGCACGGCTTTACCGTCGAAAAGCAGGGCGACGTCATCACGCTGCGCTGAGGCCGCGACCTGACTCCGTCATAAATATTTCACCAAAAACCCTGTCCGGTCCGCCCCGTCTTTTTCCGTCCTTTTCCCAGAGCCGCCAGCGGGGATGGGCCCGCGCACCGGCCAAATGGGGATAAGACCGTGACCTTCCATCGACTTCTTTGCCTGTCGGCCTCGCTGACGGCTCTCACCTTAGGGGGCCTGACCCCGCACATCGCGCAGGCGCAGACTGTAGCCTCGCGCGCCATGGATATCGACATCAAGGCGGGCTCGCTCGATACCGCCCTGGTGCAGCTGTCGCGCCTGACCGGTGTGCAGATCGTCGCCGACCCCGCTCTGACCAGCGGCAAACGCACCGCCGCCCTCAGTGGCCGCCTCAGCCTTGACCAGGCCCTGACCCGTCTCCTACACGGTCAGTCGCTCGCCTATACGATGAAGGGTGAGGTCGTGGTGATCCGCGCCGGTCAGGTGCAGACCTCGGCCCCTGTCGCCCGCACGGCCACGGCCGTCGCTCCGGCCGCCAGCGCCGAAGCCCCCGTCAGGGACGAGCCCGTCGAAGAGGTGGTCGTCACCAGCTTCCGTAACTCCCTGTCGAAGGCGCTCAACGAAAAGCGCCGCGCCACCAATGTCGTTGACGTCATCAATGCCGAAGATATCGGCAAGTTTCCCGCTAACAATATCGCCGAAGCGCTTCAGCGCGTACCGGGCATCTCCATCACGCGCGACCGTGGCGAAGGCCTGTTCGTGCGCGTGCGCGGCCTTGGCCCCAATTTCCAGAACGTGACCATTGATGGCCGCAGCGCCGCTGTGAACGAAAACGTGCGCGATTCCGGGCAATCGGGCCGTCAGTTCCGCTTCGATACTCTGGCCACCGAAATGGTCTCCGGCGTTGAGGTCATCAAGTCGCCTCTGGCCGCCATGGACGAAGGGGCGATTGGCGGTACGGTCAATCTGCGTACCTTCAAGCCGCTCGACTTCAAACGCCCGACCTCGGCCATCAGCCTGACCTCGACCTATGTCGAACTGGCCAAAAAGATTGATCCTAAAATGTCGGGCCTTTGGAGCTGGAATAACGAGGACCGCACGTTGGGTGTGCTCGTGTCGGCCAATTACGGCATCCGCAGCCTGCGCTCGGACCGCATCACGGGCGTTAGCTGGACGACGGGCAAGATCGATGTCAATGGCGACGGTGTGACGGACACCACCTATGTGCCAAGCGCCGTGCGCCCGACGCTGGAAACCGAGCGCCGCGAACGCTGGGGCGTCACTGCCGCCGTGCAGTGGAAGCCGCGCGAAGGCACCGAAATCTCGCTCTCTCACCTCTATTCGCACCTCGACGACTTCTATGACGAGCTGACCTATTCGGCGGATTTCGTCCTCACCAGCCTCGTCGCCAATACGGGTCAGGTCCGCGATGGCGCGCTGGTCGGTGGGCGCACCACCTCGACCAGCACCCAGATCGGGCGTGAAATCGACTATCTGGTCCACGACAACCAGCTGACCGATCTGAGCGTCAAACACAAACTGGGGGCGTGGGATTTGAGCGGCAGCCTCTATGTGGCGCGCGCCTATTCCAATACCGACAAGCCGATCACCCGTACCCGCGTGCTGGGTTCATCCGGCGGACTCGACTTCTCACTGCCGCAGGTAGGTGACGGCGTGCCGACCCTGACCTTCCTGACGCGCAGCCTGAGCGACCCGATCCTGCCCTTCCGCCGTCTGGAATGGCGCGTCAACGACTCGCTGGACGAAGAAAACGCCGTGCAGTTTGACGCCAGGCGTGAGCTGAGCTTCGGCCCGTTCAGCCAGATTTCAGCCGGCGTGAAGCTCCGCGACCGGTCGCGTCGCTATAACCGCCGCGACATCAACTTTACCCGCGATCTGAGCGGCAAGACGATCGGTGGCAACAACACCCTGTTCGGCCGCGACTATTACGACACCATCGCCGTCGATAACTTCCTGGGCGAGGTTGGGGCCACTCTGCCCAAGACGTGGCTGAGCCCGAACCGTGATAAGTTCATGGCCATCCTCGATATGTCGGCCATCGCCAATACGGCGCCGGCGCGCGGCGACCTGCGCAACTCCTACTATGTGGCGGAAAAGATCTCGGCGGCCTACACGGCGGCGGATATCGACACGCAACTGTTCGGACGCACCCTGCGCGGCGAAGTGGGCGTGCGCTACGCCGAAACCGAGCAGGTGTCGCAAGGCCACGCCGACACGGGCACGGCCGCCCTGCCCGTGCGCTTTGAAAAGACCTATCGTGACACCCTGCCGAGCCTCAACCTCGTCTATGAGGTGACGGATCGCGTGCAGGTCCACGCGGCTGCGGCCAAGGTCATCACCCGTCCGTCTCTGGCCGATCTGTCGCCGCGACTGACGCTCAACTCATCGGGGACCGTCTTCACCGCCGTCGGTGGCAACCCGCTGCTCGATCCGTTCGAAGCCAACCAATATGATCTGACGGCGGAGTGGTATTTTGCGCCGGGTTCGGCCCTGATCGGTGGCCTGTTCTACAAGGACATCACCACCTTTGTTTATAACCAGAACACCACCATTGCTATCGACGGTCAGAATTACACCCTGACAGCTCCGGTCAATGGCGGTAATGCCTGGGTGAAGGGCATGGAACTGGCGTGGCAGCAGAACTTCCGTGACCTGCCCGCACCGTGGGACGGTCTGGGTGCGTTGACCAGCTATACGCGCACCGACTCAGAGGCGGCCTATTCGGCCACCCTCACCGACAAGATGCAGAACGTGGCCAGGAACAGCTACAACCTGACGGTCTATTACGAAAAGGACCGTCTGGGGGCGCGTCTGTCCTATGCCTGGGTGGATGACGTGCTGGCCTCGGTCGGCACCGGCGGTCTCGCCAGCCTGAACGACAAGGCCTATGGGTCGCTGGATGGCAATTTCAGCTACAAGATCGACGATCAGTTCACGCTGGTCATCGAGGCGCAGAACCTGACCAACGAAGCCCAGTGGCAGTTCACCCAGAACGGCCAGTTCGGCGGCTACACCTTCAATGGCCGCAGCGTCTCGGTGGGCGTGCGTGGTAAATTTTAAACCTCAGGACCGGGTTTCGATCTGTCGTGATCGGAACCCGGTTCAAAAGCTATGTGCTGAAATAGCGGGGTCCCCTTTTCGGCATGAAGCTCTGAATGTTCTCCCTGCCCACGCGCAGATGAAGCCTAACCCCAGATGCCATCGCACTGGACAGCGCCGAAGGTTGTCATATAAATACGCGAAAACCACCGCAAAAGGTCTGACCAATTGTGCCAGCTTGCGGTTATCCTTTCATCGCCTGATCCCACATCAACCGGGTCAGACCTCCCCGTCCGGTTCCCCATGAAGTCGCTGCTCGTCTGCCTGTCCCTGTCTGTCCTGTGCGTTGCCCCGGCTATGGCCGAGGCCCCCGCCCTTCTGTCGCCAGAGCTACGTAGCGCGCTCGCCCGCACGCCGAACACGAAAAAGGCGCGCAATGTCATCCTGTTCATCGGTGACGGCATGGGCATTAGCTCGGTCACCGCCGGGCGCATTCTGGCCGGACAAACGCGCGGCGTGGACGGAGCCTCCTATCGCCTGACCTTTGAAGGCCTGCCCTATACGGGCCTGTCCAAGACCTATTCGGCGGACAAGTTCGTCACCGACTCCGCCAACGGCATTTCGGCCATCACCACAGGCGTCAAGACGATCAATGCCGCCATCGGCGTCGATGCGACGGTCAACAGCAATGACTGCGTCTCATCCCTGAAAGGTCGCATCCCGACCATTGCTGAAACCCTGAAAGCGCAGGGCAAGGCCACGGGCATCGTCACCACGGCCGGCCTCACCGACGCCACGCCTGCCGGGGCCTATGGCCACGTGCCGACGCGTGGCTGGCGCTCGGATGCTGAACTGCCCGCCGAGGCGAAACAGGCTGGCTGTATCGACCTCGCTCGCCAGATGATAGAAGCCCCCAAGGCGGTGCGCCTTGATGTGGCGCTGGGCGGCGACCGCGCCCGCTTTGTCACGACGGCGCAGGGCGGCAAGCGTCAGGACCGCGACCTGACGGCCGACTGGCGCAACCTGCCCGGTGCCGTGGTGGTCACCGACAAGGCGGGGCTGAAAGCCGTCGATCCAAAAACCACAAAAACCCTGCTCGGCCTGTTTGCCGACGGTGACCTGCCCTCGGTCGTCGATCATAAGGGTCAGGGCCCCACGCCCACTCTGGAAGAGATGACGCGCAAAGCCATCTCGGTGCTGTCGCACAACAAGGACGGCTTCTTCCTGCTGGTCGAGTCCGCCTCGATCGACAAATGGCACCACGAAAACAACGCCTACCGCGCCCTGACCGATGTCGATGAGCTGGACAAGGCGGTGAAGGCGGCGCTGGAGCTGACCGATGCCAGCGACACCCTGATCATCATCACCGCCGACCACAGCCACGGCCTGACGCTCAGCGCCGGATCGACACGCAATGAGCCGATCCTGGGGCTGGCGCGTAAGAACGGCGTCAATGAGCCGGACAAGAACGGCCAGCCGCGCCTGACGCTGAACTATGCTACCGGCCCCGGCGCGCGACCGGCAGGCAGCCCGCCGCTGACGGAAGAGGAGGCGCTATCGCCCGACTTCCATCAGCTCGCCCTGACGCCCATGTCGAGCGCACAGCACGCGGGTGAGGATGTGCCCGTCTATGCCTCTGGTCCGTTTGCGCACCTCCTGACCGGGACGGTGGAATCGACCTTCCTCTATCAGGTGATGCGCTACGCCGCGGGCAAACCCTGAGGCGCTGGATCATTATGTTTCCTGAGGGAATCATGATGATCCAGATTTTTGCTTTGCCCCTCGCCGGGCGGCGGCTGCGCCGCCTCAATGGCGTCTTGAGCGGAATGATTCCATCAGAAATCATTCCGCTCTATTCCGGTTTCCCGCCTTCATCCTCCACCGTCAGGCAGCGCAGCAGCAGATCGCGGAAGCCGGAACGGAACTGGGCGAGGGCGTGACTGATGGTCAGCAATTCGACCTCGCTGGTCACGCCGTTTTTCAGCTTCATGGCAAGGCACTGGTCGTAGACCCCGGCCAGTTGCCGCGACATGTCGGCCACCAGCTTTTCCAGAGTGGCGTTGGCTTGGGGCGGCAGCGACGGCACATCATCGAGATAGATGACCCGCGATTCCGGTTCATCGCTGAGTTTCAACGGGTTGGACATGTGTCTATCCTTACGCCGCGCGGACCGTAGCCAGGAAGCGGTCCATTTCCTGATGCAGCTTCTGAGCCTGTTCGGCCAGTTCGCCCGATGAGCTTTGCACCTGAACCGCCGCTTCGCCCGTCTGTTCCGCCGCAAGGGCGACCCCGCCGATATTGTGCGTCACTTCTTGCGTGCCCTGCGACGCCTGCGTGACGGCGCGCACGATTTCCTGTGTCGCCGCCTCCTGCTGATCGACCGCAGAGGCGATGGTCACGCTCGACTGGCTAATGCTCTCAATGGTGCCTGTGATGTTGTGCATGGCTGAGGCGGCGCGGGTGGTCGCCTCCTGAATCTGCGCCACTTTGCTGGAAATTTCGGTCGTGGCTCTGGCCGTCTGTGCCGCCAGCGCCTTGACCTCTGCGGCCACCACGGCAAAGCCCTTGCCCGCCTCACCAGCGCGCGCCGACTCGATGGTGGCATTCAGCGCCAGCAGATTGGTCTGGCTGGCCAGACCGGCGATCAGATCGACCACGCCACCGATGGAGGCCGCTGTCTCGTTCAGTTCGGTGACGATCTGCCCGGCGGCCGTGGCCTCGCCTACCGCTGCCCGCGCGATCTCGGCCGAGGTTTCGACCTGACGGCTGATCTCGGACACCGAGGCCCCCAGTTCTTCGGCCGATGACGCCACCGCATTGACATTGGCCCCGGCCTGTTCAGCGGCGGCGGAGACGGCGACGGATTGCGCCGAAGCTTCCTGTGCCGTGGCGCTGAGCTGGGCCGAAGCGGCCTGCATTTCGGTAGCGGCACTGGAGACCAGCGTCACGATGCCACCAACCGACTTTTCGAAATCATCGGCCAGAGCCAGCATGATATTGCGCTGTTCGGCCTCCTGCAACTCTTTCAGTCGGGCGGCTTCGAGGCGCAGGGTCTCGGCTTCGATCAGACGATCGCGGAAGACCGCCAGGGTCTGGGCCATGACGCCCATCTCGTCCTTGCGGTTCTGACCGTCGATGACCTGATCCAGACGCCCGTCTGAAACGGCCAGCATCTGCGTTGTCAGGCGTTTGAGGCCGCGCGCAATATCACCGAAGGCCAGCAAGGAGGCCAAGCCGGTGATCAGCAGGGTGACAAGCACCGACACAATCAGACCGATCTGCCCCTTCGCGGCGACGGCCTTGCGCAGCTCCGCCCCCTTCGCTTCGTTTTCCTTGACCTTTGTATCAATGGCCTCGGAAATATCATCCGAGAGCTTTTCAATGGTCGGGTCCAGTTCGGCCATCAAACCACTCGCCGCGGCGTCATTCGCTTTGGCGCGCGGGGTGATGTCTTTTTTGAGAGTCGCGACGATGTCATCAAAGCGCGCCTTCAACGGCTGCAACTCGTCCTGATAGGCAGGCTCAAGCTTCACCGCCGTCTCGTAGCGCTGCTGAAACCGCTCGGCAGAGGTGGCCATCTGTTGGGTGAAGGTTTCGCAGGCCTCGCTGGGGCAGTCCTGCGCGATCAGGCCGTAGCTGGCCGCCTGAAGCGAAAAGAGGTTTTGCCGCATCCGCGCCGCCGACAACAGGGCCGGGTCGGCCTTTTCGATCATGGCGCTGTATTTTTTTTGCGCGTCATCCATCACCGCATTTTGCCAGAGGGACAAGGACACGCAGGTAATACCGAAGACCCCGATAATCCCCAGAATCTTGAAGCCAACTTTTATATCCGATAATTTCATCCAGAACCTCCGCCGTTGCGGGGGCGGCATGTCACGCTCTGCGAAACGCCCGGCCCCCTTTGGATCGCAGGGTTAAGAGTCGGGGCAGTCGGTAAACAAAACTCTGTGTCTCCTTGCGACAGAACGGCACATTTGCGACACGAATTGACAGTGTGGCTGTCATTTCTCTATCGAAAACGCTCGTTCGTGCGCAAAAAGCACTCAAAACACTATCCGCAACGGTAACCGGCTGAGGGAGGGTGTTAATTATGAACTGGCGACAGACATAAGGAAACGCCGCCCTGCGCCTCAAGCTGAAAGGTGACCCCTGCCGCTTCCAGAGCCTCCACCAGCGCTGTAAGACTGCTCAGGCGGAAGGCTTCGATCAGCGGGCCGGAGGTGCCGAGAATACGATTGACCGTCGAGGCCGAAACCTTGGCGCGGGCCGCAAGTTCTCCATAGCTCCAGCTCAGCGCCGCGCAGCCGGCTCTCAGCAGGGCAGCACTCAGATGGTTCATCCGTTCACCATCCGTTACCGCGGAAGACCGCGGCATGACGGTGAGCGGCGACGGGCTGACATAACCGGTCCAGCCCGCAATTTCGCCATCTACGACATTAGGCGCGCCCCGCACCTGATAGGGACGTGTCACACCATCCACCCCCACAACACGCACCGGCAGGCAGAAGGGCTTGCCCGCTTCCCCCGCCTTCATCAGGTTCAGCATCAACGCCCCCTGATCTTCTTTGGCCACGATATCCGTATACTGCGTCCCCAGAAGCTCACGGTCGAAGATCAGTTCATCGCGCCCGACATAGTCGATCATGTTGTAGTTTGTGTCGGCCCACCACAGGCCCTTCATCTGCCACGTGCGCATAGCCTGTTCCAGACGCTGCTCAAACTGCGCAAGTTTCTGAATACTGTAATCTTCCTGAGATACATCCTTCAGCAGCAGCAGGTTCAGCGTATCAAAAGACGGCCCTTCAACGTGGCGAAACTCGATCTGAACCTGCCGGTCCGTGCGCCCCGCCACCTGCAATCGCACGCTTCGGCGACACGGCAAGGCGCGCTTGGTCAAAAAAGACAGGTCAAGAAGCAAATCCGTCCGGTCATCCGGGTGCACAGCTTCCAGAAAACGGGCGCGCAAGGGGTCGGTACTTGAGTCATAACCGATAAAATAATCCAGCGATCGGGAACCGGTCCAGTCACCCCCGTCAGAGGGGAACACAATCCACGCGATACTGAATTTTTCCTCGATCAGAGACAGGATATGGCTCGACGACAGGACAGATGTTTTGGCAGGCACGCAGCTTCCCCTTGCTTGATCACGGCCTTGCGAAAAGACCTAACGTCCTCCTGAAATCGTTTTCCGAGCTGCATACACGGATACCGCGAACCAAGGCAAGGGGTGTATAATATATATTTAACCCTATGTCGCAGAGCGGCCACATCCCCGTCTGATCCGTGCCCTTTGCCTGAGCGTATTGGAATCATGTCACAACGCATCGGGATCATCGGGGCCGGGATCAGCGGCCTGTCGGCGGCGCAGCGGCTTATCGCGGCGGGCCACGCGGTTGATCTGTTCGATAAGGGGCGAGGCCCCGGCGGGCGCATGTCAACGCGGCGCGAGCGGATTGACGATACGGCGTACCTGTTTGATCACGGCGCGCAATATTTTACCGTCCGTGATCCGCGCTTTGTGTCTGAGGTCGATGCGTGGACTCAACAAGGACTGGCGGCCCGCTGGCCAGACGCCGGGCCTGACGCCTTTGTCGGCACGCCGATGATGTGTTCACCGCTGGCCGCCCTGTGCGAGCGTTTTGGCGTGCGTTTCGCCACGCGCATTGAAGGCATCACCGGGACACCCGGCGCGTGGCACCTCACAACCGAAAACGAGACGTTTGGCCCCTATGCACAGGTGATTGTCGCTATTCCCTCAGAGCAAGCCGCGACCCTCATATCTGCGTGGGTACCCGATTTTGCGGCAATGGCGCGCGCTCACCCGTCGCAACCGTGCTGGACCACGATGGTGTCTTTTGAAGAAGACCCGCCCGATATTGCGCCCGTGACGCGCGTGCCGGGGCCGGTATTGGCGTGGGTCGCTAACAACGCGTCAAAGCCCGGCCGTTCCGGGGGCAGCGCCTGGGTATTGCAGGCGACGCCCGACTGGACGGCGGCCTATATCGACCTCAGCCGCGAAGACGCCGCTGCGCCGATGTTTGCCGCGTGGCAAGCGCTGCTGAGCCGTCCCCTGCCGCAGCCCGTGCTGCTCAAGGCGCATCTGTGGCGCTATGCCCGCACGGGGGAAGGCGTACACGGTCTTCTCTATGATAAGGCGCTGGGCTTGGGTGTCTGCGGCGACTGGTTGAAGGGACCGCGCGTCGAAGCGGCGTGGCTGTCTGGCCTCGAACTGGCGGAGGCCCTCCTTGCCGCCTGAAGGGCTTACCCGTGCGCAGGCACTTGAGCGTCTGGAGACCTTCCTGCCGCGCGCCGGAAGCGCCTACGCCCGCGATCGCAATATCGACCCCGGCCCCAATGACACGGGGCACGTGTCAAAACTCTCCCCCTATGTGCGCCTTCGTCTGATCGGTGAATGGGAGTTGGCGCGCGCGGCCGAAAAAGCGCACGGTGCCGCCGCGAACAAGTTTATCGACGAGGTATGCTGGCGATCCTACTGGCGCGGCTATCTGGAGATGCGGCCGGCGCTCTGGACGCGCTACGTCGATTACCTCCTCAGCGATGAGGCCGAAACGACCCGTCAGACAGATACCTACCGCGCGGCGGTGTACGGGCAGACCGGCATTGACGCTTTCGATGTCTGGACGACTGAGTTGATTACGACGGGCTATCTGCACAACCACGCGCGCATGTCATTTGCCAGTATCTGGGTGCATACTCTGCGTCTGCCCTGGCAATTAGGCGCGGCCTTTTTCCTTGAGCATCTTCTCGACGGCGACGAAGCGGCCAACACCCTGTCGTGGCGCTGGGTCGCTGGCTTGCACACACCGGGCAAGGTCTATCTGGCCTCAACTGAGGCCATTACCACCTGCTCCGCCGGACGGTTTCGACCCACCGGACTGGCGCGCACAGCCGCACCGCTCGCCTCAGAGACTCTGGCCCCCGTGGTGGCCTTACCGACAGCCCAACCGAGCCCACGCGCCCCCTCGGTTCTGGTGGTGACATCCGAAGACCTCGGTGCGGACGGGTTTCGGGTGGCGCAACAGTCGATTGTCGGAGTGGCCGCACTGGTGACGGGCAAGGCCCCGGTCGCTGCCGCTACGGCTTCGGTGGCGCAGACACTGGCGCAGCAAATCGGAACCGAGGTCCGCCTGTTTAGCTCGCGAGCGGAACTGGAAAGCGCTTTGACGGCGTTTGAGACGCGCACACTGCTTACCAGCCGCCTGCCGGTCGGCCTGACCCGGACAGGGCTGAACTCTGTGTTGAACGACACCGGCGAACCGATCCGCCTTTATGAACGCACCCGCCTGTGGGACGCGATCGCCTGGCCCGCCGCCAGCCGGGGCTTTTTCGCCTTCCGCCCGGTTATTGCGCACCTCATGGCGCTCACCGACCCCGGCGGGTTTCAGGACAAGCCCTAACCGGGAGACCGAACTATGGACGCTACGCTGTCGAAACTGGACATCCGCTGGGTGATTGCGCTTACCCTCGCCGGAGGTCTGCCGTTTATAGCCGCTGTCCTCATGGCCGCCCTTGGTGTACGCCTTCTCACCCTGAGCGGCCCGGACATCGCCATCACCTATGGGGCCGTGATCGCGTCGTTTCTGTGCGGCCTGCACTGGGGCCTTGTGCTGGGGGGACGGGCTCAGGCAACGTGGCTTCTGATCCTGAGTAATGTCCTTTGCCTTCTCGCATGGTCAGGGCCGCTTCTGACCTTGTCCGGTTGGCCACTGGCCGCGCTAGGCATTTTGATCGCCGTTTTCTTAAGTTTGCTAGTGGTCGATACTGTCCTGATGCGCCGGGGCTCGCTGTCGGCTGCGTTTTTCCGGCTGCGCGTGGTCATAACCAGTCTGGTCGTGCTCTGCCTGCTTGGGGTAGCCCTCCTCGCCTGACCTTCAGCCCGCCCGCCGCAAAGGTGTGCCGGAGCGGCCAGTAGCCTCAGTCTGACGCAGATGCCTGATAAGCGTAATCCCCGCAAAACTGGCCGGCAGGTTCGCCGTGAACACAAGTGCTTAAAGACGTGCCAACGGCAAGGCCAGAAGACGTTCAGCCACATAGAGCTGAGGGTCCTCCAGTTGGGGCAGGGCCTCACGACAAAACCGCTCAAGGCGCTCTTTTAGCCGCGTATCATCCATGCCGGCGATACGCTCAGCAAGGCGTTTGTGTCGCTCGGCCGGGGCATCCTCTCCTCTGCCTGCCCCGGACATGCGTTCGCGCAAGGTTTTGACCGCCACAGACAGCCCGTCATTCAGGGCCTCAGGCATCAGCCGCCGGCCGATATTGAACTGCCGGAAACTCCGCGAGCGTGCCAGAACCATCAGGTCTGCGGGCCTCAGTCCACCCCCGAGGTGCACCTCCACACCATGACGATTGAGATAACGCCCCAGACTGAGCACGTGCGATAAAGCATCAAAGGCCCGGTCGATATCGGGGCTGTGCAGGCTGGCCGCCAGATGCGACATATCCAGCTCCACGGCAAACAGGCCGTAGCGCAGGGCCTGCTCCGCAGCCTCAAGCGTCGGCTCCAGCGTGACAAACAGCGCAATATCGCTGTCCTTCAAAGTCTTCTGGACCTTCTGGATGTGGCCTATATGGGACTTGAGGAAGAGGCTGGTGCTTGTCCATTGGGCGACCTTCGCTTCACGCCCCAGATAGAGGCGCTGAGCCTTAAGCCGCCGGGCGCGCTCCACGTGATCGAACGCCGTCGTCACCCGCAAACTGAAGTCTCTCTGCCGTTCGCCGCAAACGGTCGCCACGCGCGCCAGATCGTCATCCGCGATCAGGCCATGATCGGAGGTCAGGTGGATCATCACCCCTTCGGCCCCGCCGTCGAGCGCCCGCGCCGCCAGACACGACAGGTCTACCGCCTCACCCGGCCCGAGACCCGGTAACAGCGCGGCACTTTCAAGACTGACGGCCAATCCGGGGCCGGGCCTGCCTGCCAACATAAAACGCCTCCTTGCGTCCTTTCCGCCTGAAATGGTGGAATATTAGAGCG
>NZ_JAIXSV010000279.1 GCF_027484505.1 Asticcacaulis sp.
ATTTTACAGGCGCTGGCCGAAGCGGGGGCCAGTCCGTTCGGCGCCTTTATGCGCTTTGGCGACCGCGCCGTCGTGTCGAACAGCCCGGAACGCTTTATCCGGCTTGAGGCCGACGGGCGGATGGAAACGCGGCCGATCAAGGGGACACGCCCGCGCGGGCACACGCCGCAGGCCGATGCGGCGCTGGGTCAGGATCTGCTGAACAGCGCCAAGGACCGCGCCGAAAACCTGATGATCGTCGATCTGATGCGTCACGACCTGTCGAAGGTCGCTGAGGTCGGGTCGGTGCGCGTTGAGGCGCTGAATGCGCTGGAATCCTATCCCAATGTACACCATCTGGTGTCCGTGGTGACGGCGCAGCTCAAGGCGGGACACACGGC
Source organism: Asticcacaulis sp. (assembly GCF_027484505.1). Classification (GTDB taxonomy): domain Bacteria; phylum Pseudomonadota; class Alphaproteobacteria; order Caulobacterales; family Caulobacteraceae; genus Asticcacaulis. The sequence continues at coordinate 381 of NZ_JAIXSV010000279.1, forward strand.
GGCGGATGTGCTGCTGGCCACCTTCCCGCCCGGCTCGATTTCCGGGGCCCCCAAGGTGCAAGCGATGAAGGTCATTCAGGCGCTGGAGGCGCCGCGCGGTCCCTATTGTGGCTCACTGTTCTGGGTGGACGCGTCCGGGGCCATGGACTCGAACGTGCTCATCCGCACGGCGGCCTGTGAACGCGATGCGCAGGGTCGATGGCACTTAAGGGTCAGCGCCGGGGGCGGCATTGTCGCCGACTCCGATCCGGCCGATGAACGCCGCGAAACCGAAACCAAGCTGTCCCTGTTCCGACAGGTGCTGGAGCGCAGATATTAAGGTTTCAACGGGATCTGACTGCCCGACCGCGGATGATGGTAGGTCGTCGATTTGAACGTCGTATTGATGGGCAGGAACTTGCCGATCGGCGGCGTGAAGTCGTAGATGACCTCGGTGACGATCAGGGTCTGTCCCGCGGGCAACTGATCGGTGGTCAGGCCTTTGGTGTCAAACGGTAGGGTGCCCTGCCAGTTTTTGCTCGGAGCCGGTGTCCAGTCGGCGGCGATAACGCCGGTGGTCGCATTTCGCGTTACACTGGAGATGCGCATATGTAACTTGGTCCCGGCAGGAAAGGGATCAAGAATACTGCTGCCGATTTCAAAAATATCGTCCACATTGGCCTGAGTCAGGCTTTCGGACTGTGCGACCAGGTCTCCCATGCTGGCGGCCAGGTGCGACGTGCGGCGACTGGCCATCAGGCCGAGGCTGAGATCGGCCAGCCCCCAGTAGATGACAATGAGAACCGGCGCGATCAGGGCGAATTCCACTGCCGCCGTACCGCCTTGCGCCCGGAGGCCAAACCGCAGGTATTTACCCAGACATCTCAGCATCAGAAGGGCTCGTTTCTGAAAACGATAGTGGAGGAGACAACCATTTCCCCGCTGCTCAGAGCGCCGAGACCGGGCTTCATAAACGGCGAAACGACCCGCCAGGGATAGTAGACGCGCACCAGTTGGATCTGGCTGCTGGACCCTGCCGTATATTGCAGGTTGGCAAATTCACCGTTCACGATGACGTTGGGGGCTTCGGTCACCATCTTGAAATTGGTGAAGGTGCGGACATCGGCGCGCATCTTGGATGTGCAATCCGACCCCAGCCACGCCATTTCCGCGCAGACCTTGGTGATGAAAGCGCTGGACGTGGTCGGCTTGGTGGACTGGCCGGTCCGCAGCTCACGCGACACCTTGCTGGCGGCCAGATCGAGCGACACGCCGGCAACCAGCACGATCGCCAGTTCAAGACAACCCATGATCAAACCAAAAAAGGGCAGGGCAATAATGGCAAATTCCACCGCGGTTGAGCCCCGGCGGTCACGCCATAAGCCAAACCGGGCGCGCGTTGCGGAAGGTGTGAAGCGGCTTTCGCCGGGCGCTCCGGGGCGGCGGCGAAAAATCGCGATTTTGGTCAGAAGTCTGCGCACCCTGTCAGCCTCGTCAAAAGAAATGTATCCACATCCTAAACGAGAGGGAGTCAACAGGGGGTTAAATTGAGGGATTAACTCGCCGGCGTGGGCTGCGGTGCCGGCGCGGGCGTGGAAGACGACTGCATCCCGTCGGTCTGCTCAATACAGGTACGACCACAGATCAGGGTGCTGGACTTCATGCCCTTATAAACGGTAACGCCGCCCTCGACCGGCGTGCCCACCATCACATCGGCGTCAAAAATATTGCGACCCGTGCTGTCGGTGACCGATACCGAAGACCGGCCAAAGCCACGACCGATTATATATATAGTGCGCGAATCGACGACGGTCACATCGGCCACATCGGGATTTCCGACGATCACCGATCCGGCAGGTGCCGGCAGGACCACCCGTGCGCTGTGATTTTTCTCGACCACGATCTTGCTGGCGGCCTCGGCCGCACCGACAGGTAAAAGCGCCGCCACAGCCAGATATGCGGCCATTATCATCTGTTTCGTCATCTTTGCCTCCATCTGCAAAGGCGCTGGACGATTGTGCCCCCGGCGCAGCTTCCAGCCTGCCTCAGGAATATGAGCTTCAGGTTAGGAACACAGGTAAACAAGATATGTTTAAAAATGCTGAACGTAATATTAATGGAAAAAATTTCGACCAAATTTCAATATACAATATCATTTACAAGAATTAACCTTAACGAAAATTTACAGTAAATCATTATTAACTATAGAAAAATCGCATAAAATTTTCGTTGTTTACTTCATATTAATTGCGATTGCCTATTCTGCATTCGTGTTCGGGAGCAAGTGAGCCAAACAACTCACCACCCCGGTACAAAGTTAAACCTCACTTGCTTAGCATTCTACTCTAATGGAGACTCTCATGACCAATCTCATCAAGAACTTTGCCAACGACGAATCGGGCGCCACCGCTATCGAATACGGCCTGATTGCCGCCCTGATCGCCGTCGTTCTGATCAGCGTGCTGACCACCATCGGCACCAACCTGAAGGGCAAGTTCGAAGAAATCAAAACCGCCGTTCAATAATTGACCGCGGTTTAGCAACCCAGGCGAAGGGCCGCAGATCGATGTCTGCGGCCCTTTTTTTTCAGGACCTCGTCGATGCCCACGCTCAAAACCTTCTGGACAGATGAGACCGGCGCAACCGCTCTTGAATACGCCCTGATTGCGGCCCTGATCTTTCTGGTCGCATCGACAGCTATACTGGCCTGGGGCGACTCGATGAAAGATCACTATGAAACGCTCGGCGATAAAATCGGTGGCGCGCTGACTGACTAAAGCAGCGGTCAGGTCTTTAATTTTATCACCTCTATTGGCAGCAAAACACTCTCTTAACCCTGTTCGGTCTATGGCTTAGCCTCTGTGAAATCGCCATCGAGAGCCTCTGACCGATGCCTGCCGTTCTGATCCCCGCCCTGTTCTGCATCGTCTATCCGGCCTGTCTCGTCTGGGCGGCCATCAGCGACCTGCGTTCGATGACCATTCCGAACCGCCTGAGCCTGATCCTTGCCGGCGTCTTTTTTCCCGCCGCTTTGCTTCTGGGCCTGACACCCCTCAGCATAGCCGTCCATACCGGCATCGGCATGGGCATTCTTGTTGTGGGCTTTGCCGCCTTCGCCTTCAAGGTTTTAGGCGGTGGCGATGCCAAACTTCTGGCGGCAACAGCTCTGTGGTTTCATCCGGAAGGCGTTCTGGCCTTTCTGACCTATACCGCTCTGGTGGGCGGGGCCTTTACCCTGTTGCTACTGCTGGCGCGGCAGTTCCTGCAAATCTATACCCCCACCCTGCCTCAGTGGCTGCAAACCCTGCTCAAGCCGCAAGGGGACATCCCCTATGGCGTGGCCATCTGTGCCGGGGGCCTGCTGGCCATTCCCTATAGCGACCTATGGCCATTGCTGAGCAAGCTGGCCGGATAGGCAGGTCAGACGGATAAATGGGTGTTTCCGGTATCATTTTCACAAATTCGTCCGGCCGTTAGCTTTCTTTAGGCTCCCGTTAACCACCGTTAAGCCAAGATTCGTTGCAATTGCCAATTGACTGGCTATCCGTGCGCGCCAGAACGCCGCCGGGGCTTTGAAGGGGAACCTCCATGAAGGCGTCACGTTTTGTCGTAATGGGCATAGCCGCGGTCGCAGCGCTTCTGCTGGCGCTGGTCGTGCGCGGCATGATCGGCGGCAATGGCGCATCCAACGCCAATGCCTCGCAAAAGGTTTCAGCCGAGGCCCCTGCCGTGAAGGTGCTGGTCGCCGCGCGTCACCTGAAGGTGGGGGAACGCATCGCCGAAGCTGACCTGGCGTGGAAGGCGTGGCCGGAAGATGGCATCACCGAGTCCTATTTCACCGACCGGCCGGTAACGCCCGTGGCCGCTGCCGAAGCCAAGTCCGCCGAAGACAAGGCGCTGGACAAAAAAGTCCAGACCGGGGCCGCCAAGGTTGCCGATGCCGCTGACAAGGTGCTGAACCCGACGCGCGGCATGGACGCCGTGCTGGGCGGGGTGGTACGCGAGGAAATGCTGGCCAATGAGCCGATCGTGGCGCGCAAGGTCGTGCGCGCCGATGCGGGTGGCTTCATGGCCGTCATGCTGGCCCCCGGTATGCGCGCCATGGCCGTGCCGGTGACCGTCGAAAGCACGGCCGGCGGCTTCATTCTGCCCGGCGACCGCGTCGATATCGTCGTGTCGATGGAGGTTCAGAATAATGGCCAAAGCTCGCACGTGGCCAAGCCGGTCCTGCGCAATGTCAAGGTGCTGGCCGTCGATCAGACGGTCGAAGCCAAGTCCGATCAGCCCTCGGTCATCGGTGCTACCGCCACCTTAGAGGTTCGTCCCGAAGAAGGCGAGGCTCTGGCGCAGGCCAAGGCGCAGGGGCCGCTGTCGCTGATGCTGCGTTCCTACGCCGATGTCGGCGGGCCCTCCGGTCGCGTCGGGCCTTCCCCAGCCGGCGCCGGCAACAAGGTGGTCGTCTATCGCAATGGCCAGGGCACCGATGTGCCGGTATCCCGATGAGAGTTTCGATGAAGAGACGTTTTGACATGGCACGCGCCCCTCTCGCCGTTACCGTTTTTGCCGCTGGCCTGCTGATGAGCAGTCTGGCGGCCACCGGCGTTCAGGCCGCCCCCAAACCCTATACCTCGCTGGGCGGCCCCATGAGCGTGCAGACCCAGACCTCAGGTGCTCGCACGCAGGTGCTAAACCTCGCCAAAGGGCGCTCGGCGGTGATCGACCTGCCCGTGGATGCCGCCGACGTCTTCGTCTCCAACCCGGCTGTCGCCGATGCCGTACTGCGCACCCCGCGCCGAATCTTCGTTCTGGGGGTCACCGCCGGTCAGTCGGATGCCATCTTCTTTGACGCGACCGGCCGTCAGATCCTGAACCTTCAGGTCCGCGTCGGTGTCTCTACCGATCAGTTGTCGGACACGGTACGCAAGCTCTATCCGCAGTCAGATGTGCAGGTGCAGAGCGTCAATGGCTATGTGATCCTGTCGGGCGTGGTGGCGAACGCCAGCGAGTCCGAAGCGATCCAGCGCCTGTCGGTAGCCTTCGCCGAAAAGCCGGAAAACATTATCAATATGCTGGCCATCGCCGGCAAGGATCAGGTCAGCCTCAAGGTCCGTATCGTCGAGGTCCAGAAGTCCTCCATCAAGCAGATGGGCTTCAACTTCAACGGCCTGTCGGGACAGACCGGCGAAGTGCAATACGCCCTGCAAAACACGCCGACCTATGGCACCAATGGCAAGGCGCTGGGCGGCATGAAGATCGGCTATGCCGACAACTTGCTGTCGGCCTCGCTTCAGGCCTTTGAGCGCGTCGGTCTGGTGCGCACGCTGGCCGAGCCCAATCTGGCGGCGGTTTCGGGTGAATCGGCCAAGTTTCTCGCCGGTGGGGAATTCCCCGTGCCCGTGGCCAAGGATGCACAGGGCCGCATTACGGTGGAATTCAAAACCTACGGGGTGGGACTGGGGTTCACGCCGGTGGTTCTGTCCAACGGTTCAATTTCGCTGAAACTTTCGACCGAAGTATCCGAGATCGTGAATACGGGTGCCTTCACGCTGGATGACACCTTCACCATTCCCGGTCTGTCGGTGCGTCGCGCCGAAACCACCGTCGAACTGCCGTCGGGCGGCTCGCTGATGATCGCCGGTCTGCTGCAATCGAAATACAAGCAGAGCATTGACGCCCTGCCCGGCATGACAACGATACCGGTGCTGGGGGCCCTGTTCCGCTCACGCGACTTCCTCGATGAGCAAACAGAAATGGTCGTCATCGTCACGCCCTATATCGTGTCTGCAAAATCACCGGACGCCTTCCAGACCCCGGCTGACAACTTCCAGGTCGCCTCCGACCTCGAATCCGTCTTCCTCGGACGCCTGAACAAATCCGTGCGGGCCAAGCGGGGCGAAGTCGCCGAAGCGCCACCTCCGGCCGGCAGCTATCAAGCCCCCATCGGCTATGTGATCGAATAGGAACCCGCGACATGCCCATGAACCGCCCGGCCACCTTCAGACTCACCGCCCTTATCCTCGGTACCGCCCTGCTGTCGGCCTGCGCCTCAAACGCCCCGCCCAGCCTTCAGTCTCTGGCACCGACGCCACTGGACCAGTATCCGCTTCAGGCCGAGTCGCGCACCGATGCCCTGCATTTCAAGATTCACCCTAAGAGTGGCCTGTCCGAAAATCAGCGCCGCGCCCTTGATCAGGTGGCCCGCAAGGCCAGTTGGAACGGCGGCGAGGCGGTTGATATCACCATCCTGACTGCCAATACGCCCGACGCCCTGCGCGCTGGCGCGGCCATTCGCGCCTATTTCAACGACCATCAGGTCAGCGTCCACGCCGTATCGCAAACGACCAGCACAAGCCAGCCCGCCGATGTGGTCAGCCTGATTACGCGGGAATACCGCGCCGTGGTCAACGACTGTAATCAGGAATGGGAAAATCTGGCGGCCACCCGCCACAATGCCGCGCCACAGAATCTGGGCTGTGCCATCAATGCCAATCTGGCGGCGCAGATCGACGATCCGCGCGATATCGCCGCGCCACAGCCGGCGACACCCGGCGACGCGGGACGCCGCAGCATCATTATCGACAAATATCGCAAGGGCGAGGTTACCTCGGCGGCCAAGGATGATGCCGCCAAGAGCAATGTCGCCCAGGTCATCAAGTGAGCCCGTCCATGTCCTCTACTGCCAGACAGACCGACCCGTTCGACAACTTCGACGACGCCGACGACAGCTTCACGCAGAATTACGAGGCGGCAGATGCCCTCGATCTGGGCGACCCTTTCGAGGATCTGCCAGAAGAGGATCTGCACCCGCTGACGCCCGCGCCGGGTCTGCCGCGTCAGGCCCTAACCGCCGCCAGTTTCGCCGCCGTCGAGCCCACGGATGAACTCGGTGCGGTGTCCATCCCGCGCATCGGCATCCACTTCTTCCCCGAAAATGACGCCACGCTTCAAGCCTGCGACACGGCGGCACTCGACCGTCGCATGGCGCGCGCCCAGTCTCTGGTCCGCCGCGGCGGCATCGAAGAAGCCATCGCCGTCTATCAGCACGAACCGACTCCGTCGCTGCTGATCGTCGAATCGAAGCAGGCGGCGCATGGTCTGCTGGAACAGCTTGGGCGGCTGGCCGAAGTGTGCGACACTAATACCAAGGTGGTGGTGATCGGCGCGCACAACGACATTTCTCTGTACCGCGAACTGATCCGTCAGGGTGTGTCGGAATATATGGTGGCACCGGTCAAGCCGCTGCAACTCATCAAATCCATCTCTACCCTGTTCAACGATCCGGAAACGCCATTCGTGGGCCGCGCCATTGCCTTTATCGGCGCGCGCGGCGGGGCCGGCTCCTCCGTTTTGGCGCACAATTTCGCGCACAGCCTGTCGGAAGTGATGCAGGCCAATACGGTCATTGCCGATTACGATCTGCCGTTTGGGACCGCCGGGCTCGACTTCAATCAGGACCCGCTGCAAGGCATGGCCGACGCCCTGAACGAGCCCGACCGCCTCGATCAGGTGCTGCTGGACCGCATGCTGACGCGCTGCACCGAGCGCCTGTCGCTGTTCTCGGCGCCGGCCTCGCTCGATCAGGACTATCTGGCCGATGAGGAGGCCTTCGAAGAGGTGACGCGCAAGGTTCGTTCCGTCGCGCCGTTCATCGTGATGGACCTGCCGCATGTGTGGACGCCGTGGTTGAAAAAGTGCCTGATCGCCGCCGATGAGGTGGTGATCGTCGCCACACCGGACCTCGCCAGTCTGCGCAATGCCAAAAACCTGATCGAACTGCTGAAATCCTTCCGCCCGAACGATAACCCGCCGCGCGTCGTCCTCAATCAGGTCGATATGCCGGGTCGTCCGGAAATCCCGGTCAAGGACTTCACGGCGGCCCTGGGGGTTGCCCCCGTCTGCACCATCAGCTTCGATGCCAAGACCTTCGGTCAGGCCGCCAATAACGGACAGATGATCGGCGAATGCGCCCCGGCGTCCAAGGCGCACGAGGCGCTTCTGACCCTGACCGCCACCATCACCGGCCGTACGGCGGAAACGAAAAAGAAGGCGGCCTCCACCTCGCTGATCGGGAAATTCTTCCCGAAGAAGAAGTGAGGCTGACAGGTGTTCGGAAAGCGCCCCACGGACTCATCGGGTAAACCCGCCGGCTTCGGTGCCGCGCGCGCGGCCGCCCCGTCACCGGGCGCGCAGGCCGCCGCACAGATGCGCCCGCAGGCGCTAAGTGGTGGCAATGCCTCCGCTGACAAGCCCAAAGACATCAAGGGTGCGCCCCCGCCTGCCAAGCCGGCCGGCGATATTGCTACGCGTCCGCAAGGCGTCGCTGAGACCTCGCCCGCGGCCGAAGACCGCCGCAGCACCGACAAACCGGCCGTCAAAGGCGGCAAGCTGGCCGCCGGTATCGACCAGATGCACAAGGCGCAGGCGGTCACTGAGATCGTGCGTGAGCAGTCGGACTATTATCACGCCACCAAGACGGCGATCTTCAACGCGCTTCTGAACACTATCGACCTGTCACAACTGGCACAACTGGACCAGAAGGCGGCATCGGAGGAAATCCGCGACATCGTCTCGGAACTGGTGACGATCAAGAACGTCTCCATGTCCATCGCCGAGCAGGACGCGCTGGTTCAGGACATCATCAATGATGTTCTGGGCTATGGGCCGCTGGAACCGCTGCTGGCGCGCGACGACATCGCCGACATCATGGTCAATGGCGCGGGCCGCGTCTTCATCGAAGTTTCGGGCAAGGTGCAACTGACCAATGTGCGCTTCCGCGACAATGGGCAGTTGATGAACATCTGTCAGCGCATCGTGTCGCAGGTCGGTCGCCGCGTCGATGAAAGCTCGCCCATCTGTGACGCCCGTCTGCCGGACGGTTCGCGCGTTAACGTCATTGCGCCGCCTCTGGCGCTGGATGGCCCGACGCTCACCATTCGGAAGTTCAAAAAAGACAAGCTGACCATGCGCAATCTGGTGGAGTTCGGCTCCATCAGCCCGGAAGGGGCGCGCGTTTTGGGTGTCATCGGGGCGTCGCGCTGTAACGTGCTGATCTCTGGCGGTACGGGTTCGGGCAAGACAACGCTGCTCAACACCATGACGGCCTTCATCGACCCGACCGAGCGCGTCATCACCTGCGAAGACGCTGCCGAACTGCAACTTCAGCAGCCGCATGTGGTGCGTCTGGAAACCCGTCCACCCAACCTCGAAGGTCAGGGCGCGATCACCATGCGCGATCTGGTCAAGAACTGTCTGCGGATGCGCCCCGAACGCATCATCGTCGGCGAAGTGCGCGGCCCGGAGGCCTTCGACCTCCTGCAGGCCATGAACACCGGCCACGACGGTTCGATGGGCACGCTGCACGCCAACTCCCCGCGCGAAGCCATTTCGCGCCTGGAGTCGATGATCACCATGGGCGGTTATGGCCTGCCGTCGCGCACCATTCGTGAAATGATCGTGGGCTCGGTGGACATCATCGTTCAGGCCGCGCGTCTGCGCGACGGGTCGCGCCGCATCACCCACATCACCGAAGTTCTCGGCCTTGAAGGCGACGTCATCATCACGCAGGACCTGTTCCTGTATGAGATCGAGGGCGAAAACAAGGAAGGCAAGATCATCGGTCGCCACCGTTCGACCGGGATCGGTCGTCCGCGTTTCTGGGACCGTGCGCGTTATTACGGTCTGGAGCGCGAACTGGCGGAGGCGCTCGATGCTGCGGAATAAGCCCGTCATCTGGTCCTGCGCCACAGGTGTCCGGCCATGATGATCGTCCTCATCGCCTTTCTGAGCTTTGTTATCCTCGCCTCGCTCGGCTTCGTGCTGACCGGTGGTGGCGGCTCAGAGGTTGCGACCAAGCGCGCGCAGGCCATCGCGGTGGGCGCCACCTCGGCCGCCAAGCGCAAGAGCCAGCGCACCGCCGCCAGCCGCACCCCTGAGGAGCGCCGCAAGCAGATTCTTCTGCAACTCAAGGAATCCGAGCAGCGCGAACGCAAGGCACGCCTGTCGCTGACGGCGCGTTTGCAGCACGCCGGCCTGACGCCCAATGTGAAAACCTTCTGGATCTGGTCCGTTGTCGGGGGCCTGATCGCGGCGGTGATCGTTCTCGTCCTCAGCCGAAACGCTCTGGCGGCGCTGGGGGCCGGTTTCGCCTTTGGTTACGGCGCGCCGCGCTGGGTTCTGTCGTTTCTGGCCAAGCGCCGCATCACCAAATTCACTGCCAGCTTTGCCGACGCCATCGACATTCTGGTGCGCGGCATCAAGTCGGGCCTGCCGGTCCATGACGGCCTGAAGGTCATTGCCAGGGAACTGCCCGCGCCTCTGGGGCCGGAGTTTCAGCGTCTGAACGAAAATATCGCCATCGGCATGGGGCTGGACATGGCGCTCGAAAAGATGTGCGAGCGCATGCCGACCCCGGAACTGCGCTTTTTCACCATCGTCATCGCCATCCAGCAAAAGACCGGCGGCAATCTGGCCGAAGCGCTGGGCAATCTGTCGCACGTCCTGCGCTCACGGCGCATGATGCGCGAAAAGATCAAGGCCCTGTCGTCCGAAGCCGTCGCCTCGGCCTGTATCATTGGCGTCCTGCCGCCCGGCGTCGGCACTATGATCTACATCACCAATCCCGGCTACATGGCGCCGCTGCTGTCCGATCCGCGCGGCAATCTGATGCTGCTGGGCGGGGCCGTGTGGATGGCCTCCGGCATCCTGATGATGCGCAAAATGATCAATTTTAAATTCTAGGGCGGGTGATTTTCAGATGAAAGACCTGGCCTACACCCTCATGCAGCCGGCCAATCTGATCGCCATGGTGGTCGCGATACTGGCCTTCTTCGCCGTGCTGACGCTGATGCGTTCGTCCCTGTCCGGTGAGCAGTTGGACAAGCGGATGAAGGCCGTGGCGCAACGCCGCGAAGAACTGCGCCGGCAAGCCCGTCAGTCCATGGTTCAGTCCGGCAGCAGCGGCCTGCGTCAGACCGATGAAAGCCTCTATAAGCGCATCGTCGATCGCCTGAATCTGAAGACCCTGCTCGAAGACCCCAAGGTGGTGGACAAGCTGGCCATGGCGGGCTTCCGCGGCCCCAAACCGGTCACCACCTTCTATTTCTTCCGTTTCCTGATGCCCTTCGTTCTGGGGGCGTTTGCGGCCTTCTACATCAATGTGGTCAACGATTTCGGTCAGCCACAGAACATCAAGCTGCTGATCTGCGTCGCCATGTTCGTTGCCGGCTATTACGCGCCCAACATCTATATCAGCAATGCCGCCTCCAAGCGCCGCGCCTCGATCGTCGCCGCCTTTCCCGATGCGCTGGACCTGCTGCTGATCTGCGTCGAAGCCGGCATGTCTATCGAAGCTGCCCTGCAAAAAGTGTCGCAGGAAATCGGTTCGGCCTCCATCGAACTGGCCGAAGAACTGTCTCTGCTGGTGGCGGAGCTGTCCTACCTGCCCGAACGCCGCATGGCCTATGAGGGGCTGGCGCGCCGCACCAACTATCCGGGCATCAAGTCCGTCTGTACGGCGATGATTCAGGCCGAAAAGTACGGCACACCGCTGGGCACGGCGCTGCGCGTCATGGCCAAGGAAAACCGCGAACTGCGCCTGTCGGCGGCGGAAAAGAAGGGGGCGGCCCTGCCCGCACAGCTGACCGTGCCGATGATCGTCTTCTTTCTTCCCGTGCTGTTCGTCGTCATTCTGGGCCCGGCCATCCTGAACATCATGGACATGATGCATAAGAAGTAGGCGTTGCGACGGCTTGCGTGGCGAGACGAGAACATATAAAGAACATGATGACACGTCAGAAAGTCGATCATGTCGCTTTTTCCTGCCCTGCCGCCGACCTATTACCACGCGCATTTCAGCGAGATGCTGGCCTTTGTGCGCGACGTCTATGCCAGCGTTCTGGGTGAGGCTGAACACAACTTCATTGCGGATTTTACGGGTCTGAGCCTTGAGGCGCAGTGCCTGTTTATCCGCATGTCGAACCGCAAGCGGCCGGTGTTTACGATCGCTGACCTCGTCTATGCCGAAATCGGTGAGATCGAATGGCGGCTGGAGGAGCTGGCCGAGGCCGGGTTCGCGCGTCGCGCTTGCGCCGAAGATTACCGGTCGTGGCTCGACACCCTGACGCGGCCCGTACTTGAGCAGATGGCGCGCGACCACGACATCGCCCTGTCGCGCCAATGGTCGAAGGCGCAGGTGGCGCGGGCAGTCGAGGCGACCCTGCCGTTTGACGATTTCGCTGCGGGCTTTTCACAGACCACCTGGGTGCCGGGGCATCGGGAGACGGTGGGCTTTCTGCTCTACCTCTATTTCGGCAAGCTGAGCGACAATCTGACGGCCTTTACTCTGCGTGACCTGGGCGTCGTCTCAGTGCGCGGTCAGACGGCCTATCAGGCGCGCTTCGTCAGCCGCGAGGAGGCACTGGGCGGCCATGCCTATACGCAGGCCTTGCGGTCATTAAAGGGGGCGACGCCAGAGGATTATCAGCGTCTGGCCGAACGCGCGGGGACCCTCCCCTCCCCCGCCACGCCGTTTGTCGAAGGCCTGCGCGACCGCCTGATGCACGATCTGGGGCGCTTCTTTGAACGCCAGAAGGACACGGATCAGGCCATCGGGTTTTACGCGCAATCGGGCCTGTTCGAAAGTCAGGAGCGTACCATTCGCCTGCTGCACGGGCGCGGCGAAACAGAGCGCGTTCTGGGCTTGCTGGAGTCCATGCTCGATGCCCCGGCGCACGATGAAGCCTTCCTGTTCGCTGACGACTTTTACCGTCGCAAGTTCGGCAAGAAACGCACCAGCGCGTTTACGGACCTGCTGCGCGACGGCGAAGAGATCAGCGCCGATGACCTCTATCGCGGCCTGCCGGAGCTGGCGGCCATCCGTCATTACGAAGCACGCGGCTGGACGGCGCACCACGTCGAAAACGGCCTGTGGCCGGCCCTGTTCGGCCTGCTGTTCTGGGAAGACCTGTTTGAGCAGCCGGGATCGCTGGCCTCAGAATTCGACTGGATGCCGCAGGCCCTGAAAGACAATCGCTTCGCCACCCTGTTCCCGCACGTCGTTACAGAGCGTTTGGGCGCATTGGAAACGGGCCGCGGCTGGCCGCTGATCGCCGACACCCTCGCCCGCCACGAAGGCCGGGAGAATGGCGTCTTCGGCTGGTGGCCGGGTCTAAGCGACCTGATGCACGACTTTCTGAGCGCCGCCCCACCCAAGGGCGTGCGTGACATAGTGGCGGCCCTGTGCAACGATTTTCAGGGGTTGCGCGACGGCTTTCCCGACCTGCTGCTGATCGGCCACGGTGGCGTGCGGTTCGTCGAGGTCAAGGGCGAGGGTGATCAGGTGCGCCGGCATCAGTTGGCGCGGCTCAACCGGCTGCGGCAGGCCGGATTTGAAGCGGGTATACTGCGCGTCGCCTTCCGCCCCGACCCGGATCAGGTCTATACGGTGGTCGATATCGAGACCACCGGCGGACAGGCGGCCTATGAGCGCGTGACGGAAATCGGCGCGGTCAAAATCCGCAATGGTGAGATCATTGACACCTGGCAGAGCCTGATCAATCCCGAACGCCGCATCCCGCCCTTTATCACCGAACTGACGGGCATCAGCAATGCGATGGTCCGCGACGCCCCGCGCTTTGCCGACATCGCCGACGACTTCGAGGCCTTCCTGAAAGGCACGGTCTTCGTCGCCCACAATGTCAATTTCGACTACGGCTTCCTGTCGGCGGAATACCGGCGGCTGGAACGGCCCTTCCGCTATCCCAAACTGTGTACCGTTTCCTCGATGCGGCGGCATTTTCCAGGATTGGCGGCCTATGGACTGGCACCGCTGTCGCGCGAATTTGGTATCGAGCTGACCAACCACCACCGCGCCCTGTCAGACGCGATGGCGGCAGCGGAATTGCTGAAACTGGTCAATGAAAAGCGGCTGTCTGCCCTTACGGCTTTTTGAACTTCAAGGTCATGCGGTCCGACTCACCGATGGCGTCAAACGCGGCGCGTTGTTCGGGCGTCAGGGCAGCGTCACCCTTGCCACTGCTGCGGATGGGTTTCAGCGTCCACACGCCAAACGGATGGTCATGGTCATCCTTCGGATTGGCGTTGATCTCGCTCTTGCCCACCAGTACGAAGCCCGCCTTTTTTGCCGCCTCGATGACGTAGCTTTCCGGCACATAACCCGTCCCGGCCTTGGGGTCTGAGCCTTCCGGCGCGCGATGCTGTTCGACCGCCAGAATACCGCCAGGCTTCAGCGCCTTGAACGCGGCCTCCAGATGGCGTTCCGTCGCCCCCTCCTGACGCGCCCAGTTGTGGAAGGCGCGCGCGATCAGCACCAGATCGGCCTTGCCCGCTGGCAGGGCGTCGAGCGTGGAGGCACTGACCTCGCCATAGATCGACTTGTCCGCCACCTCAGCCCAGAAGGCGGCATCATTGGTGTTGTTCATCACGCCGGTGTAGCGCCCCTTGGTCTTATGGGCGTAAGGGGCGAGGATTTCCGTCCACCAGCCTTTGGCACCGGGATAGAATTCCACAATATCGGCACCCGGCTTGAGGCCCCAGAAGGCCAGAGATTCCGCCGGGTGGCGGTAGGGATCGCGGGCCTTGTTTTCCGGCGTGCGCCACGCACCGTCGATAGCGGCTTTCAGCGCCGCATCCGGGGCCTTGGCGTGGGCTTCGTGATGATCGTGGCCTTCGTGGGCCAGAACGGGCGCGACGGCCCCCAGGGTGAGGGCGCCGGTCGCGGCGATAAGGGCGATAAGGGTGCGGGCAAGGCGCATGGAAGTCCTCCTGTGATGGACGACCAAGGTGCGGCGAATTATGGCCTTTTTGCGGCAACTCCCCAAGGCTATCGTTTGCACATACTCAGATAAAAACGCTCGACGACTGATCGACATAGACGCTCATGGCACATTCCAGATCATAGACCACCAGCCGCGTCAGATGGCGGATCAGAATGGCTACAGCCTGCGCTTCGGCGTCCGGATAGGTGGCGCTATAGGTCTCCATGATGGCGGCACACAGATAGTCCAGAATCAGGCTGTAACCGGCGATATGCAGCTTGGGTGACAGGCCGATGCGGAAATGTGCCTCCCCCACCCGCGCCACCGAGGCCGAATAGACGTCGTCGAATTCCGCCGACAACACGCAGTCCCAGTGCTTTAACTGTCCGCTGATCAGCCGTGCGGTCCGCTCCTCGCCGCCGAAAAAATCGTCCAGTTCGGGAAAGCGCCCCAGATGCGCATAGAAGCGTTCCAGACACGCCGGCAGCAGGTCCATCAGATACATCCGGTGCGCCCGCACGTTTCGGCACATATCCCCGTCTATGCCATAAAGCGCCAGACGGCGTGCCCCGACCAGCGGGTCGTGCAGGGCGGTGGCGGAAAAGAACGAGGCTGACATGCGGGTACTCCAGACGAGATGGTGAGCCGCACAGCCTGCATCCAATTGTTTAAACAGCTCCCAAGGACAGGTGAAAAGCGCCTGCGTCATGGTGTCACGCTACCGCTCCAGCCTCGCCACGACAACCATTGCCCTTGGCCAGCCGCCCCCCTATAACCGTAAGGCTATGCTCCGGAGTACTGCCCCATGACCGACATCCACGGCACCGTCCCCGCCCGCTTCGCCGCCGTCAAGGACCGCTTTGCCCGGCATTTTGCCGAAGGCCCGGACGGCCTGAGCGAAAAGGGGGCGCGTTTCACCGTGGTGCAGGCCGATGAGGTCATTCTCGACCTGTGGGGCGGGGTGAAAAACCGCGAGGGCACCGAAGCCTTTAGCGAGACCACCCTCACGCCGGTCTTTTCATCGACCAAGGCCGTGACCGCGCTTATGATTGCGCGGCTGGTTGATCAGGGGAAGCTCGACTACGCCTATAAGGTCTCTGTGCTGTGGCCCGAGTTTGGCCGCAAAGGCAAGGAAAACATCACGCTGGGGCAACTGATCTCGCATCAGGGGGGGCTGTCGGGGTTCAGCCCGCCGATTGATCCGACCACCTGGTTCGATATTCCGGCCCTGCTGGAGGCCCTGTGCGATCAGGCGCCCCTGTGGACGCCCGGCGAGGGGTCCGGTTACCACCCCATCACCATCGGCTATCTGCTGGGGGAAATCTTCCGCCGCGCCGATGGGCGCACGTTGGGGACGGCCCTGCGCGAAGACATCGCCACGCCGTTCGGGCTCGACCTGATGATCGGCACGCCGGATAGCGAATTTTCTCGTATCTCGGAAATGTGGAAACCTACGCGCGCCCCGGACCTGGGTCCGCTTGATGCGATCAAACAGGCCGCCTTCCTCGACAAGGGCTCATCGCCGGCCGGGCGCGGGTCGGCGGACTGGCGGCGCATGGAAATCCCGTCGGCCAATGGGCACGCCACGGCCGAGGCTCTGGCCCTGCTGATGCAGGTGGTGGCCAATGGCGGCACGCTGATGGGGCAGCCGCTGCTGTCGGAAAAGACGCTGAACGACGCCACCAAGGAGCGTGTGTTCGGGCGCGACCGCGTCCTGCCGTTCGACCTGTCGTGGGGGGCGGGCTTCCTGCGCAATCGCGGCATCGGCATCTATGGCCCCAATGCCCGCGCCGTCGGCCATTCGGGCTGGGGCGGGTCATGTGTGATGGCCGACCCGGACAAGCGCCTCAGCATCGCCTATGTGATGAACCGTCAGTCGCACTACCTGATCGGCGATCCCCGTCCTGTCGGGCTGATCAATGAGGTGTACGCGGCGCTGTAAGCCCGACAGGACAAAGCCAAAAAAACTCCGGTCGGGCTGATTAATGAGGTTTATGCGGCGCTGTAAGCCCCTCTCCCTGCGTGCGGGGAGAGGGGGATTTTACCCCACCCGCATCTGCTTGGCGCGCCGCCACGCCCCGAAGGCAAACACCCCTGCGCCGAACCAGATAAAGGCGAAGGACAGCGCCCGCAGCGGCGTGAACAGCTCACCCTGAAACAGGCCGATCATGAAGGCAATCGTCGGGGCCATGAACTGAATAAAACCCATGGTCGAAAGCGGCAAACGACGCGCCACGTAAGAAAACAGAAACAGCGGCAGGACCGTCACGGGCCCGGTCAAAGCGAACCAGAAGGCGTGCGACAGGCCGCCGAAGAAGTGCCCCTGCCCCGTCCCTTCGAACCACACCAGATAGAGGATCGACGGCACAAACAGGAAGACGCATTCGACAAACAGCCCGGCCAGAGCCGACACCGCCAGTTGCTTGCGGATAATGCCATAGGTGGCAAACGACAGGGCCAGAGTGAGCGCGATATAGGGCACATGGCCCAGAGCCAGCGCCTGAATACCCACACCGACAATGGCCAGACCGATGGCGGCCTTGCCCCAGTTATCGAGGCGTTCCTTGAACAGGATCGCGCCCGCCGCCATGTTCAGCAGCGGGTTGAGATAATAGCCCAGCGCCGACTCGATGGTGTGGTGTTTGGTCACCGCCCACACGAAGACGCCCCAGTTAATGGCGATCATCAACGCCGCCACCAGCAGGGTCAGCGCCACCTTCGGCGTGCGGAAGATGGTGAGCACTTCCGGAAACTGCCGGGTGATCAGCACCAGCCCGCCCGACCAGATCAGCGCCCATACCGATCGGTGCGCCATGATCTCCAGTGCCTCTGCGCCAAAGTCTTTCATCGGCAGATAGACGAGCGGCGCAAAGCCCCACACGGCATAGCACAGTATGGCCAGACCGATGGGCGAAGCGAAAAACGAAGGCGAAGGGGCCGCGGGCTGAGCGGTGGACATAACGTATCCGATCAAAAAGATGTTTCGTGCGAAACAGGTAAGGCAATAGAGACGACAGGGCGTGTCAGCAACGAAAAAACCGGCGGAACCCTGGAGGTCCGCCGGTCTAAACGATCACTTAAGGTAAGTAAGGTTTAGGCTGTGACTGGCGTGATAACCCCGCGTTCGTCGAGAAGCTGTGCAATCTGCACGGCATTGAGCGCCGCGCCTTTGCGCAGATTGTCCGAGACGCACCAGAAGGCGAGACCGTTCGGCACGGACGGATCGTTGCGCAGGCGCGAAATGAAGGTGTCGAATTCCCCGACACATTCCTTCGGCGTCACATAGCCGCCGTTTTCGCGCTTATCGACCACGGCGATGCCGGGGGCTTCGCGCAGGATTTCGCGGGCTTCGGCCTCATCCAGCGGGTTTTCGAACTCGACATTGATGGACTCAGAGTGGCCGACGAACACCGGCACGCGCACGCATGTGGCAAAGACTTCGATATTCGGATCGAGGATCTTCTTCGTCTCGACCTTCATCTTCCACTCTTCCTTCGTCTGGCCGTCTTCCATGAAGACGTCGATGTGCGGAATGACATTGAAGGCGATTTCCTTGGTGAACTTCTTGGCCGGAACGTCACCCATGCCGTAGATGGCCTTGGTCTGGTTCCACAGTTCGTCCATGCCTTCCTTGCCCGCACCAGCGGTGGCCTGATAGGTCGAGACGACAACGCGCTTGACGCGCGCGGCATCGTGTAGCGGCTTCAAAGCCACGACCATCTGAATGGTCGAGCAGTTGGGGTTGGCGATGATGTTCTTCTTCTTGCAGTCCCAGACGGCATCCGGATTTACTTCGGGGACGATCAACGGCACATCCGGGTCCATGCGCCAGGCCGACGAATTGTCGATAACGATCGGGCCTTGCTTGCCGATCTTTTCCGACCATGCCTTCGACACGTCACCGCCGGCAGACATCAGCACGATATCGACCTTGGAGAAGTCGAACTGCTCAAGGTCTTCGCAACGCAGGGTGCGGTTGGCAAAGCTCACCTCAACGCCCAGCGATTTGCGCGACGCCACGGCGTAGATGTCCTTGATCGGAAAATTCACCTCTTCGAGCGTGGCAAGCATCTCACGGCCAACAGCGCCGGTGGCGCCGACAACGGCGACACGATAGGTCATCGGAAAACTCCAAAACTGAATGAGGCGGGCGCAAATAAACAAAAAGGCATCGCGCCTGAGGCGCGTGCCTTATCAGAGAAAGCCAGAGGGGAAAACGTCTTTTTTCTGTGCCCTCGACTCAGTCAGACTTATGTGAAGTCTGACTGAGTCAGTGGTTTCTTATGAGATTATTTCAGGCGTGCGCCGCCATGCCGCCCGGATAGGAGGGTGTAGTCGGCATGTGGCGGATACGATCCAGCGCCGACAGCAAGGCTTCGCGCGTGAAGGGCTTGGGCAACAGACCGTCGCCACCGACGTTTTGGCTGACCTCACGCAGGCGCGCCTGTTCTTTGCTGGTAAGAAACAGGATCGGCGTATGGCCCAGATTATGCCCCTGCTCGATCTGACGGATTTCACGCACCGCCTCGATACCGGACATGACGGGCATTTCAACGTCCATCAGAATGGCGTCGTATTCAGAGATTTCGTAGGCTTCGACGGCTTCGCGCCCATTGGCGGCGAAATCCACATCCATACCTGTGGGGGACAGGACGCAATCCATCATCTTACGCAGTGCGGAATTGTCCTCAACGCATAACAGTCTCATCTGGGTACGCTCCTCCGGAACTGTCTCTTCTCACGAAACATGCTCCCATGTTACAGTTTATTTCATACAAGTCCTATCAATTCCCTAATGGGTACTGATAAATTTATCGGCAAAATCCTTGCCAGATAAGTGATTTCGCCGCTTTATAGCCGCATGACCGCCGCATTCCCGCCATTCACGAATCATTCCGAAGACGTTGCATTCGAAGCGATTGTCATTGGGGGCGGGCCAGCGGGTTGCGCCTGCGCCCTGTGGCTGCACAAGCTGGGGGTTCGCGCGCTTCTGGTTGAGGCCAGTGACACACTGGGTGGTCTGCAAAGACGCAGTCCCTACGAAAATTTGTGGATTCCCGGCCTTATGGGCCACACCGGGGAAGAGGTGGCCGGCGCCCTGCATCGCCATGTCCATGCGATCGGCGTGCCCTGCCTGCTCAACAGCCGCGTAAGCCGCATCGAAGCCGCCGATGGCGGGTTCAGTCTTCGGGTCGAAGACGAGGCTGTACGCGGACACTACAGGACACAACATCTGGTAATAGCTACAGGGACGCAACCGGTGAGAGGGCACTTCCGTCCGGCGCACAACGTCGCCATCGGACCCGGTTATCCTATGGAAAACCTTGAGGTGCGCAATTGTAAAATTGCGATACTGGGCGGGGGCGATAACGCCTTCGATCAGGCGCGTTTTGTGCTGCAACGCGGCGCAAAATCGGTGACGATTTTCTCTCGCACGCCCCCGAAAGCGCAAATCGGACTACAGCAGATGATCCCGCAGGCTACGGTGCGCATTGGCCCCTACACCGCCGATCAGCAGGCCATGACGATCGATGGAGAGGCCTTCGATGCCTTTGGCGTCATGTATGGCTTTGAGGCGCAGGTGCCCGACGGTCTGCCCCAAGACCTTGAGTTGAAAAATGAAAACGGTTACATCGCGGTTAATCGACAAGGCGAGACGGCGCTTACGGGACTGTGGGCCTGTGGTGAGATGACCGACTACTGGCACCCCTGCGTGACCACTTCGGCGGCGCATGGCATCCAGGTGGCCAAGCAAATTTCGCTGCGCCTTGGGCGCTAAAGGGGCGCGGCGTCATTTACGCTTATGCAGCATTTTTTTAACCGCAAACCCACACTTGTCTGCTAGTTTGCGCCCCACAGCTTTTTATCACAATTTCGTGACACTTTCCGCCCCATGCCCGGTTCCGTTAAATCCGCCTACAAGCAGCTGATCAAATCGGGTCAGATCGCCGCCGATCCGGGGCAGGCCGAGGCCGTAGAGGTGCTGTCAAAGCTTGAGCGCACCTTGCGTGACAGCGCGGGCTTCTGGCAGGGCCTGTTTGGCGGGGCGCATTGCTACGGCCTGTACCTGTGGGGGCAGCCGGGGCGCGGCAAGTCCATGCTGATGGACCTGTTTTACGAACACCTCGCCTTTGAGCCCAAGCGCCGCATCCACTTTCATGCCTTTATGGCCAAGGTGCATGAGCTGGTGCAGGTGTGGCGTCAGGGCGATGCGAAGCAACGTCAGTCGGTCTTTGGCACGTCGAAGGGCGATGACCCGGTCGCCCCGGTGGCCCGACTGATCGCCAAGGAGTCAAAGCTGCTCTGTTTCGATGAGCTTCAGGTGACCGACATTGCCGACGCCATGATTCTGGGGCGGCTGTTTGAGGCTCTGTTCGCGCAGAAGGTGACCATCGTCATCACCTCCAACCGCGCGCCCGAAGCCCTCTACAAGAACGGCCTAAACCGCGACCTGTTCGTGCCGTTCATCGACATGATCCGCGCCCAAATGACGGTGCACGAGGTCAGGGGGCCAAAGGATTTCCGTCTGGATCGCCTCAGAGGGGCGCGCGTCTATTTCACGCCGGACGATGCGGCATCCGAGGCCGCCTATGACGCTCTGTGGCGCGACATGGTCGGGCCGGGCAAGGCGGTCCTAACCACGCTGAGCGTCAATGAGCGCAAGCTGACGCTGAAACGCACCTGCGGGCCGCTGTTGCGCGCCAGCTTTGCCGAACTGTGCGCTGAAAATAACGGCCCGGCGGACTATCTGGCCATTGCCGAGCGCTTCACCACCGTCTTTATCGACCACATCCCGCAACTGGGACCGGAAAAGCGCAACGAAGCCAAACGCTTCGTCACCCTGATCGACGCGCTCTATGAGGCCAATACCAAGCTGGTCGTGCTGGCCGCGGCTGAACCGGAGGCGCTTTATCCGGCTGGCGATGGCGCGTTCGAGTTTGAGCGCACCGTGTCGCGCCTTGAGGAAATGCGCTCGCAGACCTATCTCGAAAAAGTCGCCGACTGACCTTTTTTCTGTCACCGGACTGTCATCGGCACCCGTTACAGGCACGGCCATTGTCGGTCCACGTCTCTTGCGGGGCCGTCGCTTTCAGGGGCTCCTGCCATGTCCGTCCGCGTCCTCACCCTGCTTTTCGCTGCCCTCAGCCTGCCGCTTTCGGCGGTCGCGCAAACCGCACCAGCCACCCTTCCCGCCACGCGTGACCTGACGCAGGACGCCGGTTTCAAAGCGCAGAAAGCCGCCATCGAGGCCGCCGCGGCCCAGATGCCCAATACGGGTCGCGCCAAAAACGTCATTCTGTTTATCGGCGATGGCATGGGCATCAATTCGGTGACCGCCGGACGCATACTGGCCGGGCAGGTGCGCGGTCAGGACGGGGCCAGCTACGTACTGTCGTTCGAAGCCCTGCCCTATACGGCGTTTTCCAAGACCTATTCGACCAATAATCTGGTCACCGACTCCGCCAATGGCATCTCGGCCATCACCACCGGCGTCAAGACGATCAACGGCGCCATCGGCGTCAATGGCGACGTGAAGAGTAAAAGCTGTGAAGGCGTCGCGGCCGCCCGCGTCCTGACCATCGCCGAGCAGGCCAAGCTGTCGGGCCGCTCGGCCGGCGCCGTCACCACATCCGGTATTACGGACGCGACCCCGGTCGGCACCTATGGCCACACCTCGACGCGCAACTGGCGCTCGGACACCGACCTGCCGCCCGAAGCCGTGGCCGCAGGCTGCACCGATCTGGCCCGACAACTGGTGCAGGCCCCGGCGGCGCTGCGCCTTGACGTCGCCATGGGTGGCGATCTCGAAGACTTCCTGCCCGTGACCGCCGGTGGCGTGCGCAAGGACGGCCGCGACTTAACCGCCGAATGGAAGGCGCAAAAAAACGCCGCCGTCCTGACCGGCAAGACGCAGCTTGCGGCGCTGAACACCCAAACCGCCGGGCCGGTTCTGGGCCTGTTCAGCAAGGGCGACCTGCCCTCGCCGCTCGATAAGCCGCAGGACGTGCCGGGTCTCGATGAAATGACCGCAAAGGCCATCGACCTCCTGTCGCGCAATGACAAGGGCTACTTCCTGCTGGTCGAATCCGCCTCGATCGACAAGTGGCACCACCGCAATGACGCCCACCGCGCCCTGCACGATGTCGATGAACTGGCCAAGGCGGTGAGCGTCGCCCTGGCCAAAACCGACCCGAAAGACACGCTGATCCTGATTACCGCCGACCACAGCCACGGCCTGACCCTATCCGGCTATGCGCCGCGCGATGGCCGCATCGACGGCGTTTCGGGTCAGGGTGACAAGGCCTATCCGCTGCTTAGCTACGCCACCGGCCCCGGTGGCGAGCACCCGCACGCGGGCGGCTACACGGCTGAGGAAACCGAGGCGCTGGGCTTCACCAATCCGGCCCTGTTCGGCATGCCGAGCGCGGCGCATGGCGGCGAGGACGTGCCGGTCTATGCGCGCGGCCCGCAGGCCTATCTGGTGCGCTCGACCGTGGACTCGACCTATCTCTATCAGGTCATGGCCCGCGCCCTGTTCGGCACGGACGCGGCTAAGACGAAGTAGGCTCGGATCTTAAGCGCCTCGCCTGTAATCAGGGGAGGCGCTGACCAGCCGACCCCAGCCAGCGCTGCGCCGTGGCGAGGTGCATCCGCTCGACCATCTCGCCATTGACAGACACCACGCCGCGATCAGCGTTTTCAGGTTGCGCAAAGGCCGCAACCACGGCGCGGGCCCAGTCGAGCTGCTCTGCCGTGGCTGCAAAGACCGCATTGGCGACGGCGATCTGCGCCGGATGGATCAGCGTCTTACCGTCAAAGCCCAGCGCCTGGCCATTCGCGCATTCACGCCGCAGCCCCTCGTCATCGCGGAAGGCATTATAGACGCCGTCGATGACACTGAGGCCGAAGGCGCGACCATGCAGCACAATATGGGACAGGGCCAGTTGCAACTCGGTACGTTCCGGAGTCGGTGAAACGCGCAGATCGGCGCGCAGATCATTCGGCCCGGCGATCAGGCCCTGAAGCCCCGGCGCCGTGCAAATCTCACGCAGGTTCAGCACACCCTTCGCCGTCTCGATCATCGCCCACACCGGCGCTTCGTAGCCATGCAGATGCACCGGCAAACCCACCTTGGGCACGACATAGCCGTGTAGCCCGTGCCCGACAAAGCGCGTCAGGGCCTGCAAAATCGGCGTCTTCAGCGCTGGATCGACCCGCACGAGGACCACCGGCGCAGCAAACCCACCGGCCTCAAGGGCGCGAACGACGCGCTTCAGCGCCTCAGCCTTCTCTGCCTCACCGGCGGAGTCCTCCAGATCGAGGATCAGGGCATCGGCTTCCAGCGCCGCCACCTTTGACATGGCCTTGTCATTGGCGGCGGGGACAAACAGGACGGAGCGGAGCGGCAAATGCATCATGCAGGCATTTTACGCCGCTTTGGCCACGCCTGAAACCTCAATCCGGTGAGCGCCCTCCAAAACCTCAGATTATGCAATCTTTTGCATGAATTAAATCGATTGTCGCGTCGCCTCCGGCCATGGCCTCACCCTTGTCATAATGGGGGTTTAGCCTCATATTAGGTCTCAACAGGCCATACCGGCCCAACCCACAGGGATTTACAATGAACGACTTTCGCAGTCACAATCCGGCCAACGCGACCGTACAGGACATGTCGGTCGATGCGGGCCTGCGCAGCTTCATGCTGGGCGTCTATAACAAGATGGCTCTGGGCCTTCTGCTGACCGGCGCGCTCGCCTGGGCGGCCGCCAACGTCCCGGAAATCACGAACCTCATGTTCCGTGTGACCGCGGAGGGTCGCCTGGCAGGTTATACCCTTATGGGCTACATCATCTCCTTCGCGCCGGTGGTCATCCTGCTGGGGTCGGGCTTTGTGATGCGTCAGCCGACGGTTGCGTCTACCAGCATCCTGTACTGGCTGGTTGTGGCCCTGATCGGCCTGTCCACCGGGGCCAACTTCCTCGTTTACACGGGCGGCTCTCTGGCCTCGACCTTCTTCGTCACCGCCGCCGCCTTTGGTGCACTGAGCCTCTACGGCTATACCACCAAGCGCGACATGAGCGGGTGGGGCAAGTTCCTGTTCATGGCCGTCATCGGTCTGATTATCGCCAGTCTGGTCAACCTGTTCCTGCAAAGCTCGATGCTCTACTTCATCGTCAGCGGTCTGGGCGTGCTGATCTTCTCCGCCCTGATCGCTTTCGAGACGCAGAACCTCAAGCACACCTATTACCAACTGGGTGGTAATGAAGCGGGTATGGCCATGGCCACCAACTATGGTGCACTGAGCCTCTACATCAGCTTCGTCAACCTGTTCCAGTTCCTGCTGGCCTTTATGGGCGTGCGTCGCGACTAGAGCGCTTTCCGAAAAGTGTGACGCACTTTTCGGATAAAAAAGCGCGTTAAACCATGAACTTAGAGCGCTATTTCGATTCAGAATGAACGAAATACGCTCTAAATCAGCCGTAGGCCTGAACATAAAACCCCGCCGGAACGTTCTGGCGGGGTTTTTGTTTGGCCGAAAGCGATGAGGGAAGCACGGATCAAGCGCGCAGCGTTCGTGTCTTTTCGTGTTTTTCGTGGCCAGACACCTTTACCCGATCACATCCAGCTTCGTCTTGTCGAGCACGCTCAACACCGGCTCCAGTTCGCGCCCGCGCTTAAGCACCATGCCGTTCTGATTGAAGACCGCAAATGCCCCCTGCTTGCGCGCCAGCGACGGGCGCTTTTCGATGCGATAGACGGGGGCCTCGCCGCTACGCCGGAAGATGTTGAAGACCACCACGTCGGTCAGACTGTCTATGCCATAGTCGCGCCAGTCGCCCGACGCCACCTTGCGTCCATACAGTCTGAGGATCAGCTCCAGTTCGCGCCGTTCAAAGAAGACCGGCCCTTTCGGCGCGGTGATAAACCCTGTGCCCTGATCCTGAAAGCTCATGCGGCGAACCTTTCATCAACCCAGCCTATAGTCGCCCGATCCTGTAAAAAGACAAGTGGCATGACGCTCCCCGGCGCAACCCGCCCATGCAAACGGTGGCATCACGATCACGTTTCCAAAAGAAATGAACCCACCCCAAAATGACCTCATTTCAGCCGTTTAGGCGCCCATATTGGCCTATACAAGATGAGTGTCGGCCGGATCGGTTCGTCGGGTCCACCCCCTGAACAGCCCCCCAGCCCAGGACCTGACCGCCAGTCAATGGCAGCTCCCCTCCGGCCGACATGCCCTCTTTTGTCCCCCCTGAAAACGAGGCAAAAACGCACCGCCCCCTCCCCGGCCGGTGCGTTTTTTATTGAGCCGATTACAGAATGCCTGCGACCTTTGCCGCTTCGTCCAGACTGTCGCCAATAAGGGCCAGATTCTGGATGGCCGACAGGCCCCACTGCGCCGTGCCATTGGTCGAGAGGGTCGGGTCTTCGTCCAGCGGACGCAGGACCGCCGGGCCGTCGATACGCTGTGTGCGGCGTTTCAGCCCGCCATCGGATTCGCGCCCGTCCTTGCCGAAAAACTCGCTCCAAGCCCGCAGCGCCAGCGCCTTGTCCCGCTCATGGAAGGCGGCAAAGGCCGTCAGGCGCGAATGGGCATCACGCAGATTGCGTCCGCCGGGCACGCTTCCCAACAAGGCCTTAAGCTCATCGTTGGGCGCGTTATAATAGCGGCAATATTCCAGCCACGCCTTACGATAGGCCGGCACATCGACCAGTTCCCACAGCTCTGAGGTCATTTCGACCACACCGAACACGGCATTAAGGTGCGAGACGCTGATATAGTCGCCATCGCCCAGAAACTTACCCGTCTTCAGATCATAGGGCGCTTCGCCCGCGAACCAGCGCCGCTTCAGCCCGGCAATGGTGGTCATGCCGTTGACGATCCGGTCGCGCCAGCGCGTATCCTGCGTGCGCTCCCATTCGGTCAGCCATGCCCCCAGAAACGCCCCCCACGACGTGCCGAAGCCTGAGGCCACGACGCCCTTCGGGCGCTCCCGGCCCGGTGCGGGTGGCAGCTTGCGCGAAATATCGACATTTTCCAGCGCGTAGTCGGAATCGACCAGATCACGCATCAGATCACCGACGCGCTCATCGGCGGTCAGATAGTAGTAGATGCGGCGATAGGCGACGTTCGAGACGCGCGGCTGCTTGGACGAATCCGACCACGGCTGCACACCGTGGCGCGTGCCAAAGCCCTTGAAGCGGCCGAGGTGATAGACATCAACTTCGCCCGTTTGCCGCGTCATGGCCTCGGCGAATTTGAACACGTCGGCGCGGCCCGTGCGCAGATAGGTGTACCAGATCCACAGGTCGGTCGAGAGTTCGGAATTGTCCCAGGCATAGCCGCCGATGTCATAGCGCCACATGTGACGCTCATGATCGTAGGTGTGCATGACATCGCCATAGGTCCAGAAGCCGTACCAGCGGCGCTGATCGACCTCCTTCATATAGTAGTCGATCTGATAGGTCAGGCGGTCTTCGAGGATTTTGCGCGCCGGGGTCGATGAATTGGCCACGTCCCAGTCACCAAAGACGCCGCATTGGTGGATGCGTTCCGGCGACAGGACCAGACGCGCCGGATTGGCCACCTGTTCGGCCATGTCGGAGAAGACCTGATGCGAGGGCGTCGCCCCCAGCACCCACAGGTTCAGTTCCGAGGTGCGCGCCACGCCGGTCGCGGTGTCCCAGCCCTTTTCGTAGTCCTCATAGGTGATGTTGAGGCCTTCGATCTCTTCAGGATGGGTGTCCATGCCGTCGGCCGAGCGATAGGGGCGCACATCCATGGCCGGGGCGTCCGGCGACCACAGCCACGCCGTGATCTCGGCCATCTCGGTATGGGCATTGCGCACATCGAGCTGCGTAGGCGAGCGCTGCCAGAAGTCCTTGAAGCCCAGCGCCACGCCGCCGCTCGCGCCGCCGACATAGGCCAGCCCCTTGCTGCGCGTTCCGGCATTGGAGTCGATCCAGGCGTGACCGGCGCGCGTGCGCTTTTTGATGGTGTAGCCATCGGGCGTCAGTTGCGACAGCGTGAAGTCGCCCCATTCCGGTATCCATTTCAGCCCGTCCTGCACTGGCTTGGCCATGTCGGCCACGGCCACGGCCTTGCCTTCGACCTGAGCGACGCCCAGCCCCTTGCCCACCGGACGGCGCAGGCCGGTCAGCGGACGCACCGCCTCACCCCACACGCCCACACCGTCGCCCGTCAGGCGGATATGGCGGTTGTGCGTCTCTTCGGTCATCGGCGTCTTGGCGGTAACGCCCAGACCGCGGATAAAGTCCTTGAACGGGTCCCCATCATAGATGAAGGAATGCACGATGCGCACATTTTCGGAACCGGCATAGAAATAGAGCCGCACCGAGAAGGGCAGCCAGTCGCGGCCATTTCCGGAATGCACACCCTCAATCTTGAGCACCGCGCGCACAGGCCCGGTCTGTTCGACCGTGACCTTGCTGACCTTGCTGCTGAAAGTCTGCTGGCTGACGCTGCCCGTGGCGTCGAGATCAGGCTGGTTTTGCCACAGGGCGACCAGCTTCATCTCTTTGAGCGTCAGGCGGCCCGCACGGGTGGCGGTGGCGATCAGATGCTCACCCGACGTCGGCACCACCCACACCAGATCGCCTGAAGTCACCGTGACCGCAGCGGCCTCCTGTTTGACGCTAACGGCCTTGGCAGGGGCGGTCGCCTTGCCCGGCGCGAGCGATAACCCTGCGGGTTTGCTCCCCGCCGGCACCGCGTGCGCCGTCCATTTCAGCGACCCGTCAGGCCAGTAGGCCAGCGGCCACGACTGCACCGGCACCTCACCCAGTTTGAAGTCCGGCACCTTGCCCCTAGCGGGCTTCACCGTGCCGCGCGGCCACGGCACACCCAGCGTCGCCCCTTCAAAAGCCGCCGGTGCCCCGTCCAGCCATCTGAGATCGGTCGAAGCCACAGGCGTTGCCTTTACCGGAGCCGCCTGAGCCACAGCGGGCAGGACGCTCAGGGCCGACAGGGCGACAGCGGATTGCAGGAGATGGCGGCGCGAAAGAGAGGTCATGGTTCCCAGCCCTTAAATAAAGTCAACGACTTGAACGCTGACGGCGGTCGTTTCCGGCGCACTATCGCTCAATTTTGTCCAAAATTGATCACGCAACCCTGTCCGTCAATAAAAAACCGCCGCCCGGAGTTCCGGACGGCGGTAAGACGCTTTAACTGAACACCAACTATTCGAACTTGGCGCGGAAGCCCACAAAGAAGCGACGGCCCGTGTAAGACGTATCAAGCGTTATAGGAATAGACCCAGCCTTATCGAAGCTTAGGTAATCAGAGTAGTCGCGGCTGAGCACTTCGTTAGTCAGGTTTTTACCTTCCCAGAACAACTCGATCGTATTGTTCAGCTTGTAGGCGACACGGGCATCGAGATAACCCGTTTCACGGCGGAAGATCGGCGAACCTGGATAGTAGTTGTTGTTGACGCCTGCAGCGCTAAACGGAGACAGCCCATTGGCATTTCGCAAGCCGCCAAAGGTCTGATAGAATTCCGAACGGGCCTGCCAAGCTACGCGAGCATTGATACGGCCATCATCATACCACAGGTTGACATTGTAGTAGTATTTGGACTGCGACCGCAACGGCAGGTCCCGACCCGTGAGCGGGTCTATTTCGGTAGAACTGCCGGCGATTTCCGACGTGCCAAAGTTAAATCCACCCCCTGTGTACTTCAGATTCCAGGGCAGATAAGTGAAGGCCGAACGTGCCGCAAATTCATAACCTTCCGTTACACTCCCCGGACCATCGATATAGGTCGGCAGATCGTATTTTTTACCATTAAATTCCACATCGTTGTACGTGATATTGATGGGCGCGCCAACCGTCGTATTGATACGGAACACCCCAACGCTGACTTGCGTATCCTTGTTGGGATACCATTCGAGGGACAGGTTGGTTGTACGGGCCTTATACCCCTGAAGTGCCGGATTACCGATACGCGATGAACAGGTGGAGTCGATGTCGTTGCCATCCACATCGGTCAGGTTTTCATACTGTTCGCCGATTTCACGACAGGTTACAACCGCACCACCCGTGACCTCTTGCAAGCGGGGGCGTGCCGCCACCTTGGCCAGCGAATAGCGAACCACCAGCTTGTCCTCAATCGGCCAGGCCGCAAGGTTAAAGCTGGGCAGTACATCCTCACTGCTGCGTTTGGTTGAATTCTTCACCAACTCTCTGAGAGTATACGTGTAGTCATATTGCCCAGGCACGGCTCTCGGAGTAGGCACCGCATTCTCGAAACGAATGAAGTTAGTTCCAGACGCATCCCATTTGTTATAACGAACGCCGATATTACCCGTGAAATCAACCCCAAAGAGGCGTTGCTCGAAATCAGCCATCAGATAGGCGGATTTAGATTGCTCTTCCCCCGTGTAGGCGGGTTGTTCATAAACCTTGCCATCTGAGCCCTTACAGGTCTTCAGGCAGTCCATATTATAATTGTTCAGACCGAACCATCCCTGCATCATGCTGAAGGCTTGGGGAACGTCAATGGATGCCCAGGTTGTCGGCAACGAACCGCGATCCGAATAACCCGACATGAATTCCTTGCCCGGCAAATCGATCAGGGTATTTGTTACCAAAGAGAGATACTGTTCAGGTGTCAGGGTATAAAGGTTGCGCAGAGAACTGGTGCCCGTACCCGGCACGGTGGCGTAAGAACAAGGCACCGTAGTCGTCGCATATTGCGTATAACAGGTACGGAAATTGTCCTGCAGGAAGGCCGCCGGCAAGGTCACACCATTGCCCAGTTCAGCCCCCGGACCGCCCCAGCCTCTCGCCTCATACTGACGCGCTTGGACGCCAAATTTGAGCGTTTTGAGCGGCCCGAATGAATTGAACCTCTTCGTAACATCGATCTGTGCTACGTCTTCGGTGGTTTTGCCCATGCTGGGCGTGTAATCAATACGCACATTGCTCGAATAGGGGTTGCGCGCTGTACCGGCAAGCGTTGGCGCTATGGCAAGAGGCATATAGGCCGCCGGATTCATCGTATCCACGGATGAAGGCAGGCTATATACCCACAGACCGTTGGTCGGATCGACCTTCCACGTAATCGAAGGAATGCCGGAAATCGAATACGAGATGACGTTGGACTCTGACTGAGACTCAGCCTCGGAACGCCCAAAACGGCCCGTGATAAGCAGGCTGTCCTTCTTGTAATCGAAGCCGGTCTGAATGTATGTTGTGCCCGTTTCAGTAGAAAAATCGCGCGCTTGGGTCGTCAGACCCAGTGTTGAAGTCGCGGTGGGCACCAGTGTCATGCCGGTCAGGAAGTGCTTGTCGCTGAACGTTGCATTGGTAAAGCCCGCCGTCACAACGGTTCCCGTCGAGTTCAGGACTGCCGGCGGCGTGTTCAGACTGAAATTATTATCGTTATTACGACGTTCAATACGGTTTGGGTTATAGTTGAGGAAGAGGCTCAGATTATCCGTTGCCTTATAGTCAAAGCGCAGTTGCAGTGACTGGCGGGTGTCGTAACGCAGCCAGCGGCTGTAGCGCGGAAGCGACGGGACGTAATCGTTCCACTGTTGATAGCAGTTGGCGCGGCTGTTGATGCCGCTGGCGGACAGAGCCGCGCAGCCTGCCTTGGTCGTCACCGCCGCCGCCGCCGCATCCCACGCGGTGGGAACGGTGTAGGTCTTTTCCAGCGATCCATCCAGATCAGCCGTCAGAATGTAACCCTGATTGTTGTTTGAGGTGCGGGCGATGTCGCCGCCGAAGTAGGATTTGTCGTAGCTGTAGTTAAACAGGACACCCAAACGATTATCGAGGAATTTGCGCGAGGCCACAATGGTAGCGCGCGGCGACCAACCGTCCAGCATGCTCATCCGCTGATACTGGAGATTTAGCTGAACATAGGGTTTTTTGAAATCGAGACCGGTGCGCTGCTCGATACGAACTGTACCGCCGATACCGCCCGATGTCATATCCGCGGTCTGACCCTTGACCACGTCAACGCTCTTGATGAGGTCAGAGGAAAGGTCGGTCAGGTTGGCGGCGCGACCATCACCACCGGTCCCGAGCGTAGACATACCATTCACTTCGATGCGCACGAGTTCTGCGCCCATACCCCGGATAGAGAGCCCCCCCGTGCCGCCATCGTCGTTGCGATCCAGCGCCACCCCGGCGATACGCGAAATCGCTTCGCCGACGTTTTTATCCGGAAACTGAGCCACGTCATCAGCAACAATCGAGTCTTGAGTGGTTGCCGCGCGCTTTTTGCGATCAATCGCGGAGCGTTCCGACTTACGCACACCCACGACGATAACGTCCTGAATTTCATCTTCCTTTTTTGGCGCGGCTTCCTGCGCATAGGCGG
Organism: Asticcacaulis sp.; assembly: GCF_027484505.1. Taxonomy (GTDB): domain Bacteria; phylum Pseudomonadota; class Alphaproteobacteria; order Caulobacterales; family Caulobacteraceae; genus Asticcacaulis. The sequence continues at coordinate 32,488 of NZ_JAIXSV010000279.1, forward strand.
CGCCGGAAACGGCCAGCATGACGAGGCCCGAACCGGCCATCAGATACTTCGCGAAAGACGACTTGGGTGACTTTGGGGGCAATGTCTGCACTTTATTCCTCCGATATGCCGTCTGAACGGCACGTCCCTTAAGAACTGCGTTGGTTCCTAGACTGCACGGGGAATAAACAGTACGACGCACACGACGGCGCGTCGCTTACACAGAAAACGACTCCAGACGACAGAACAGACCCCGCCTTTGTGGTTAGGCGCAGGCACACACACATATCCCGTCAGTTCGGAAACGCCTTCCGGCTTTTCACTCCCCTGCCAGGGCCCTTTGTTTTTGTGCGGGCCTCTGACGCAACAACCTGTTGGATGACAGTGATCCTCATTGATCGAAGGTGATAAGTCAAGCCACAATGTGATCATAATTGGCCTTAAGTCCGACAATAGAGTCGCATTGCCGCCCAAAAGTAACACAAATGTCACACAATTGCGGCCGTTTGGACAAATTATTCAAAACTTACAATCATTTATACGGCTCACGCGAGGGTTGCGAGCGGCGTTTGAACGGCTGTCGTTTTCATATTTAGTTGTTTTGTTTCAACGTACTGCATAGGCGACAAGACGATTGTCGCATTCTGGCCCGCCGCGCTGAGTACGCCGCATTTCAATGGCCACTTAAACCATTCAAAAAATCATTTTCGATCAATTTCGATTGGAAGGGCACAAATTTGTGCTATCGCTGGCGACAGATCGGCTCAACTGGCGCGTAAAACGTCCCGGAAAGCAGCGGCACGCGTGAACAAGGCCACGCATCGGAGGAATATATGACAAACCCGACACTCAAGGCTTCTCTTCTGGCGGGCGTCGCCCTGATGCTCGGCGCGGCACCAGTGATGGCGGCCGACGCACCAAAGGCCAAGGTCGAATATCTGGACCGTGGCGCGGTCGCAGTGACCGCCGAAAAGGGCGTGCTGGTCAGCTGGCGCGCGCTGGTGACGGATGATGCCAAACTGGGTTTCAATGTTTATCGCGACGGCCGCAAGCTGAATACGAAGCCGATCACGACGACGACCAGCTTCAAGGACGAGGCGGGCTCTAAGACTGCGGCCTACGAGGTGCGCGAAGTCAACGGCGGCAAGGAAGGCCCCGCCTCCAAGGCCCTGCGGATCGACGGTTACCTGTCTATCCCGCTGAACAAGCCCGCTGACGGGACGACGCCGGACGGGCAGGCCTATAGCTACACCGCCAATGACGCTTCGGTCGGTGATCTGGATGGCGACGGGCGCTATGACATCATCCTGAAGTGGGAGCCGACCAATGCCAAGGACAATAGCCAGGGCGGCTACACGGGGCCGGTGCTGCTCGATGCCTATACGCTGGACGGCAAGCAACTGTGGCGCATCAATCTGGGGCGCAATATCCGCGCCGGGGCGCACTACATGCAGTTTCAGGTGGCCGACTATGACGGCGACGGCAAGGCCGAGCTGATCGTCAAGACGGCGGATGGCACCACCGACGCGCAGGGCAAGGTGATCGGCGACGCCACCGCTGACTGGGTCACACCTTCGGGGGAGATCGAGAACAAGGACCGCACCGGTTCGCGTCAGACCGAAGACGGCAAGCTGATGGCGCGCCTGACCGGTCGCGTGCTTAAGGGGCCGGAATATCTCAGCGTGTTCGAAGGCGCGACGGGCAAGGTGGTCGATACCATCGCCTATCCGTCGCCGCGCGGTCCGAACGGCGACAATCCGACCGATGCCGAAGCGACGGCGCGCTGGGGCGATGCCTATGGCAACCGCAGCGACCGCTTCCTGGCCGGAACCGCTTGGCTGGACGGGCAGCACCCCAGCGCCATCTTTGCGCGCGGCTACTACGCCCGCACCACTATTGCCGCCGTTGATTACAAAAACGGCAAGCTGACCAATCGCTGGTACTTCGACTCCGAAGCCGCCGGCGTGCCGTCCGGCTATTCCGGGCAGGGCAATCACCAGTTCAGCGTCGCCGATGTCGATGGCGACGGTAAGCAGGAAATCCTCTACGGCGCCATGGCACTGGATGACACCGGCAAGCCTTTGTGGACCACCGGCATGGGCCACGGCGACGCCATGCACGTCTCTGACCTCGACCCCAATCGTCCGGGCCTCGAAAAGTGGGGCGTGCATGAGAATATGAAGATGTCGGGTAATACCGGCGCGGCGCTGCTCAATGCGCGGACCGGCGAAGTGATTTTCAAGGTGCCTGCGGAAAAAGACACCGGCCGGGGTGCCGCGGGCGATATCGACCCGCGCCATGCGGGGGCCGAATTCTGGGGGTCAAACAGCGGTAATCTGTACGACGTCAAGGGCAATGTCATATCCGAAAAGCGCCCGCGCCAGATGAACTTCATGGTGTGGTGGGACGGCGATCTGCTGCGTGAACTGCTGGACGGGAACAAGGTCTATAAGTGGGACTGGAATACGTCTGAGTCGAAGGTGATTCTGGACGCGCAGGGTGCCACGTCGAACAACGGCACCAAATCGACGCCGGCCCTGTCGGCGGACCTGTTCGGCGACTGGCGCGAAGAGGTGATGCTGCGCAGCGAGGACAACACGTCCTTACGCATCTATTCCACCAACATCCCGACGACCCACAAATTCACCACCCTGATGCAGGACCCGCAATACCGCGCCGCCATTGCCTGGCAGAACACCGCCTATAACCAGCCGCCCTGGCCGTCCTACTTTATCGGCGAAGGCATGAAGGCACCGCCGAAGGCGTCAGTCAACGTCACCAAAGCCCAATAGATTTTCTATTTCGCTCTGGTGCAAGCTATGAGCCCCGTCGTCTCCGACGGGGCTCTTTTTTGCATCAAAAACGCGAATGAAAGGCAATAACCGTAACAAAAACAATCAAATTTATGTGCTTTCAGTTTGCGTTTAAATCTCTGTAAGGTTGTGAGGGCGTATAAGTAACCGGTTCATGGGATTGCAAAAGCCGCCCATGAGCCTAGTTCAGGCGTACCCTGGGGCCACGGTATGCAGCGAAGCGTAAGCGGTATAGTTTTCCATTAAGGCACGGAGCCCAACATGCAAAAATATCAGATAAGGAGCATGACCGAGATGGACCCGGCGGAGGAATTCAAGGACTTCGCCTACATCGTGTCGCACGATCTGGCCGGGCCCGTGCGGTCCCTGGTCGAGTTTTCGCGACTGCTGGTCGAACAGGCCTCGGTGCCCGAAACGGACGACGCGCGCACCAATCTGTCCATGGTTCTGGAAAGCGGGGAAAAGCTACAGGAAATCCTGCACGGCCTGCTCCAGTTCTCACGCCTCAACACTGTGCCGCGTCTGGATCAGAAGGTCGATCTGGAAGAAATCGTCGCGCGCGTGCATATGAACCGTCAGACCGATCTGGATATGATTCGCGGCACGCTAAACGCGGGCAATCTGCCGGAGGTCACTGGCGACCCCAATCGCCTGTATCAGTTGTTCTACATGCTGATCGACAACGCCATCAAATTCCGCCGCCGCAATCAGCCGCTGATCATCGACATCACTTGCGAAGAGACCGAGCAGGCCTACTGGATTTCGATCACCGACAATGGCATCGGCATTGACCCGATGTTCCATGACGATGTGTTCCGCCCTTTGCGCAAACTGCATAATGACGACGTCTATGACGGGGCTGGCATGGGCCTGACCCTGGCGCGCAAGATTGTCCTGATGCACGGTGGTCAGATCGGTATTGGCTCATCGGATGACGGCACGGCCATCTCGTTCAGCCTGCCCAAGGCCTGAGTTTCAAAGACTGTGCGGCAGGCCGTCCGGGAAACGAAAAGGACCGCCACGACCGGAGGCGTCCATCGTGAACCTGCGTAAAGCCTGAGCCAGATCGTCAAAGGCGTGCGGGGTGTCGGGCTTTTCGATATGGCCGTCCGAACCGCAGCGCTCGCCTTCGGCCACATGCTCCGGCGTGACCAGACCCGACATCAGCAAAATACGCACCGCTTTCAGAGCCGGATCGGTGCGGACCTTTTCCAGCACCTGAAAGCCACTGAGGCGCGGCAGGCGGCAATCGAGCAGAACCAGCACGGGTAAAGGTTTTCCGCTATACTCCCCTTCGCCCAGCAGGCGCTGCAAGGCCTGCTCACCTGATCGCGACGTCTCAATGACCGCCTCGCTCAACACTGAATTCAAGGCGCGGGTGAGCAGCACCGCGTCGCCGCGATTGTCATCGACAATCAGGATGTGCAGCTCAGGCGGTGTCATCCGGCGGGGCCCTGAGGGTATGTTCAGGCTTCGCAATATGCTGTTATTCGGACCTTTTAGCAAATCCATTTCATTTGACACCCCGCGACCGCTTGACACGGCTTAGCCGCCCGCACAGGTTCGTCCGATGCGTTTGCCCGATCCGTCTGCCGCCGATCCCGCCCTGTTTGATCCGTTAGGGGCCGAATTCACCCGCAACCCCTATCCGGCCTATGCACGTCTGCGGGCCCTGAACGCGCCCTATTACTTTGCGCCGTTTGATATCTGGTTGTTCTCGCGCTTTGCCGACGTACAGGCGGCCGCCCTCAACCCCCTGTCGCTGCGGTCGCTCGACCATCGTCTGAGCGCCGAAGAGATCGAAGCCGACCGCCGCGCCCAGAACTGGCACGACATGCCCTACCATGCACGCTTCGTGCAGTTTTCCCTGCTCAATTCCGATGGCACGATGCACCAGCGCCTGCGCCGTCTGGTGTTCGGCGAATTCACCCCGTCTCAGGTCGAGCGTCTGAAGGCCGGGGTCGAGGCCTATGTGTCGGCGCTGTTCGACGCGGTGGGCTCAGAGTTCGACTTTATCAACGATCTGGCCGTGCACGTGCCGGGGCGCGTCATCGGCCGCTTTCTGGGCGTGCCGGATGCAGACTGTGCGCAGTTGCGTGTGTGGTCTGAGGACATCGTGCAGTATTTCGACATCGACCGCACCGAGGCGCGCAAGGCCCTGGCCGAGCGCACCACCCAGACCTTCTATGATTACCTGATCGACCTGTCTCAAGAGCGTCGCAAACGCCCGCAGGACGACCTGATTTCGCGGCTGCTGAGGCGCTGGGACGCGGGCGAGTTGAGCGAGGACGAATATATCTCGACCTGTATGCTGATCCTGATGGCCGGGCACGGCTCGACTATCGACGCCATGGGCAACGGCCTGACGGCGCTGCTGAACCACCCGGATGAACTTCAGCATCTGCGCACCGATCCCGGCCTGATGCCGACAGCCATTCAGGAGATGTTCCGCTATGACGCCCCCCTGCCCTTCTTCCATCGCCTTGCGGCGGAGGATATGGAGGTCAATGGCTGGGAGATACCGAAGGGCACGAAGATCGGCCTGCTCTACGCCTCGGCCAACCGCGACCCGGAGGCCTTTACCGATGCCGACCGCTTCGATATTGGGCGCACGCCCAACCGCCATCTGGCCTTTGCCGCCGGGCCGCACTTCTGCCTCGGTAACCACCTGTCTCGCATGAATATGGAGGCGACCTTTGCGACGCTTCTGTCGCGGTTTCAGAGCATCGAGCTAACCGCCGAGCCACAGTTCAAGCCCAGCCTGTCGCAGCGCGGACCAAAAGCGCTGCCCCTGCGCGTCGGTTAACCCCGCATTAACCCTGATCGTTCACGGTTTGTGCAGGGAGTGTGTCCATGCGTAAATCGGAGTTTTCCGGCCTCAGACTCTATGACCGCGCGCTGGTCGAAATCGTTGGACAGGTGCGCCCGCAGACGGCGCAGCGCGATGAGACTCAGGCCGGCATCTATCGCATCGGCGGCTTTGCCTATCGGGAAAACGGCACGCCCCTGCCCTCGACGCCCCCGGCGCCGTCGCTGCTGCTGGTCTATTCCGCCGGGTGCACGCTGGTCCGGGGGTGACAGGGCGTCACGTCTGAACTAAGGTCGTCTTATATTTTTCCGGGGGGGGGATCTCATGTATCATATGCTTGGTCTGGCGGGTATTGCCCTTGCCATTGCACTCACGCCCGTCAGCGTGTTCGCGGCTACCGCCGCGCACACCACACCGGTTAGTCAGCCGCAAACCCTCGAAAGCCTGTTTGCGAGCCTCGACCGTCAATTGAAGGCCGAACAGTACGGGGACGCTAACACCTCTCTTCTGGCCATCACAGCTCATCCGCAATTTAGCCAATTGCCCTCAGAGGTTCAGTTGGCCTGCTACAGGTTGCTCGCGCTTATACAGTTGGATGCTGGCGCGCTTGACGCATCCTATGGCTCGCTGTTGAAGGCTGGAAATCTACCCGGTGAGGTACTCGACTCGGACTACTGGCACTTGCGCGCCAAGCTTGCCTTGCAACTCAAGAAAAAAACGGACGCCGTTTCTGCGATGACGGCACTGGCTTCGCGATTCCCGCAAGAATTACACACGATGGACCGGCACTTCATCACCTCCATCGTGCGGCTAAGCGACGAAATCGAAGATGGCAAGGTCAGCAAGCGCAAGCTTCTGGAGGCGCTGCATGCCGCGGTCTATACGCCGCAGGACAGCGCCTATTCGGCGGAATGGCTGTTTTTCGATCTGTTCGAAATCTACGTAGCAGACAAGGCCACAGAAAAAGCCACTGACATCGCCGCCGAGATGATCGAGCCGGAAAACCTCATCCGCTTTCGCATCGACAAGCGGTATGCGACATACCGTCAGGTGACGGATGCTGAGATTGCTGCGGCCTTCGAAGCGCAACTGGTCCGTCACCGCGCCTTCGCCGACAGTCATCCCCGCCTTCTGGCCGGTCCGAGCCTCGTGGCCGGCGACCTCGATAACCTCGCGCGCTCGGAAGAGGGGTTGAAACTCATCGACGAAGCGCTCGCCAAAATAGCCGCCGCCCCCAAGGATAAGCCCGCTTACGACGATCTGGCCGACCAGCACAACTGGGCTCTGGATACCAAATACCGTCTCCTGACCCAACTGGGGCGCTATGCCGAGGCCGAACAGGCCCTGAAACAAGGCCGCGACGCCGCCATCGCTGCCGGCGACGATCTTGTCAGCCAAAAGATCAATCTGGGGGGCTTCTACAATGTGCTGGGACGTCCGCAGGAAGCGCTGAAAGAAGTCGCAGACATCAAGCCCGAACACGCCAGCATCTACGGGCAGATGTCGGCGGAAGAGGTGCGCGCCTGCGCCTATGCGCAAACCGGCGAGACCACGAAACTGAAAGCCTCGCTCGATCTGATGCTTAAGAATGCCAAGGACGCCTACTGGCCGCTCGAAACAGCTCTGCTGTGCGCCGGCGAAAGCGATACCCTAGCCAAGGTCATCATCGCCCAGATCGAAGACCCCGACACGCGCACCGGTGCCCTGATGAATATACAAACCTATCTGCCCGACGGACACCCCACACCCGCAGAAGCGGCGCGTGAGGCTCTACGTCAAAAGACCCTAGCCCGGGCGGACCTACAGGCCGCCGTCCGAAAACACGGCGAGATCGCTTCGCTGCCGGTGCGCCGCTTCCCTTATTAATGCCGGACAAGACGGCGGCTATAGAACGCCAATAACAAAGGGCTCCGGAACACCGGGGCCCTTTGTTATTTTCACCCCTTCGCCACCCGCACCGCATAGACGTGGATAGGGCCGTGCATATTGGAGCGGAAGACGATCCACTTGCCGTCCGGCGTGAATTGCAGGTTCGGCTCGGTGTTATAGTTATGCGTCTTGAGGTTCACCAGCTTGGTGGCGCGCAGCACACCCGGCCGCACCAGCTCCGCCGCATTGGGGGCAGAGACGCCGAGGTCGTCGATAATCTCCGGCTGGAACAAATAGAGCCATTTGCCGTCCGGCGCACGCGCCACCATGTCGGCATCGCCGCCGTCACCGGCGAACAGCTTACCGTCGCGGCTGATCTGGAAGTGCACCGACCATTCGTTGCGCTCCATATGATACCAGATGCGCTTGTGCGTTTTGAGGTCATAGCTGGCCAGCCAGAAGTCTTCACCGCGCGGCGTTTGCAGGTCATACAGGATGCGTTCACCGTCAAACGAGAAGAATTCGTGCCCGGCGATCTCCATATTCATCATACGCTTATGGACGTTTTCCTTGCCCGTACCGTCGGTTTTGATCGTCCAGATGCGATCGACGCTGTGCCACGGCCCTTCGTGGCAATACATCAGGCGGTGCGGATCGGTCGGCGAAAACTGCACATGGTTGAGCCAGTCGGTCGAGGCCGTGACCACCTTGCGTTCGCCGGTCTGAATATCCAGCGTGAAAATCTCCATCGGGATGTTCTGCGCCAGCCGCTCGGCCATGCGCACCTCCTTGGCCGCCTGAAAGCTCAGCGGCTTGCCGTCCGGGCCTATAGCGTTATAGCCGCCGTCCGTATTGGCGACCTTCGGCCCCGGCTGAAGCTGGTATTCGCGCTCGGCCCAGGTTCCGGCCAGCAACGTATCATCCGCATTAACCGTGGTCACATAGCCCTTGATGTCCTTAGCGATGGTGCGGATCTTGCCCGTATCCATGTCGATGGCGACGATCTCAATGCCGGCACGGCCCTTATCGTCGGCACTCTTCTTTTCGCCGCCGGGGAATTTGCGCGCGTAGCAGATGTTTTTGGTGTGCGACACCATCAGGCTGCCATAGCCTCTCGGGGTCAACTGACGGATTTTGCGCGTCGCCAGCTCGACCATCTGAATACCGGACGGGCTGTCGAAGATCATCCACTTGCCATCGGCCGTGAAGGCATTGTCATGGAAGTACAGGGATTTGGAATTGTCATCGTCCGACAGACGCACAATGCGGTGGCCCGTGTCCGCATCTACCCAATCGCGCGGGATGTCGGTTTTCGGGACGGGCGCCGGAGTGGTTTGCGCCAGCGCAGGCGCCGCAAAGGCCGCGGCGGCGGCCCCCAGAAGAAAGTCTCGCTTATGCACGTCCAATGCTCCCTGAAATCCGTATGGTCTGTTTAGGGCCATACTAGGATAGTCATGGCCGAACTCAATGTCAGAACTCAGCATCTTCACGCAACTGTGCGCAAAATCCGTCGCAAAGGCTCCGTATGATCCTTAACAAACGCCGGCTGCTGGGCAGCCTTGTCATCGGTAGTGGTCTGGGCCTGCTGTTGTCGGGCTGTTCGACCCTGTCGGCCTTCAACACCCTGACGCCCAAGGATGGCGGCTCACGCCGCATCGCGCAGGATGTGGCCTATGGCGATAAGGCGCGTCAGCGTTACGACGTCTATGCCCCAACCTCCGGGACGAAGCCGCCAAAAGGCTGGCCCGTACTGGTCTTCTTTTACGGAGGCAACTGGGATTCGGGCAGCAAGACCGACTATGCGTGGATGGGGCGTTCACTGGCCTCGCTCGGCTATCTGGTGGTCGTCGCCGATTATCGCCTCTACCCGGAAGTCGTCTTCCCCGACTTTATGCAGGATGCAGCATCCGCCGTGCGCCATGTGCAAAAACAGGCCGTCAACTGGGGCGGCGATGCGGCGCGTCTGGGGGTCATGGGCCACTCCGCCGGCGCCTATATCGCTATCATGCTGGCGCTGGATGAGCAATTTCTCAAATTCGATCCGCTGGCCTCTAATCCGATACGGGTGGCCATCGGCGTCTCCGGCCCCTACGACTTCTATCCGTTCGATGTGGACGCCACGCGCAACAGCTTCGGCAGCTATGCGCGTCCGCTGGAAACCCAGCCGATCCAGCACGCCACCAAAAGCACGACGCGCTTCCTGCTTCAGCACAGCCGCGCCGACACCGTGTGCCGCCTGAGCAATTCGGTCAATCTCGATGCGGCGCTGACAAAGGTCGGCACGTCGTCGCAACTGATCGTCTATGAGGGCCTCAGCCATTCGGACTGCGCGGCGGCCTATTCCCTTCCGTTTCGCGGCAAGGGTCCGCTGCGCGCCAACTGCGCCGCATTTCTGAAAGCGAATCTCTGATCCAAATTCCTCACGCCGCCTGTAACCGGGTTACAAAATGTGTGGGCCATGGCCTTTTCACAGGGAAAAAGGCGTGGCACAATGGAATATGGAAAAGCAAAGAAAAGCGGCTCGTGGCGCCGAAAGCCACCGTTTCGAAAATCTGACCGCCGCCGAGGCCGTCGCCCGCCTGAGAGACATCTACGTCGCCGCCGTCAAGGCGTTGCAAACCGATCTTCAGGCCTATCTCACCGACCGCAGCAAACCGTCGAAAGCCGCCCGTGAACAGGGCCGCTACTGCTATCCGCGCCTGATCGTGGTGTGGAAGGGCGTCGATGAAGAAGATGACGACGCGCCGCTGCACCTGCGCCATCCGGTCGTCAACCGCGCCTTTGCCCGCTTCTCACGGCCCGGCACCTATTCCTCCTCGATCACCCGCCCGGACCTGTTCGGCGAAGAGATCCGAACGCAGCTTGAGTTGCTGCAAATCGACTATAATGCCGAAATCAGCGTCGGCGTGTCAGATCAGGAAATCCCCTATCCTTACGTGCTGGATGGCGCGGGCCTTGACCTCAACAGCGTCTCGGCCTTCGATCTGGCGCGGCACTTCCCGACCACCGAACTGGCCCTGATCGGCAACGAAGTCGCCGACGGTATGGAGCTTCTGGATGCCGAGGGGCATCGTCCGCTGGCTCTGTTCGACGGGTTGCGTACCGATTTCTCGCTGGCCCGCCTGAAACACTATACGGGCACGCCGGCTGAGCATATCCAGTCCTACATCCTGATGACCAACTATCATCGCTATGTCGATGTGTTCGTCGCCTACGCGCTGGAGCAACTCAAGCGCCCGGACAGCCCCTATACGGCCCTGTCCTGCTGCGGCGGCATCGTCATCACCAGGGACACGCCGAACCCGCTGGAGCTGATCGCCAATTCGCCCTGGCGTAAATTCCAGATGCCGTCCTATCACCTGCTGTCCCCCGACCGTCAGGGCATCAGCCTCGTGAATATCGGCGTTGGCCCGGCCAACGCCAAGAACATCACCGACCACCTCGCCGTCATGCGCCCGCATGTGTGGCTGATGATCGGTCACTGCGGCGGCCTGCGTCCGTCGCAAAGCATCGGTGACTACGTACTGGCCCACGCCTATTTGCGCGACGATCACGTGATGGACAATGTGCTGCCGCGCGAAATCCCCATCCCGCCCATCGCCGAAGTGCAGGTCGCCCTGCAACAGGCGGCGGTCAATATCACCGGTCAGGACGGCGACGCCCTCAAAAAGCGCCTGCGCACCGGCACGGTGGTCACCACCGACGACCGCAACTGGGA